>NZ_JBGQOK010000019.1:0-1196 GCF_052119605.1 Leeuwenhoekiella sp. W20_SRS_FM14 | reverse complement strand
AATTTAAAAATTCGGCTTTAGTATAACCGAATGGATAGTGCCTTTCTTCAGCGCTACTTTTCATATACTGGACCGTTAGGCAACATTTAAAACCAAAACTGAAATGCACGCTATTGACCAACTAAAAGAACTTGATTTAAGTGAATATCCGATTGCGGAATTAGACAGATTACTAACAAGTTTAGGACCTTTGGGAATTATGCTTACCGATTATCATAAAACACCTGAAGGCCAATATTCAAAGGAAATAGAGAGAGCTGTCAACAACACAAAAGAAGAACCAGAATTTAGTGCTGTTTCACGGATTTCATACAAACCTGCTAAATTCAATTCTAATTATTTGAGAGCGAGTACACCAAAAAATACAATGTTTTATGGTGCAGTAATTTCAGAAGAAGATTTTGACAAAGAAGAAATGAAGTACCCAAGAATTGTTGGTGCTTCCGAGATTTCAAGCCTAATGAGAAACTCTGATGTAATTGAAGGTTAGAGTCGTTTGACTTTTGGAAACTGGGAAGTAACTGAAGATATTTCGTTAGCGACTATTATTGACCCAACAATTGAGTATGAACATCCTTATCTTAATAGTTTGAAAAATAAATACGTTGAGTTTTTAAATGAAATGCCTGAAGACGTCCGAGAGAACACAGTTAAATGTCTTAAATTCTTGTCAGCGGAATTTTCTAAATATGTTTCGGGTGGTAACAATCACGAGTATTTAATTTCAGCAAAATTCACCGAGATTTTCACAAAAACTTCTACTTATGACGGAGTAGTTTATCCAAGTGTTCAATCCAAAGGTTATGGATTGTGCGTTGCCATTCATCCAAGGGCAATGAGCAAATTGAAACTAACAAAAGTTTTGCAATGTAAATTGACTAAAACTGTTGGAGAAGATGGGGAAAACGATTTTCAGCTTTTAAATGAGAAACATTGTCTAGTCGAAGATGGTGCTGAAACATTTGAATTAAAAGAAATAGAAAAATAAAAAACGTTGCCTAACAATGGCTATAAGTAATTGCTTGTTCTCGCCTACTTCTGAAAATCCTAGCGGATTTTCAGTTTGGTGTGTACTTGTTAAGTTAAGTGCTAACCCACGCAACTACTCATAGCCGAGAACGTTATGTAACATTTTGAAAAAATGATAGTTACACCATCAAAAGAAAGGTTAATAAAAGAAAACTTCATCGAATACT
>NZ_JBGQOK010000018.1:0-1617 GCF_052119605.1 Leeuwenhoekiella sp. W20_SRS_FM14 | reverse complement strand
AGAAGATTTATCTAATTCTCTCATTAATTTTTGAAAATCAAAATCACTCATAAGTTTGTTTTAAATGTTTTACAACGGTCTCGTATAACCGTCAGTTACGGGTTTAAAGTTACTGTTTTTCGGTTAAGCACTGACCTTAGCAATTCCGAGTGGATTCGGACGTAGTCGAATCCGCCGTAATTGCGGTTATACATTGTTAGGCAACGTTTTTTATTTCAGTCAATTCAAAGAACCGATTGATTTTGGTTAATAATTCGTTTTTCGGTTTGTTCAAATTCAACACGTTATAAAACGGATTGTTTATCGATTTATCAATCAGTTTTCCATTCCGAATTTTCATTAAGTGTGGAAATCGACTGTAATTTTTGAGTTTGTAAAGTGCCTCCGAAATAAACTCCGGACTATATTCCGATTCCACTTTTTTTCCATTTAGATACACGATTTCAATTCCGTCAGTCAGATTCGGTATTATTTCGTCCTCAATATATTTTTTTGAGTTCTTTCGATTATTGTAACAGAAGAAATTTTTTCCGCTATTCTCGGTCAAAAATTCAGAGTATTTTTTTTCAAATCGTTTTCGCTGAAAATACAAAAACGGTATTGAAATTATGATTATTGGAAGCATTAGTATAAATAATGGAATTCCAATAACTACAAACAAAATTAGTCCGAATATGTTATTAATCTGTTTCAATTTTGGTTTCTCAAATGTTGCCTAACGGTTTTGGCTATGGTTTCGTTGCGGAAAAATCCGCAGGATTCTTTCCGCCGTAAACCTAAGTTAGTAAATACGCAGAAATTTCCGAGAGGAAATTCCGCCGCAATGAACTATAGCCGTTGTTGTGCAACGTTTTTATTTTAAAATTGTCCGACTACTTTTAAAAGTAAAGCAGTTGGTGCTATTATTAGTCCAATATAAAAAATATATTTTCCGTGTTTTCTGTCATTTGCTGAATATGAATATACTTTCTGTCCGTTCGGTAATGCTTTTTTAGAAGTCCACAAAAAATATCCAATTATCAGTCCTAAAAATCCACCTAAATGTGAAAAAATGTATCCAGCAATAATCCAAGGTTTTTGGTTTTCTTCTGGTTTGGCTAAATCTTTTAATCTTTCATTTTTCAATGAATTTAGAAGTTCTTTGTCAACTGATTTTCCTCTCTGTTTTAGTATTTTTTGAGCAAGAGTATAGTCAAACGCATTCCATTCGTCTGACTTTAGCAAAATTTCATAAAGTTCCTCGTCTGTAAACTCAAATATATAATAGTCCTTGTCAATTTGGTCAATTAAATTTTCAGCATTCTTTTCAAGAATTTCTTCAGCTTTTTTAAAGTCAGATTGTTTAATTCTGACTTCGAATTCGTTTTGCAAAGTGTTTCCTGAAAATGTGACATCAACTGGCGGAATATTGTCGGCAAGTAATGATTCAATTCCGTTTTCTTTAAGCAATTCTTTCAATTCGTTTGCTTGTTCTAAAGTCGGAAACTTTTTAAATATTGAATAATTTTCTGTCATTTACGAAATTTTGGTCAAATGTTGCACAACGGTCTCGTATAACCGTCAGTTACGGGTTGATATGCGTTAATTTTCGGTTTAGAACTGGCGTAAGCAATTCCG
>NZ_JBGQOK010000017.1:0-2023 GCF_052119605.1 Leeuwenhoekiella sp. W20_SRS_FM14 | reverse complement strand
GAGCCATCAATCGAAAAATATCTTGAATCAACAACATTAAAAACTAAAATAAGTATTCGAACTTTTCTTTCCTTATAGTCGTGGCTTTGTCTGCTATGCAGCAAAGCTCTAGAAAGGAGGTGTTCCAGCCGCACCTTCCGGTACGGCTACCTTGTTACGACTTAGCCCCAGTTACCGGTTTTACCCTAGGCCGCTCCTTGCGGTGACGGACTTCAGGTACCCCCAGCTTCCATGGCTTGACGGGCGGTGTGTACAAGGCCCGGGAACGTATTCACCGCATCATGGCTGATATGCGATTACTAGCGATTCCAGCTTCACGGGGTCGAGTTGCAGACCCCGATCCGAACTGTGATAGGTTTTATAGATTCGCTCCGCCTTGCGACGTGGCTGCTCTCTGTACCTACCATTGTAGCACGTGTGTGGCCCAGGACGTAAGGGCCGTGATGATTTGACGTCATCCCCACCTTCCTCACAGTTTGCACTGGCAGTCTTGTTAGAGTTCCCGACTTGACTCGATGGCAACTAACAACAGGGGTTGCGCTCGTTATAGGACTTAACCTGACACCTCACGGCACGAGCTGACGACAACCATGCAGCACCTTGTAATCTGTCCGAAGAAAAATCTGTTTCCAAATCTGTCAGACTACATTTAAGCCCTGGTAAGGTTCCTCGCGTATCATCGAATTAAACCACATGCTCCACCGCTTGTGCGGGCCCCCGTCAATTCCTTTGAGTTTCATTCTTGCGAACGTACTCCCCAGGTGGGTTACTTATCACTTTCGCTTGGCCACCCAGCTCTCAATCGAGCCGGACAGCTAGTAACCATCGTTTACGGCGTGGACTACCAGGGTATCTAATCCTGTTCGCTCCCCACGCTTTCGTCCATCAGTGTCAATCAATTATTAGTAGCCTGCCTTCGCAATCGGTATTCTATGTAATATCTATGCATTTCACCGCTACACTACATATTCTAGCTACTTCATAACAATTCAAGACTAACAGTATCAATGGCAATTCTACAGTTGAGCTGCAGACTTTCACCACTGACTTATTAGTCCACCTACGGACCCTTTAAACCCAATGATTCCGGATAACGCTTGCACCCTCCGTATTACCGCGGCTGCTGGCACGGAGTTAGCCGGTGCTTATTCTTATGGTACCGTCATCAGTCTACACGTAGACCTTATTCTTCCCATATAAAAGCAGTTTACAACCCATAGGGCCGTCTTCCTGCACGCGGCATGGCTGGATCAGGCTTTCGCCCATTGTCCAATATTCCTCACTGCTGCCTCCCGTAGGAGTCTGGTCCGTGTCTCAGTACCAGTGTGGGGGATCTCCCTCTCAGGACCCCTACCTATCGTAGCCTAGGTGTGCCGTTACCACACCTACTAGCTAATAGGACGCATGCTCATCTTGTACCGTAACCTTTACTATTTAAATGATGCCACTCAAATAGACTATGAAGGATTAATCCAAGTTTCCCTGGGCTATACTTCAGTACAAGGCAGATTGCATACGCGTTACGCACCCGTGCGCCACTCGTCAGCCACCGAAGTGCTGTTACCGTTCGACTTGCATGTGTTAGGCCTGCCGCTAGCGTTCATCCTGAGCCAGGATCAAACTCTTCATCGTAGTGTTTTTATAATATTCCACGATATAAGGAAATCTAATTACTCTTTACAGAGTGCTCAAAATGGTTATTCTAGTCTTTAATTCAAATATTATTTATCTCTAAATAATACGCGTTGTCAATTCAATATGTCAAGGAACTTTCTCTATCTCTCAAGAGAATTTCTTCGTTAGATGCTAAGGAATCGAACCTTATTTTTATTACCAAATCATCTCGTTTTCAATGTGCGTTGCTCTCTGCGAAAGCGGCTGCAAATATACAACCTTTTTTATTTACCAAACAAATAAAAATTAAGTTTTTTTTTAAGCCACATTCTAAAAGATTCTTAAGAACTAATCCTACATTTCGTTGCCAAAATTCAGGAGGGCAAAGATACTACCCTTTTTTAATTCA
>NZ_JBGQOK010000016.1:0-3382 GCF_052119605.1 Leeuwenhoekiella sp. W20_SRS_FM14 | reverse complement strand
TCTATTTTCTGTTCTCTATTTTCTCTTGTCTCAAGTCTAATATCTCAAGTCTACGATCTGAGTTTAGGGCAAAAAAAAATCCGCATCAACTAAATGATGCGGATTTCTAAAACAAGGCGGCGACCTACTCTCCCACGAGATGCAGTACCATCGGCGCAAACGGGCTTAACTTCTCTGTTCGGAATGGTAAGAGGTGAGCCCCGTCGCTATAACCACCTTAAGTCGTTGTCAACTCATCCTTTTGCTTTGGATAGCTGACCTAATAACATAACATACTGGGTAATATTAAAAATACTTTTAAAAAACAATACAATAGATTCATACATACTCTAAATTATAAGAGTGTCCTTCCCGCAACTTGCGTTGCGGGAAGACGTACATAAGCTTACGGGTTATTAGTACTACTCGGCTATGACATTACTGCCTTTACACCTGTAGCCTATCAACGTGGTAGTCTCCCACGGCCCTTTAAAGAAATCTCATCTTGTGGTGGGTTTCGCGCTTATATGCTTTCAGCGCTTATCCCTTCCCGACATAGCTACCCTGCAATGCTCCTGGCGGAACAACAGGTACACCAGCGGTCAGTCCAACCCGGTCCTCTCGTACTAGGGTCAGATCCACTCAAATTTCTAGCGCCCACTATAGATAGAGACCGAACTGTCTCACGACGTTCTGAACCCAGCTCGCGTGCCACTTTAATGGGCGAACAGCCCAACCCTTGGGACCTTCTCCAGCCCCAGGATGTGACGAGCCGACATCGAGGTGCCAAACCCCCCCGTCGATATGAGCTCTTGGGGGAGATCAGCCTGTTATCCCCGGCGTACCTTTTATCCTTTGAGCGATGGCCCTTCCATGCGGAACCACCGGATCACTATGCTCTACTTTCGTACCTGATCGACCTGTATGTCTCTCAGTCAAGCTCCCTTATGCCATTGCACGCTACACACGATTGCCAACCGTGTTGAGGGAACCTTTAGAAGCCTCCGTTACTCTTTTGGAGGCGACCACCCCAGTCAAACTACCCACCAAGCACTGTCCCCATAATATGGGTTAGGCTTCAAACAAGTAAAGGGTGGTATTTCAACAATGACTAACCTACGCCTGGCGACGCAGGATCGAAGTCTCCCACCTATCCTACACATCACTTGTCCAAAGTCAATACTAAGCTATAGTAAAGGTGCACGGGGTCTTTTCGTCCCATAGCGGGTAATCGGCATCTTCACCGATACTACAATTTCACCGAGCTCATGGCCGAGACAGTGTCCAGATCGTTGCACCATTCGTGCAGGTCGGAACTTACCCGACAAGGAATTTCGCTACCTTAGGACCGTTATAGTTACGGCCGCCGTTTACCGGGGCTTCAATTCAATGCTTCGCTAAAAGCTAACATCTCCTCTTAACCTTCCGGCACCGGGCAGGTGTCAGGCCCTATACTTCATCTTTCGATTTCGCAGAGCCCTGTGTTTTTGATAAACAGTCGCCTGGACCTCTTCACTGCGGCCCACAAATAAATGTGGGCGACCCTTCTCCCGAAGTTACGGGTCGATTTTGCCTAGTTCCTTAGCCATGAATCTCTCGAGCACCTTAGAATCCTCATCCCAACCACCTGTGTCGGTTTACGGTACGGGCTGCTTCACTCGCTTTTCTTGGAAGAATCTCCTCTGGATTATCACAATAGCCGAAGCCGTAGTGTACTATCGCAACCTTAAAAGTTGCTTCAACGTGCTATTCCGTCAGCACGCACCAAATTTAATTCTCCGTCACTTTTAACGTGAGCAGGTACAGAAATATTAATCTGTTGTCCATCCACTACCCCTTTCGGGTTCGCGTTAGGTCCCGACTGACCCCCGGCTGATTAGCATGGCCGGGGAAACCTTGGTCTTTCGGTGTGCGGGTTTCTCGCCCGCATTATCGTTACTTATGCCTACATTTTCTTTTGTAACCAATCCAGCATACCTCACAGTACACCTTCAACTTTGTTACAATGCTCCCCTACCAGATGACAAATTAATGTCAAATCCATAGCTTCGGTAGTATGTTTATGCCCGATTATTATCCATGCCGAACCGCTCGACTAGTGAGCTGTTACGCACTCTTTAAATGAATGGCTGCTTCCAAGCCAACATCCTAGCTGTCTGGGCAGTTCAACCGCGTTTTTTCAACTTAACATACATTTGGGGACCTTAGCTGATGGTCTGGGTTCTTTCCCTCTCGGACATGGACCTTAGCACCCATGCCCTCACTGCTGATCAACATTTTATAGCATTCGGAGTTTGTCAGGAATTGGTAGGCGGTGAAGCCCCCGCATCCAATCAGTAGCTCTACCTCTATAAAACTATAAATCAACGCTGCACCTAAATGCATTTCGGGGAGTACGAGCTATTTCCGAGTTTGATTGGCCTTTCACCCCTACCCTCAGGTCATCCCAAGACTTTTCAACGTCAACGGGTTCGGTCCTCCACTATGTGTTACCACAGCTTCAACCTGCCCAAGGGTAGATCACACGGTTTCGCGTCTACTCAACCTAACTTATGCGCCCTATTCAGACTCGCTTTCGCTACGGATCCGATGCTGAACATCTTAACCTTGCTAGATAAAGTAACTCGTAGGCTCATTATGCAAAAGGCACGCCGTCACAGCTTGCGCCGCTCCGACCGCTTGTAGGCGTATGGTTTCAGGATCTATTTCACTCCCTTGTTCAGGGTTCTTTTCACCTTTCCCTCACGGTACTGGTTCACTATCGGTCTCTCAGGAGTATTTAGCCTTAGCGGATGGTCCCGCCAGATTCATACAGGGTTTCACGTGCCCCGCACTACTCAGGATACCACTATCTATAACGCTCTTTACCTATACCGGGCTATCACCGTCTATGGCCACTCTTTCCAAAGTGTTCTAATTCATTACGCATAAAATGTTGTGGTCCTACAACCCCGGAACTGCCGTAACAATTCCGGTTTGGGCTAATCCGAGTTCGCTCGCCGCTACTATCGGAATCACTTTTGTTTTCTCTTCCTCCGGGTACTTAGATGTTTCAGTTCCCCGGGTTTGCCTCCTTGCGGATACTATACCTTCAGTATAGTGGGTTGCCCCATTCGGATATCTGCGGATCAATTTGTATGTGCCAATCCCCGCAGCTTTTCGCAGCTTATCACGTCCTTCTTCGCCTCTGAGAGCCTAGGCATTCCCCATACGCCCTTATTTAGCTTATTGTACTTCTTGCTCTTATAAGGACTTAGGTATTACTACCAAGCCTTGTATTCTTTTGTATTCTAATGAGTTCTATCTATAATTTTGCCTTAACTATTACTAGTTAAGTAAAACTTTTGTTTCTCTCGTATTCTTATTATTTCCCAATATGTCAATGAACGTGTGGCGAGTCGCC
>NZ_JBGQOK010000015.1:0-4062 GCF_052119605.1 Leeuwenhoekiella sp. W20_SRS_FM14 | reverse complement strand
CTCGGCCATCGCCTACAACCTCAAAAAATACCTGAAGTTTATTGAAAAACGCACCAAAAGTGGGGCAGGGATGCTCGTCTTGTTTTTAAAGTTCACAATGACGTTAAATCAAGAGTATAAGTCCATTTTAAAGAGACTTCATTCTGCTAATTTACAAATGACATAAAACTAGAAAACCGCTAAAAGCGGTTTAAATAAGTGATATTTTCTAAGAATTAAAGGCTTGTGCAACGGTTACCATTGTTGTACACAGTATTTATTTACTTAATTCTATTTGAAATTTTGTCGCATTAAATGCTGCTTGTAAACCTCTTAAATTGGATTCCGACTTATTTTTCTCAAATAATTCAGTTACGTATTCAGTTTGTTTAGTCACATTTTCATTCTCTTTTTGAAAAATATGGTATTTCAATAAAATTAAATTCGCCATAATTTTATCTGAAATACTTATATCGCTTTGGTTTAAGTATTCATTTATTGTGCTTTCTATCTCGGAATCGTTTTCAGATAGTTCATCGAATAAGTAAGCATTAGCCAAGTCAGATTTATTCATAGTTGAGTAATCGTTTTGGTCAGACATATCTTTTCGGTAAGTCATTTTGTTCCCATTAAGAAAATACCATCTGGTGTAGGAATCATTTTCCATTTTGATTTCTTTTTCAAAAGCTTTTTTCTTTACAGTCCAATTTGTGAAAGCAATCAAAAGTTCAGTTCCGTCATCTTTCTTTAAAATGGCAAATCGAATCAAGTAATTTCTTTTCCCAGGTTTTTCAATTTCGACGTCTAATTTGTTTTCTACTGAAACATATTTTTTAAGAGCTTCTAAAATAGAAGAAACATCTTCGGGACTTGCTTCTGGAAATAGATTTTCTCTTAAAAACAAATCGATGTATAGATAATGAGTTAAATAAAAATCATCCATTTTTAGGTAATTAGCCTCTCTTAAATGGTCTGTTTTAATATTAATTTTTTCCGATTGAGAATATCCAAAATTTGTGAATATTGCTAAAAGTAAAAGGGTGATTATTTTTCTATTCATTCTGGTGGTTTATATTGTGTACAACGCTTGAGCTAAGCGTAGTGCGGTTTTAGAGAAGCGATTCCCATTGCGCCACAACCCGAAGCTAAAGCTTATTGTTTAGTTTTATATTTCTTTTCCAAAGCTAAATCCATAAGATTTAGCGACTTTATAAATATACACAGACCTTTCGTTTTTGCACTAAAGTCCGCATTACGTTTAGGTTTTGTTACCTGCAGTTTTTATTTCGTCCAGTTTTAATTGATACTCATCAGCCTTTTCGTTGCTCCCTAGAATACGATAAATTCTTTCTATTTCCCCAAGTATAAATTCAGATGACGCTCCATTTTCTTCTGATATTAGAAAATATTTTAATGCCTCTTTGGGTCTGTCTTCGTCTCTTAAAATATATCCCAAATCTTCGGCTATAACATTTTTTTCTTTACTTATTTCTAAACCTTGTTTCAGTACTTCTATTGACAAGTCAGGATTATTTCGAGAATAATATACTTCATAAGAGCCAAAACAATCAGAAGCGACCGCTGGTATTACCTCTATATTTATCGAATTATAAGCATAGGAATAGCTAGGTTTTTTAAGGTCATATATTACAAAATCAATTATTCTTTCAGGAGTACTGACATTAATATAGGCAGACTTGTATAATCCATTTTTTTCAATTCGGTAAGCCTTTGTCAAGTAATGTCCCTCTCCATTTGGAATTAGTTGTAAAGTTGTTGGTTTAATTTCCCATTCTATAGGATTATCGTTATCCGAATTCAATATTTCGAAAACCCCACAATCAGGATTAGCTTGAATAGTATTGATTAGTTTTGAAATCGGTTTCTCCATACTCTCTTTCTTTTTAGAATAGTTACATCCAATAAGACCAAAAATTGTTAATAGGATAAAATATCTCATTTTAATAAATTGCAGGTAACGGTTTTGTGTATGGTTAGTTGCGTGTTTCAGCAACTAATTTAGTAAACAAAAACGAACGCGAGAAAATTCCGAAGGAATTTTCCAGATAGGCACTTGCCAAAGCAATTAATTATACACGGTGTTGGCAAATCGTTTTTATTCGTACGTAATTTCTATTCTTTCCTCGAGGTTACCTGGTAAGTCTTTGATTATTTCTTTTAAAATTCCATATTTGTCATCATATTTTATCGTATAAATAGTTCCTAAATTTTCAATATTAGTAATTCTATCTAATTCGTCGTATTGGTAATTCCAAGTTCCCATTGTTCCAGAACCGTTAACACTCATACTTTTTACACGATTTTTATTGTCATATTCATAGCACTTAACATTCGCAGGATAGGAATTCCAGTTGCATTCATTATCTTTTATAGAATCCTTATAAATTCCATTCGTTGGCATATAAAATGGTATTTTGGCAAGCTTTTGACTAAAATATAAATCTACTTTTGTTTCTTTTAAATCAGTTAGTGAATCTTTGATTATTTCTATGTCTTTCCATTTCGATTCGTCAACATTTCGATTATCATAATGTGATACAGTAATTTTAATTCGTTCTGAATTTCTATTACAACTAAAAAAAAATGAAATTAGAATAAGAAAGGTAATTGATTTGTTCATTCGCTCAAATGTTTGCCAACGGTCCCGTATAAAAGCTTTAACGGGTTTTCGGCTTTTTTTGTGTTTTGGCTTTATTAGCGTTGGCAGAAAAAAGCCGAGTTACTTACTTTTCACCAACAGCACTAAAATACTAAAATACCTTAATAAACGAACAACAAAAGCGCCGTTATTGCTTTTATGCATTGTTGTTAAATGTATTATCGGTTTTAGATCGACTAAAACAGAAAAATGATTTTTTCCTCTGGGGTTGTTTTTGCGAACTGCTTAGATACAGTTTTGAAAATCATTTTTTCCATCCGTGACCTTAGCAAAAAGCGATACTAGGGAAGGAGTAAGACTGGTAAGTGTAATAGAAAGTGAGGTAGGAAACTCAATATATTTCGCTCATTATAGATCTGAACAAATTTTATATTTTACAACGGTCTTGGCTATGGTTTCGTTACGGAATGGTACGCGAGTATCATTCCGCCGTAACCATAAATTTAGCAAAAAGGCTCGAAATTCCGATTAGGAATTTCAGCCGTAATGAACTATAGCCGTTGTTAGCTACAGTTTTTATTTTTCGTATTTTATTTTTCTTGTCAGAACTTGATATTTCTTTCTTTTCCCACTCTCTACTTTGTAAATAACTTTCTTTTTCCAATTCAGATTCTTGTCATATTTGTATTCGTATTCGTAATTCTTTGATTTAATTAGATTTCCGTTTTCGTCATATTCTGAATTATCTAAATCTTTAATTGAAAAGTCAATTTTGTGTTTGCTTTCAGATATTATTTTTCCATTATCGTCAAGAACCTTTGTAATTGCCAAATTATTCGGATAGTCATATTCCGTAATTTCAGTTCCGTAAGAGTTTGAATTTCCAGCATACAGCTTTAACTCGATTGGATGACCATTTTCATTGTTTTTTAGAAATGTTTCTCTAATAATTTGATTGTTTTGATTTCGGTCTGTTATTTTAATCATAAAACCATTTTCATCGTATTCGTAAGTAGCTGTTTCGGAACTATATCCAATGACTGGATGCCAACGTTCAATTTTTCTTTGTAAACTTCTAATTCCAGTAGAATCAAATGTCCGAGAAAGGCGTGTTTCTAATTTTCCATTTTTGTCATATCTCAATTCAGATGTGATTTTATTTAGCTTATTTACAACTATAATATCTTTTTTGGTTTCAGTTCCGCTTTTGTTGTAGAAAACAGTGGTCTTTGTAAGTTCTTTTACTTTAGAATCTGTTCTTAAATCGATAGCGTCGTCGTGACGTAAAGCAGAAAAAATGCTTTGAGAAAAGGATTCAAAGCAGACTAAAGTCAGTAGTATTATGAAAGTAGTTCTAATGTTCATTCAAATTGTAGCTAACGGTCGCGTATAAAAGCTTTAACGAGTTTCCGGCTTTTTTTGTGTTTTGGCTTTATTAGCGTTGGCAGAAAAAAGCCGAGTTA
>NZ_JBGQOK010000014.1:0-4578 GCF_052119605.1 Leeuwenhoekiella sp. W20_SRS_FM14 | reverse complement strand
TTATGTTCCGTTCAATTACTTTTTCAATTTCTTTATTTTGTTCGAGCATTTTCTCAAATGTTTTACAACGGTTTTGTATATGGCTCGTAGCGTGCAAATTAGCGATTGTTTTTCGGTTAAGCCACAAGCCGAATTTTTAAATTTTACTATTTATTTTTTTATTGGAAATCGTCAAATTTAAAAATTTGGCGACTTTCCAAATATGCCTTAACTTCGATTAAGCAACTATTTAGCTATGAGCTATATACGTTGTTAGCATACGTTTTTTACCAATCTCGCCATTCACTTGCTATTCCATCTTCATATTCTTGTATGTTTATTCCGACCGCATCAGCTATGTTGTCAAAAATTTCACAAAGTTCTTCTCTTTCTCCTGTTTCAATAAAACACCCATCTAAACTGTCATTTAATTGGTTGAATTCTATAACGCTAGACTTAATAAGGCTAACTTTATCATCATTGTCTAGACCTTTGTTTTGTTCGAGTTTTTGAATTAAGTTGGATAGTATTTTTTCTCCTTTATCACAGTTTTCAGGTGTATACTGCTCAAGTCCGTCTTCGTACTTTTCAATCCAATTTTTAATGGGTGAAAATTTAAGTATTGATTGTAATTCAGATAACGGTTCAGTCTGATTTTTAGATAAATCTATTTTGTTGTTCACATAGTCATCTAATTTCTTCCATTTTTTTAGCTGTTCTATTTTTCCAATGTTTTGTAATTTTTTGATTAAAGGATAATAGTCATCTCTTTTTACACCAACGTTTTCCGGATGAATGAATAACTCTTGAATAGAATTTGAAGAATTTAAAAAATCTAACGAGTTTAACTCTGCCACTTTGTACAAATACAAATCTCTTAACTTTGGAAGAGTTGATAAAGTAGAGGCATCTACAAGTTTTTTGCTGCTAATTAAATGAACTATTTCGAGATTTTTGTTTGACTCATCAATTCCACTTAATGATGTTATTCTCGGACACATTTCTAACTTAATTTCCTTAAGGTTTTCTAATCCAGATAAACCATTGAAATTTTCACAGTTTAGTGAATAAATCTCTATTCTTCGAAGATTTTTAAATTCACTAAATTCTGAAAAATCTTTTTTATTGTAATTTCTAAGGTATGCGTATTTAAGATTTACTAGTTTATCAAAATTTATATATTTTTTTGGTCCAATACCACCTATGTATATTAAATTTTTAAAATGAATGAAATCAAATTCTTTACCATTGTCTTCAGCTATTCCTAAGTGAGTAAGTTGTGTGTGACGATATAGTGGCGTTAAATCTTCAATCTCAAATTGTATGTAAATTCCTTTTACGTGATTTAGTCTTTTATCATTTAGAAAGTCTATAGTTTTCGTTTGTAGAAATATATATTCAAGATTTAATTTTTTGGTTGCTATTATACATTTTTCTATGTTATGAGACGAAAACCATACTGTGTCAGTTGTTTTTTCGCGTTTTTCTTCAAAGGGTTTTAGTTTTTCAATTCGTACTCCTTCGAAGTTACTTTTATTGAATTTTCCCAAGATGTTTTTTAAAATGCTCATTGTTTATTCAAATGTATGCTAACGTGTTTGGCTATGGTTTCGTTGCGTGAAAATCCGAAAGGATTTTCCGCCGTAAACCGAAGACAGCAAATTTGCGAGGACTTTCCGCGAGGAAAGTCAGAAGCAATGGACTATAGCCGGTGTTGTGCATAGTTTTTATTCAGTTTTATATTCCGTTCTCAATTCAGCGTAATAAACATCTTCCGTATCCAGTAGGCTTTCCTCAAACTTGTATTTCAAATATCCCATATCCAATTCATTCAAGGAAACTGTCTTTTTTCCGTTCATAAAGTTGTCAATTGCTTTTTTATGATATCCGCAAAAAATGCCCCAAACCATTAGTTTGATAAAATCAGATTCCTTTTCCGTTTTCAATTCTGCATCGTTCCACGATTCCGATAACTTTTTAAATTTTCCGCCACCTTTTTCAACCATTTTTCCATCCGAAATATCAATTTCAGATGGATAATATTTAATTGTCAGATTATAAACTTCCTTAAATGTCAATTTTTATTTGGTTTTGGTAAATTATGCACAACGGTTTTGGCTATGATTTCGTTGCGGAAAAATCCGCAGGATTCTTTCCGCCGTAGCCGAAAGATAGCAAAATTGCGTTGAATTCCGATTAGGAATTCAGCCGCAATGAATTATAGCCGTTGTTAGCTGTAGTTTTTATTTTTTCCGAATATCAGTAGTATGTCAGCTATTGGGTAAGCCAATGCGACTACTATTCCAAATATTCCATATAATGTTTTTCCATCTGGTAAAAATCCAGTAATCGAAAACCATAAAATCAGTAAGCAAAAAGGGTAGAGAAGAAGTCTTGTCAAAACTTTCGTAAAAGTCCATTCTTTTACCTTTTCTGTTTTTGATTCCGATTTTGGTTTATTAATTAGTTCTGGATTATTTGCTTGTTCTATATTTTCAATTGCTTCTTTCAGTTCGTCTGTCAGAAGTTTGGTTTCGTATTTCTTGGCTTTTCCCAAAACCAAATGCAATAAAAGTCCAATAACTGAAATTCCGATTGTTCCAATTACTGCCATTTTAAAATCAGTTGTGAGGAACAAACCTGAAATCAACACAATTAAAAATCCAATTGTTATTTTATTCAGCAGTTTGTGGTAAGGGTTTTTCTCCGTTTTTATTCCGTTCAGTTTATTATTTCTGTCAAATGTCAAATGGAAAATAGGATATGCACCACGCAAAAAATGAGAGGAACGCCAAATCAAAAGTTCATTTGGTTTGATTTCTCCACTGTATTTTATTGTGTTATAAAAAAATGCATCATTCCAATGGTTTTTCAGATTACTTTTCTTGTTCTGAACTATTAATTTTTCGATGTCTTTTTTTTCTATCACAAAGGTTGGTTTAAATTACAGCTAACGGTTTAGCTATGAACAGTACGGGGGCAAACTAGCGTTTACTTTCCACCACGCACATAGCGAAATCTTATTGTTTTGATTTATTTTTTCTTGTCCAGAGCAAAATCCATAAGATTTTGCGGTCTTCTTAAAAATACGCAAACCTTCAGATTAAACCCAAAGCCCGTATTGTTTATAGGTTTTGTTGTGTGTAGGCTTTTATTTTTTTCATTCAGTTCGTCTAGTTTTTTCACTGTTTCCAAAAGCGCAGGGTAGAAAAACTTACCTTTCAAGTTATCCGTTTTAATTCTGTTTATTTCGTCCTTGAACTTGTCTGCTGTTACTTGATTGAGATTAAGTTGTCCCATAGTTGCTTTGAATTTGAACTCTGCAAATTTCCTTTCTGGCCAAAGTCCGGGTTCTATGAGTTTTGAAGCAACTTGTCCGATTTGTCCGTCCGAGAATTTATGCGGCTCTGTTTCCACAATGTCACCTGGCCAAAACTCAAAAAGGTGAAGTGGCCATTCCTTTAAAGGAAAGTCAATGTACTCGCCATCTTCCAATATTTTAAACCTATTCAGGTCAAGTTTGTCCACTTTGGTCGGTACCCAAGCTGTTGAACCGTCAAGGAGTTGAACATATATTTTCTCGGCACTCATTTTTCTTTTTTCAGCTTACACACAACGTTGATGTATAAGATTAGTGGCGTGTTTAAGCACCTATTTTAGCTAATAAACACCAGATAGAAAATCCGCAAGCATTTTCGTAAGTAGGCGAGGACTAGCAATTAATTTTATACGGTGTTGGCAACTGGCTTTTATTTTATTCAACTAATTTCAATTCAGTTCGTCTTGTCTTTTTTAGTTTCTCTATTTCTAAATCAGTTAAATCCCATTTGTAAATCCGATTATTGATATTGCTTAAATTTCCAAATTCCGATATAATTTTCTTTTGTTCGGAATTTGATAAATGTGATTTGTTCAAATAATTTACTGAATATAGATTCTTTATTGTTCCGTTTAAAATATTGGTTTTAGTTGAAGTCCAAATATGGTCCTTTTCTAAAATACTGACTGAAGATGAAAATAATCCTTTTTTAATTTTTCTTTCAGTTCCAGAGTCATAATTCGAGTCTAATTGTGTAGTATATCCATAATCAAAATCTAATTCGTTTATTAAAACTCTATTTAATTCTAGAATTGAGTCTATATCGCAATATTTTGTGCTTATTTGAAGAGAAAAGTCAATTGTTTCTTTTTCAGGTTTTTCATTTAGATTCAGTATTTGATTGTTAATTGAGAAATATGTTTCGGTTTTTTCAGAATCGAAATCGACAAAGCAATAAACCAATTCTTTATTAGATTTTAATGCTTTTTCAAATCCGCTTTTGGTTTTATAGATTGATTGATAATTAATGCCAAAAGTTTTTGCTTTAAGTTCCGTTAATTGTTCAATTCGTTCAATACAGAAAAGAATTTTAGATTCCATTTCAAACGTTTCTGCTGAATTTTGGTCAGTCAGTTTGAATAGTTTAATTATCCAATTTTTTGTTCTATTTTTCTTTAGGAACTTCATTTTTCAGCTTGTTGCCAACGGTCTTGTGTATGATTAGTGGCGTGTTTAAACACCTAATTTAGCAAATAAAAACCGAATAGAAAATCCGCGAG
>NZ_JBGQOK010000013.1:0-5555 GCF_052119605.1 Leeuwenhoekiella sp. W20_SRS_FM14 | reverse complement strand
GGTAATTAATCTTAAAAGTCAAAATGAGTAAATTGCTTTTTTGAATGAGCCAAAAGTTTTTCTCAAATAAGAGATAACGGTACCGTATAACCGCAGTTGCGGTGTTTTCTCTTTAGTTTTTTTCAGTTGGGAAGATAGTGTTTTTGTAGGAAACCAAATTCATTTGTGCAACTATGACCGCAATTGCGGTTATACATTGTTGGCACACGTATTTTTTTCATTTTCCAGTTCTGTAATCGGTATTTGAATAGTCAAAATCGGAAAAGTCTTTATACAGTAGAATCCGTTTTTCTTTAGTCAAATAGTCTTTTATTATTTCATAATTTCCTTTCGGAAAACTAATTCGGTCGCCTTTTGTCAAAAATCGGTCACCACCAAATTCACAAGCACATACTTTTCCTCGCACAGGTGTTGCATAAACAGTTACTTTTTCCCTATACCCGTCTTTCCACTCTTTTTTGATTACTTGGATTTTTTGTCTATCCTTTTTTACCAATTCACGTAATTCAGTCAGGTAATCACTATAATTGTCAGGAAAATTAAATTCCGTTCCAGTTGTCATATTGTAGGGATAAGACTCTTTTCCTAAACAACAAGATTCCAATTGGTCACTACCATAAAATTCGTGTAAAAAAAGAGAATAGATTATTGGTTCCTTATATTCATCTACCTTTTCATATTTTTCTAATTCTGCAACCCAATAGTAAATAAAAGTTCCGTGAGAATCTTTATTTCTGTCCATTTCAAAAGTCAAAATCACAAAGTCTTTTTCAGTCAGATTTTGAGTAAATCCGCTGAATGAATTAAGTAGTAGAAGCAGTAAAATCAACTTATTTTTCAATGTGCAAACGTGTTTTTTTATATGTGTGCCAACGTGTTTGAATATGCTTTGTTGCGTGGTTTAAGCACCTAATTTAGTAAATAATTACCGAATAGAAAATCCGCGAGGATTTTCGTAAATAGGCGAAACTAAGCAATAAAGTATATGCAGTGTTGGCAAATCGTATTTTATTCAATGACCTTGATTATTAGTTGGTCTTCAATAGGCTTGCTCAGATTTTTTCCAAATATTTTAATTTTTATTATTTTTTCAGTTTTGTTTAATTTCGGATTTATTGCAATTCTTAAATCTACTTTTAGTGCATTCTCACTTATTTGATGTTTTAAATCTCCTAGGTTTTCCAGTATTAGATATTCCGTTTCATTTTCCATAACTTCTGGATAATTCATACTTTCCCAAGATGGCGGATTTAGTTCATATTTTAAAGATATAATGCTATTTGAATTATCTGGTTTAGAATAAATTTTGTCGGCAATATATAATCCTTCCTTTTCAATTGTAAGTTCAATCGAGGTATCTTCTAGATATTCGGTATCATCATTTAAAATCCTAAAGTTAAACTTATGGGCTTTAACTTCGAAAAGATAATGTAAATCATCTTCTCGATAAGTTTCTGCTACATTTTCTAAATTTCCTTCTAATGTTTTAATGCTTCTATTTTCATAAGGTGTTCCACCTAACATTGGAATATCTTGGTCAAAAAATGGAACAAACATTCCTTCTGTTTTTTTTAATTTCTCTTTTTTATCTGAAAGTATTTTTTTGATTTTTTCTGCTGCTTTATCTGATGGATAATCTCCGCTACTTAATATTTTGAGCGCAATTGACTTTTGATTTATTTCATCAAAATAAGTATGAATTTTACCTTTAAATTTCTTTTCAGTTATTTTCTTTTCGGTGTAAAAATCAAAGTCCTTTCTTGTTAATCTTGTTTGATGCGAACCTTTTCTAATAAAAGCCTCTCCAATTCTTAATTTACCAAAATCCTTTTTCATCATATATGGTCGGTCAATGGAATCAAAGATTTTAAATACTCCGAGAGTTTTATTTTGAAACTGATAAGAAACGTAAGAAAAGTTTAATTCTGGTTCAATATTGTTGTGGACTAGTTGTTGGTAGGTGGCTTCGTCAATAAAATCTTCTGTGATACCTAAAATATCTCTATTTCCATTTCCTAATAACTTAACACCAACTATTATATATTTATCAGCATCTGTTTTAGCATTAGCCATAGACATTAAATCTTTCAGTAAATCTTGAAACTTGACTTTTTGATATTGAATTGCCTTAAAATCCAATTCAGTATTTTCATTTTCAAATTCTATTATGTCGTCAAGGTTTTCTGTCATATGTTTGCCAACGGTCTCGGCTATGAGTAGTTGCGTGGTTTAGCACTAAACTTAGCAAGTACACACCAAACTGAAAATCCGCGAGGATTTTCAGAAGTAGGCGAGAACAAGCAATTACTTATAGCCATTGTTAGCACCAGTATTTTTATTTATTAATTCATATTCTTTTACTTCCCATTCTCCATTTTCCGTTTCTAATTTTGAGGAAATATTGAAAACTCCATTTTCAGCGACAAAAATTAGGGATAAATGAGAACTTCCAGTTTCGGAATTCCATTTAGAACTTACATTTCTTAAAATTCCATAGTGTTTGATTTCTCCAGTTATTTTTTGAATATCGATGTTGTTTTCGCAATATTTTTGAGTCACTTTTACTGGTTCAGATTGTCCAATTGTCAAATATCCAATAAGAACTATAATCATTGAGAAGATAAGAACGAAAGTGTAAAATTTGAGTAAGTTTTTTACCAAGAAGAAAAATCCATTAAATGGATTCTTTTTCATTGATTTAATCATTTCCTGATATTTTTTGTAAAATTTCGGATAATGTCCTCTTGTTTCTTGGTAGGATTTTAACCAAAAATAAATTCCAAATCCCGTTAGTATAACTGATAAAATCATTCCGTAAGTTGATTCAGGCAACTTTCCATTTAAGTCGCCAATCCAAGACAAAACCCATAAAATGGCTCCAGTCGATAATAATATTCGGAATAATGTTTTTTTGTTCAAGGTTGAGTTTATATTGGTGCTAACGTGTTTGTGTATGGCTCGTTGCGGGAAATCAGTTATGATTTTCCGCTGTAACCGAAAGATAGCAAATTGCAATGAATTCCGATTAAGGAATTCAGCCGCAATGAGCTATACACGGTGTTGCCATTAGTTTTTTATTCGTGATATTCATTATCATACCAACCTTTCCATTCTCCGTTTGCTGGAAAAGTCAATTCGTAAATTTTTCTTTCAGATTCAGTTAAGCTGTTCAAATATTTACTCAATTCCATAATGTGAGTTTCTCCATATCCCATTCTCCAACCAATACTATATTTATCTATTTCTGGATGAGCCAACCAAGGTGGCAGAATAGGATTTTTAAGTTCTTTAAATTCTCCAATTTCGATGAGAATGTCTCTCGTTTCCATTAAGGCATAGCCGAGTAAATTCAGTCCGTTCCAAAAATATGGGATTTCAGCATTTTCATCATTTTGAGCGAGTCCGATTCCCCAAATTTTATCTACAGGACTTGCCTCAACTAAAATTCTGTCATTTGTGTTTTTCAAAAATTCCGATAACTCTAGGTTTTGACTAAACTTGTGGAAATTACCTCTAACTACTATTTCAAATCGATTTTCTTCCCAAACCCTTTGGTTAAAGTTTTTTACTTTTCTTCCAAGTTCCTTTACTTTTCCAGCTTTTTCGGACTCGATTATTTCTAGATAAATTTCTTTGTCACCAAATAATAGAGCTTTTTCAGCCATCATATAATGTTCGGCAGTCAAAAATTTAATTCCGTTAACCTCAACTTCAGATTCGTACCATTGGCTGAAACAAGATTTTGTGATTTGGTCAGACTTTTGATGTCCCCAAAATAGAAGATATTTCAGGTTTTCTCCTGATTCAATTCGTTCAATTATTTTCTCGTTCGTGTAGTTCATTCAAATTAATGGCAACGGTCGCGTATAAAAGCTTTAACGGGTTTCCGGTTTTTTTTGTGTTTTGGCTTTATTAGCGTTGGCAGAAAAAAGCCGAGTTACTTACTTTTCACCAACAGCACTAAAAAACTAAAATACCTTAATAAACGAACAACAAAAGCGCCGTTATTGCTTTTATGCATTGTTGTTAAATGTATTATCGGTTTTAGATCGACTAAAACAGAAAAATGATTTTTTCCTTTAGGATAGCTTTTGCGAACTGCTTAGGTACAGTTTTGAAAATCATTTTTTTCATCCGTGACCTTAGCAAAAAGCGATACTAGGGAAGGAGTAAGACTGGTAAGTTTAAAAGAAAGTGAGGTATGAAACTCAATATATTTCGTTCATTATAGATCTGAACAAATTTTATATTTTACAACGGTCCCGTATAAAAGCTTTAACGAGTTTCCGGCTTTTTTTGTGTTTTGGCTTTATTAGCGTTGGCAGAAAAAAGCCGAGTTACTTACTTTTCACCAACAGCACTAAAATACTAAAATACCTTAATAAACGAACAACAAAAGCGCCGTTATTGCTTTTATGCATTGTTGTTAAATGTATTAACGGTTTTAGATCGACTAAAACAGAAAAATGATTTTTTCCTTTAGGGTAGCTTTTGCGAACTGCTTAGATACAGTTTTGAAAATCATTTTTTCCATCCGTGACCTTAGCAAAAAAGCGACACTAGGGAAGGAGTAAGACTGGTAAGTTTAGTAGAAAGTGAGGTATAAAACTCAATATATTTCGTTCATTATAGATCTGAACAAATTTTATATTTTACAACGTTCTTGTATATGGTTTGTTGCGTGGTTTAAGCACTAAATTTGGCAAATAAAAACCGAATAGAAAGTCCGCGAGGACTTTCGTAAGTAGGCTAGAACTAGCAATAAATTATATACGGTGTTGGGCATAGTTTTTTATTCGTAATACATTTTGAATTTCTCAAAAGTTTCTTGTCCAGGAATATTTACTGTCATTTGATAATATCCATCTTCTTTTGATAAAATCTGATAAATATACTTATCGCCTTTTACACTAAAATTTGACCGTGTTTCATTGTTACTTTCCATAAACACTAATTGGAATTCTGTTTCGTTAATCCAACTATAAGTCAGATTTGAAGTTGTATTATCGGAAAATGAGTCCGTCCATTTTCCTTTTTCCATTTTTACTCGCGTTGTATCTCCAGCAACTTCGAAATAATAAAATTCCTTTTGGTTTTTAAATTCCTTGAGTTGCTTTTTCGATATTTCGGGTTTTGGTTTTTCCGTTATTCTTGTCACTGATTCTTTTGGCGGTTCCAATCTGTCTAATAAATCCCGAAATTCGACACAATTCCTTTGAAGTCTATAATAAACTTGTTGTCCAATTTTCTGAGTTTGTGATTGCTCAAATTTTCCTAAATATGGATAAAGTTGTTTTTCATATAATGTGTTTATTTTCAGTGTATCGTTTTTAATATCTAAATTTTTCAGGTAATCACACATTTCATAAGAAACAGAATCAATTTCTGTTATCGTCTGTGAAAAAGTAATATTGGAAATTCCAACCAATAATATTATCAGTGTTTTTTTCATTTTGCTCAAATTATGCCCAACGGTCCCGTATAAAAGCTTTAACGGGTTTCCGGCTTTTTTTGTGTTTTGGCTTTATTAGCGTTGGCAGAAAAAAGCCGAGTTA
>NZ_JBGQOK010000012.1:0-13577 GCF_052119605.1 Leeuwenhoekiella sp. W20_SRS_FM14 | reverse complement strand
TTTAGCGTGACCTATTAAAGAGCAGAATACCAACGCAACATCGCCCGTGTAGAAAGCACTCAGGGCAGGTATATGAAAGGCAAACGACAAAGCACGGTTGAACCCGTCTTTGGAACCTTAACTCAGTTTATGGGGCTAAGAAAAGTAAATACTATTGGATTAAAACAGGCCAACAAGTGTATGCAGCTCTCGGCCATCGCCTACAACCTCAAAAAATACCTGAAGTTTATTGAAAAACGCACCAAAAGTGGGGCAGGGATGCTCGGTTTGTTTTTAAAGTTCACAATGACGTTAAATCAAGAGTATAAGTCGATTTTAAAGAGACTTCATTCTGCTAATTTACAAACGATATAAAACTAGAAAACCGTTTAAAAGCGGTTTAAATAAGTGATATTTTCTAAGAATTAAAGGCTTGTGCAACGGTTACCATTGTTGTAAACAGGTTATTTCTTCAGCCATAATTTTATAGATGGTTCTGTTAATGGAATTTCCATATAAAGAATATCATCTTTTAACCAATAAGGAAGTTCAAGTGTGTCTTTCTCATTCAGGAAATTATTTTCGGAAGCAAGAATTAAGTTTTTTTCTAAATCAATTTTATAATCAAGCTCAAGTTTCATGACAATTAAATTCTGAATGTACTTACCATTTTCGGTGAAGGTATGAGTTTGTTTGAAGTAAATTTGATTTGCAGTTTTTTTGAGCTGATTTATTTTTAAAGAATCATTCTCGATATATATGAGCTCTTCATGCAAATCAATTGAATCAGTTTCAATATTCATGTAAAATTCACCGTTGTCAATTGCAAAAGGTTTCCAATTACCATAAATCCGATTGTCTTGAGAAAAAATATTTGTAGAAATAAATATTATTAAAAAAAAGGATATGTTATATTTTAATTTCATTTTTATTTTCAACTTGTTTACAACGGTCTCGTATAACCGTCAGTTACGGGTTAAAGTAAGCAAATTTTTCGGTTTAGCACAGACGTTAGCAATTCCGAGTGGATTCGGACGTAGTCGAATCCGCCGTAATTGCGGTTATACATTGTGTGTGCCCAGTATGGGCATCTTTTGTTTTACCGAAAGGTAAAATATTAATCTAGAGGGTGCAAGTCCCTTATGGGCAGGGGTAACGCCTTGAACCATTAGTAAGCCGCAAGGGTGGTAACCGCGAGGTCACATCTGAAGAAATGCTTTGCATTCACGAATACCTTAATTTCAAATAGAAAACAATGAGTAAAGCGGGACTACAAACCTCGGTACTGACGAACAGGAACCGTATACAGAGGCATTTATGTACGGGTAAGCAACCACATCATTGTAAAGCCCTAAGAATACCAAAAGTGCATTAATGTAGATACGGCAGGGATCGGGGGAAAGAAGATGCTCTTACCTGGGGAGGTCTCCGTTATCACGGGTTGGTATAGGAGAAGTCAGCAGAAGTCATAGTACCTAAGGGAAACGAGTTGCAGCAAAACTGCATAGGTCTCACAATTGGGGAAGGACCAAACGTTAAATCACGTCTGAATTCGTATGGGAATCAGTTTGATAGCCTATACCTAGAAGGACAGGAGCAGTACAAATGATAGCAAAAGTAGTAGCAGCCAGAAACCTGAGCGATGCCTTTAAACGGGTAATGCGTAATAAGGGTTCTGCCGGAATAGACGGGATGTCCACCACAGCGTTGAAGGCATTTATAGATGCTCACCGCAGCGAGGTGGTACACCAACTTATTTCTAAAAGCTACAGACCTCAAGCTATCAAGGGGGTAGCAATACCCAAGGCTAATGGGAAGACCCGTTTACTGGGTGTTCCTACTGTAGTGGACAGATGGCTTCAACAGGCAGTAAGCCAACAGCTGGCGATTCACTTTGAATTAAACTTTGAAGCAGAAAGCTATGGCTTCCGCCCGAGGAAGAACTTGCAACAAGCGGTACTGAAAAGTCAGGAATTCATCAATGATGGGTATCAGGACGTAGTAGATATCGACTTAAAAAGTTTCTTTGATGAAGTCCAGCACTACAAGCTACTTCAGCTTATCCATCACAAGATTAAGTGCCAGACTACCTTATGGCTAATCCGTAAATGGCTTCGAGCTCCCATTTTAAAGAATGGTCGCTTATACAAGCGCAGGAAAGGACTTCCACAGGGCAGCCCACTGAGTCCCTTACTCTCCAATATTTTATTGGATCAACTGGACAAACATTTAAAAGCACGGGGGCTAAAGTTTATTCGCTATGCTGATGATTTTAGTATTTATACTAAATCAAAAGCTGCAGCACGAAGTATAGGTATACAGTGTACCTTTTTCTAAAAGAGAAGCTTGACTTACCCGTTAATCGTTCCAAGAGTGGTATCCGTAGACCTTCGAACTTCAAAGTGTTGGGGTATGGGTTCACACCTGTCTACAAGAAAAATGTGAAGGGTAGATATCAGTTGGTAGTAGGAAAATCGGCTTGGGAGACACTCAAGCGCAAGCTCAGGTATCTTACCAGAAAAACCTTGCCCTTATCATTAGTAGAACGTTTACAACGTCTAAAACCTATCTATAAAGGATGGCTTAACAACTTCCGATTGGGAGCCATACAGACCAAACTTAAGAAGATAGATGAGTGGCTACGTAACCGTCTACGTTATTGTATCTGGCATGATTGGAAGAAACCGGAACGCAAACGTAAAAACCTCATAAGATTAGGCGTGAAACAGGATCAGGCCTATGCCTGGAGTAGAACCCGTATGGGAGGATGGGCAGTAGCCCAAAGCCCAATACTTAGGACTACGATCACCCAAAAACGTTTGAGAAAACGAGGTTTTGAGAGTATGCTGGAATATTACCTCAAAGTAAAGTTTTGATTTAACGAACCGCCGTATACGAGACCCGTACGTACGGTGGTGTGAGAGGCGCAGTCCGTTCCTAATTAGGGGCGGACCCGTCTACTCGATTGTGTGTCAGTACCCATTAGTTCGTATTTACTTTGATAATCCCAAATCTAGCACGTGTTCCATAAAGTACTTTCGTTTTATCATTTATAATTTCGTAATCTATTACATCTGATAATTTTAAGTTATTTAAATCCTCAAAATAAAACCCTGGAATATCATCAATTATAATTAATGGCATCTCGGCAGGATTACTTTTTTGAGATATTTTAAGCTTTGCTTTAATTTCAGGTTCTAATTTTAAATAAAAATCTGATTTATCTTCTTTGGGTAAATAATCTTTTCTCAAACTGGTTGCTCCCATTCGATAATTTCCTGCAGGAAGATTATTTTTTATTTCGTTTCTTAATTCATCAAGCGAATGTTTTTTTCGAATATTTTGAATTATCTCTTCCAATTGGTCGTTTCTTTGAAATGATATTAAATCATAACTATTAGAGTTGCTTAGTTCAATTTTTATTGGAAAAGCATCTATATGTAATTTATTCTTAAAATTACTGCTTGACTTAAACAAGTGATATAATGAATCAAGATTAGTTTTCTTTTCTAAATTTCTTACTTCTATAAAATCTTTTTGTCCGTTAGATGTATAAAATATATATTCAGAATTTTTTTCCAGCGAGATGATTTCATTTCTCAACCATATTCTAATCGCTATATTTTCGCTTTCTCTTAAATCTTTTAGATCATATTTTGCATTTAATGAATCAAGATTTTTGTAGAAATTTTTCGATATTTTATTTTCTGTTATTCCAATATTTTTCTGACAATAACTATTTACTGAAAGAGATAATAAAAAAAGTAATGTTAGTTTGTTCATATTTTCAAGGGTATTGCACACAACGGTTTTGTATATGGCTCGTAGCGTGTAAATTAGCGATTATTTTCGGTTGAGCACGAGCCGAATTTTTTAATTTTCTTATCACTTTTTTTCTCAATAAGCCAAATAAAAAAAATTGGCGGACTTGCAAATATGCCCTAACTTTGATTAAGCAATTACCAAGCTATGAGCTGTATACGGTGTTGTAGTGCGTTTTTATTATTCGTAATTTTCTTTAATGTACTCCTTTACGTTACTCTTTTTATAAAATTCAATGTAATCTTTTATGTGCAGAATATCATAAACTGCTTTATTCTTATTACCAACTTGTTCGTAATAGGCTTTGCAAATAGTATATCCAATCCAATAACCTGCGTTTTTTGGACGTTTTTCACTTGATTGTTGCCAAGAGTGCCAAATGCTTTTATGCATATCGCTCTCAAAATCATTCCAAACTTGTATTTCTTTCCCTTTAAATGCTTTGTAATCTGCATCGGTTTCTCCACTAATTAATTCGCCAATGAATTCGGCAGAACCTTCTCTAATACTTTTCCAAAGTAGAGTATTCCCGTTTTTCATTTTGTTTTGGTTAAAATGGACTAATTCGTGGCTGACTGTAACTCGAATATGATTTCTATCCATACTTATTCGTAGAATGTCCATGTTCCAATTCTCGGAATTTAAATTGTCCGACCTACCTAATATTTCTGTACCTATTAGAAGTCCTCTTTTTGAAATTGTACCATTGGATGAAAAACGCCCAATTAAGAAATATACATCAGGAAAAACTGCATTTGGATATAGAGCTTCAAATTTATTGAAGTTTTTGAAAATTTGTTTTTTCAAGTCGGTTATGTCAGATACATTAGTTCTTATAGATTGATAAAAATCTTGATATTTTATAACGAAGTTTGAAAACTTTTCTTTTGAATGGATTTTACTCTTATAAAAGTCATTTAGACCTTTAGAACCAACTGAAAAATAATTTTCGTTAAATATTTCTTTTGCATTGGCTGTATCTTTAATTGCCAAATCAAACGCACCGTAAAAATTTTGAATGTCCGAAGTTATTAATCGTGATTTTTCAGGACTATCAGAAACGTTCAAGTTTGGAAATAATGTTGCACAGGATTGTAGTATGACACTTGTTATAATTAATATTAGAAAACAACTTGATTTTTTGATGTTTTTATTTTCTTTAATCATTTAATAGCTTGACTTTTATGTTTGGAAAATTTTCTTTTAAAGCACCTACAATAACAATATTTTTTATACTTGGGTTATCCATTATCTGGTTTCCTATATTTTTTGCCATTCTTTTATTTCGCTCATCCCAATACTTCTCTCCTAAAGAACAGCTTTCGGTTTTGCAATGATTTACGTTTGTTTACGTGCATCCCTAAACCACGAAAAAGAGCTGGAATTATAGCACTATTGTAGTCTTTTTTATTCATTTTTTTGTTTATCGCGTTATCGCCATTTTCTCTACCGTCTTTTGCGCATCCTTGCCAAGCACTATGATATTCTTTGTTAGTTTGCTGGTCTTCCATAGATTTTAGACGTTTAATATTTAATTCGAGGGCAAGTTTAGCTGTCAAATCTCCGTCTTCGTGTCTTGTTGGTTTTTTTGAACCATCAACGCCATATTTTTTCACGTATTTATAGAACTCGTAGTTAACATTGTCTCGAAGAAAGCCAAATGAATTGATAATCAAATCCAATTCATTATTAGATAAATCATAATTCTTTTTTTAATAGAAAATTTAACTGTTTTTGGTCATAATCAAAGCTATGTTTAAGCGAGTCGGATAAAAAATAAATTTTTTATAGCTTTCTGACCAACCGTCTTTTAAATATTCCCAACTTATTGAATCTTTCGGACGCTTTCAACATAGAGCCTCCGGATTATATTTTATGGCTCTTCTCAAAACTGGTTTATAGCTTTTTTTCACGATTTTTGGAATAGTATGCATTGTTCCAATTATTAAAACTTCTTTTTCTTGTCCTTTTGTTATTTGAGTAATGAAAAATATTAATAAGAGAAGGATACTTTTATTCATTTGTTCGATTTTTTTTAAATGCACTACAACGTGTTTGTGTATGATTTCGTTGCGTGTTTCAGCAACTAATTTAGCAAATACAAACTGAATAGAAAATCTGCGAGGATTTTCGTAAGTAATCCTTTACTAGCAATGAATTATACACGGTGTTGTACCACGTTTTTTTATTCAGAACAATGCATTATTCTTTGTCGTTCTTCATAATGTTTTAAAATAATTCCGCTTTCTGGATTAATATTCAAAATCTCCTCATCAGAGAAACATTTTTCCTTGTGAAGAGTGTTAAATACAACCCAATAATATTTTTTTGTTTTAGTGTCAAATTCCAATCGTTTTGAAAATGGTTCAACTGGTTTTTTCAGTTTTTTTTTCTTAATTATGCCATCAATTTTATTTTCGGATAACCAGTCAGACGGTTCATTTCTCAATAGAAATTCAGGAATCTGATCAACATAAACATCTCTAATTAAATTCAGGTTTGAGTCCAATTCCACGTAAACAGTTTTCCTCACGTAGGGATATTGGAAATCAGGATGGTTTAAGACAAAATTTATATTTTTTCCGTTAACAAATTTTCCTTTAGTTTTTTTCCCTTTTGTGATTTCTTTCCATTTTGATTTCCCTGATTTTGTTTTGTATTCGTAGTAAGAATTAGGTCCAAGTTCAAAATATTTAAACAAAGAATCACCAACTGCTTCTTTCAAATAAAATTCCGCTTTTTCAATTACTTCTGAAGTCAGATGAGTTTGCGAAAATGATAATTCGCTAGTTAAAATCAGAATTAATATGGTTAATGTTCTTTTCATTTCGCAAATGTGGTACAACGGTCGCGTATAAAAGCTTTAACGGGTTTCCGGTTTTTTTTGTGTTTTGGCTTTATTAGCGTTGGCAGAAAAAAGCCGAGTTACTTACTTTTCACCAACAGCACTAAAAAACTAAAATACCTTAATAAACGAACAACAAAAGCGCCGTTATTGCTTTTATGCATTGTTGTTAAATGTATTATCGGTTTTAGATCGACTAAAACAGAAAAATGATTTTTTCCTTTAGGATAGCTTTTGCGAACTGCTTAGGTACAGTTTTGAAAATCATTTTTTTCATCCGTGACCTTAGCAAAAAGCGATACTAGGGAAGGAGTAAGACTGGTAAGTTTAAAAGAAAGTGAGGTATGAAACTCAATATATTTCGTTCATTATAGATCTGAACAAATTTTATATTTTACAACGGTCTCGTATAACCGTCAGTTACGGATTAATATGCGTTAATTTTCGGTTAAGCACTGACTTTAGCAATTACGAGTGGATTCGGACGTAGTCGAATCCGCCGTAATTGCGGTTATACATTGTTAGCACACGTTTTTATTTTCTTTGTAATTCAATTATTTGGCTGTAAACTTTTCGAACATTTGGTATCAAGTCCAACTGTGGATTTGCTTTCATACCAGGCCACCAATTCATTCCGTTTCCCCAAATCATCATTGGATTTTTTGGTCCAAATAAAATTGTTCCACTTCCATCACTCTTTTCAGAATATTCAATATCAGATAAAGTTCTAATATTGAGAGATTTTACTTTTTTAGATGTAATTCCAGATTTTATTATTATTCTATCTTCTGTGAGTCCATAGGTAGTGTTTTCACGTTGTTTAGAATCAATTATGAATCTACCGAAAACAAAAATCAGTCCGATAATTACAAACGGAATTCCAAACAAAGCAAATATTCCAGCTTGAGAAGCCATTATTACCCAAAAAATTGCAAATCCGCACCATAAAAGACTAAAAGGAATTAAAAATATATCTGCTTGTCTGAATACGATTCCACTTTTCGGTTTTCCAGTCCACAACAGATTTTCGTCATTTTCAAGATGTGGTCTTAGTTCGGATTGTAAATTTTGTCTCATAAATTTTTGTCAAATGTGTGCTAACGGTCTTGTATAACAATCAGTTGCGGATTGATTGAAAACTAAGATAGCTAAAATTACCGACTTTTATGCTTGCGCGGTTGTGTCCGCAGGACACAAAGCCGCAATTGTTGTTATACGGTGTTGGCTGTAGTGCTTTATTCTTTGTTTAAAGGTTTTCGTTCAATAAATATAATTCCATTTTTGCTATTTTTACCGTAAATTTCAATTAATGAATTTCGACCTTTCTCGAAAATTCTCAGAGTTATAATATCATCTTTTGTCAGTTTTAAAGAATCAATTTTTTTATTATCAATTATAGTCTCATTTATAACTAATACAGGATTTTCGGAAATCTTTTCTTGTTTTTTAAAATCAGAAATAATCTTAGTAATATAATTTCTTTCAGGTTCTCTTTGACTATAAGATTTAGTCCAAATGGAAAAAATCGCTAATAAAATAAATAGTGTTTTTTGCATCAGTTAATTTTTATTTCAATAAGAGTCTTCCAACCAAGACCTTTTTCTCGGTTCATTCGATATAATTCGAAAATTTTATTTTTAGTTTTATATATAGTTTTCAATTCTTCATTTTCAAATTCTAGGCTTTTTAGACACTTTATATTTCTTCTTATCTCGTTATCAGACCAAGTACCGATTCCAAAAAATAAATTTAAAGTATCCTTTGGTTTAATATTTGAAATAAGAGAGTCCGAGTTTGAGTTTTCAAAACTTGAGTACTCGTTATAATTTAACGAAGTATCTAATTTAAATTTAACTTTTAAGTCAGAGTTACTGTTGTTAATTATATCAATAGAATGTGGCGGATCACAACTAACAATAATTAGGTTTAAAATTACTAAAAATATGTAATGATTTTTTTTCATTCGCATTACAGCCAACGGTTGGGTATATGAAAAGTAGCGGATTAAAACACACTAACTTTCGGATTATCACTAATGTTTATTAATATGCCAAAACTTCGATTTAGCAATGAACCCGCTATTTTTTATATACCGTGTTGTGCCTAGTGCTTTCTTTATTCCGGTTTATATGGTCCGAGAAATTTGTCTCCGTTAAAATGTATTAAATGGTCTGGATTATCAGCAATCCATACCTCTGTTTCCCAAGCAACATCTGTCATAAATTGTCTGAACTTTGGTCTGTTCAAAAATGCTGTTACATATACAATGTCAGCTTTACAGTCTTTCATTAGTTTTTGAAGTTGGATTAGTCTCAATTCGCTAATGGGACCCGAAGAGTGAACTGCTTCTATCAAATAGAGCCAATTCTTTTTCTTCGAATATGCGATAACATCAGGTAATTCTTCGTGTGAAATTTCAAAGAAGTTTAGTTCTTCAAGTTTTTCCTTTTCTAAATAGAGGTATTTGTCAGAGGTATCTCCAACATAAAAGATTTCTGCACCGTGTCCATATCTCGGCAAAAAGTCCTCAATAATCGCTTTTTGTAAATCATTGTGTTCTCCTGCTGAAAAAGTCAGTTCGCCACCTGAAGGAAGCGTAACATTGACTTTAGCTATTTCCCTTTCCCTTTTTAGTTTTTTGCTTAATGGCTCAATATTCTTCAACTTTTCGGATACCTTCTTCTCCCAATCTTTTGAGCCAAAATCTCTAATGAGTTCAGCATAAGTTGGATTGATTGAATAACCACGTGTTGAATCGTTTGTCGCAGAGTTTGGACTTGATTGCAAAACCACTTCTGCAACTGTTAGTAATTTTAAGTCTTTTCTACGAATGTCATCATAAGAACCTGAACTTATATTTTCTCCAAAATGATTGTTGACGTAGATTATTATATCTCTTGTTTTAAGAGCATAATCACTATTTAGGTCTTTTGAATTTTTAAAATCAGCAATTTTCTTAACGTCAGCACTAGCTAAAAATGCAATTGCCATTCTTTCTAGTCTTCTCGGTGTGGTATCTAAAGGAATTCCAAAAATGTCAAGGATATAAAGCGTAGTATTTATCAGTTCCTGAACTTGGGGCGATTTTTCTCTAAAAGTTTTTGATTTATCGGGACTGATATATTGCTTCATTCTCAAATAGTTTTAATTGTTCGTTTTCTGTTAGTATATATTGATTTTCATCATCGCACATTAAATGATTTTTAATATTTAGTGCTAAATTATATGCGAAATTAGGCGCAACAGCATTTCCAATTTGGTTATATTGGTTAGTTTCTGTTCCTGAAAAGTCAAACCAATCGGGGAAACTTTGCAGTCTGGCGGCTTCTCGAACTGTTATTCTTCTTCTGCGACCATCTTTCAATCTCACTCGGTGCATATCTCCCGTTGCTCCCGCTAAATTTCTACAAGTTAAAGTTCTTGCTGGTCTGTCTAAATACAAATCTCTTGGATTGATACATTTTGACGCTTTTTCATATTTAGCGACGTATCTGTCCATAGATTCTGTGAAAAACTTTGATTCTTCGTCAAATTGAAATGCCAGTTCTCCCAAAGCTTGACCTGCGGTTACTTGTTTATTAATTTTTTTTGGAAGATTGATTTTTTGTTTTGAACCCATTACGATTACTCGTTCTCTATTTTGAGGAACTTCATAATTTTTTGCATTTAAAAGTGAATAGTTGATGTAATACCCCAAACTTTCCAATTCTTCAATCACTTCTTTTAAGTACCATTTGTTTTTGTAGAGCATTCCACGAACATTTTCAAATAGAAGAACTTCTGGTTCAAGTTGTTTGATTGCTGATAAAAATATAGGAAATCCATCCCTAGAATCCTTTAAACCCAGTTGCTTTCCACCCACGCTAAAAGGTTGACAAGGTGGACCACCTATTACTATATCAGCTTTTGGATATTTAGATTCAACGGTTAATTTTTCGTTTACACACTCTCCAATTAAATTTTCATTATAAGTTTTAGAAGCTTGTTCATCCATTTCATAGCCAATCGTCTTAAAACCATTAGCTTCAAACCCTAGGGAAAGTCCACCGCAACCTGCAAAAAGGTCAAGCACTGTTTTATTCAAATCAGTGTCAATCCAAGGTTTCAGTTTATTATTTATTTCTTCCCAATATTCCATTCTTCAAAGTTACGGATTTTTGTTTTGTTAACGGATTTTTTTGCATTATGCACAACGTGTTTGTATAAGATTAGTGGCGTGTTTAAGCACCTAATTTAGCAAATAAACACCAAATAGAAAATCCGCGAGGATTTTCGTAAGTAGGCGAGAACTAGCCATTAATTTTATACGGTGTTGTGTGCAGTTTTTTATATTCCATTTCTACTCTTCCAATTACCCATTGTTGTCGGATGTTCATTGTCGATAGGATAATTCCGATTTACAAAGTCCAACTGTTTTGGTGTTAGCAAAACGAACATTCCATCATTTCCGCAATTAATTGGGTAAAACTGTTCGTCCGAATTTTGTCTTCTTAATTCAGCGTTTAACATTTCTATAAAATTGATATATGCAATTCCCCAATCCTGGTCAGAAAATTGTCCGTCAAACGCTGTGTATTGAATTCCGTTCAGTTCGATTGTGTGTTTCCAACTATTTTGGTCTTGTTCGCTTTTTTCGTTTGCGTATTCTAATTCCAGCTCTAGTTTTTCAAAAGTCGGTTTAACTTGAGTTAAATATTCTGTTAATCCACCAATCTCAAAAAGCTCCTCACAATCTACCCAATGATAGCGATTGTCCATAAAATTCAGCGTTTCCCCTCGCATTGGTCCTTGAAAAAACTTCAAGTCCGAATACGATTTTTCAAAATCAGCTTTAACTGTTTCCAATTCAGATTCGCTGGTCAGATTGAAATAACTTAATTTTTCCAATTCCGCAACGACTTCTTTTCCGCTTAATTTTTTCTGAATTACTTTCTCTGGATTTGAGTTTTTGATTTTTGAAACCGCATTATCCTTTTTGGAATTACAAGCCCAAAAAGTGGAAAAAATTATGATTAAAAAAATATGTTTCATTGGTTTGGTCAAATTGCACACAACGTTTATGTATATGGAAAGTTGCGTGTTTGTGTGCGAGGATTTTCCGAAGGAAAATCAGAAGCTAGCAAACAAAGCAACTAACATTGGTTTAGCCAAAACTAGCAATTTTTTATATACTGTGTTGGCAGTAGTTATTTTTTACCACTTGATGGTTTTGGTATAATTGCTTTTTGATTTGGTGATGGCTTATCGGAGCTGTGTTTAACAATTCTACTAGTCGGAGGTGTTGGTTTCGGAGTTGGTTTTTTATCACTCATATTATTTGTTTTAAAAGATGTATTATAAAAGTCGCAAATGCTATAATTAAAGATATAATCAAATATTTTTTGGTTAGATATATTTGATATGTACGTTTAATATTTAAATCATTATTTACGTCAGAACATTTAATTAATTCCGTAATTATAGATTCTTCAAATTCTTTTTCACTATCAGAATCAATCCCTTCATTTTCATTATATTCAATTAAGTTTTTTCGATAAGATTCAAAGTCCGTATTAGTCCCTAAAACCTCATAATTATAACCTTTAATTCCATTATTATAGGAGAGAATTATATGGAATATGGATTTACATAATAGTAATGAAATTATTAATATTAGTGCAACAATTATAAAGTCAGTTTTGAGCAAACATTCAAAATTTACTTTTTGTGATATATAAGATATTATTCCAAAAATGATTGTAATAATCAAAATAGGATTATTAATCGATTTATCTAAATCGTCTTTTTTCCTAAGTTCTGTTTCATAAAAACTTTTATAAAAAGATAGTCTGTCCATTATTTTGTCTAATTACTGCCAACGTATTTGTATAAGATTAGTTGCGTGGTTTAGCACTTAATTTAGCAAATAGAAACCAAATAGAAAATCCGCGAGGATTTTCGCAAGTAAGCTTGCACTAGCAATTAATTTTATACGGTGTTGTAGGTAGCCTTTTCTATAATTTTTTAATAATTTCAGATTCTCTTTTAAATCCGTCTTTTTCTAAATATTCAATAATTAACTTTTTAATCTCTTTGTCATAATCATCGCTTAGAATATATTGAAATGTAGATTCTCTATAAAATTTCAATCTACTATTCAAATTGGATTTATCTAAAAATTCTTTAACTTTCTTTGAATCTTTACTGTATTCAAAATCTGATACCTTTTCATCATTTTCTAGAACTAAACCTATTCCATCAGATGTTTCCGTACTTATAAATTTTTCACGTTCTTTTTTAAAGGTATTTATTTTTGAAACAATTTTATTGTCTTTTTCAATCCCAAATTCTTTGTTTAATAATTCTATTGTTTTTTTTCTTTTGACGACATATTTTTCTTCCATTTGCCACTCCAAATATTGATTTTTTCTAAACTCAAACGCTTTGTCATTTTCATATACATCAGCAAGTAAGCTAGATTGTTCACAAAAGGCTACAAAAGATAAAAATTGTCTTATATCTTTCGCTACGATATTTATTGGAGGGTCATATGATGGCGCAATACAAACAATTGGTGCTTTTTCTAAATTTTTAATAAGTCCAAAATCAGTTAAAAAACCAAAATGTATTCCATTGTTTCCAGTACCCGCAAAAGGTATGACATCAATTGGAGTTATACTGTAATAATGATTATAATCAACCCAAAATTCAAGATTTTCCCAATTTGCTAATTCCTTTTTTTGATAGCTTTCAAGTTTTTCAAGAATTTGAGGTTTTTCATAATTTCCAAAATTGGATTTTTCTTTCTTGCAACCTAAAAAAGATAATATTGTAGCAATCATAATTATTTTCCTCATTTTTTTTAGGTTACCTACAACGGTCCAGTATATGAAAAGTAGCGCTGAAGAAAGGCACTATCCATTCGGTTATACTAAAGCCGAATTTTTAAATT
>NZ_JBGQOK010000011.1:0-28889 GCF_052119605.1 Leeuwenhoekiella sp. W20_SRS_FM14 | reverse complement strand
TCAGACATAATTAAAAATAAAAAAGGCTTCACAATGCTGTGAAGCCTTTAGTAGCGAGAGGGGGGCACGATCCCCCGACCTCCGGGTTATGAATCCGACGCTCTAACCAACTGAGCTACCTCGCCAAAATTCTTTTATGTAAAAGAGTATTTAATACAATTGCCAGCTATCTGCTAAGCGGGTGCAAATATAATAACAATTACCAACCCTGCAAGCATCTTAAATATAAAATAAAAAAATTACTGCTTTCTTTTTTACTGAGCAATTAATATTTATATTGGCGACCCAACCGAATAATAGAAAATGGAAGAAAAAATAAAATTTGAGATCGAGTTTCCTATTCAGGCCTCACCGTCACTTTTGTATCAATATATGTCTTCACCCTCTGGAATGTCTGAGTGGTTTGCAGATAATGTTAATTCACGTGGCGAGTATTATACCTTTATTTGGAATGGTAGTGAAGAAAAGGCTAAACTATTAGGAAAGAAAAGTGATGAGCGTATAAAGTTCAGATGGATGGATGATGTAGAGGATGAAAATCTATATTATTTTGAACTGCGTATTGTTGTAGATGAGATAACAAAAGATGTTTCGTTAATCGTGACAGATTTTGCTGAGCCTGGAGAAGAAGATGAAGGTAAAATGTTTTGGGAAAATCAAATTTCTGAACTGAAACATATCATAGGTTCTAACTAGAAACAACTCGTAAATAGTATATTTGTCCCTTCTTAAAAAAGGGACTTTTTTTATGGTTAATTTTAACGGCATTATTACAGAAACACCGCAATTCTCAGCACACAACAGAGGGATGCTTTATGGAGATGCGGTGTTTGAAACTGTTAGATTTAGTAGTGGTAAGATCTCATTCTGGGAAGATCACTATTTTAGGCTAATGGCTTCAATGCGCATTTTGCGTATGGAAATCCCAATGCATTTTACGTTAGAGTCTCTGCAAGATGAGCTTTTAAAAACGGTAGATGCTTCGGGATTAACTGATAAATCGGCTAGTATTCGATTAACGGTGACCCGTAATGAAGGAGGGAAATATTTGCCTACAGATAATACCGTGAGTTTTTATGCTTTTGCAACTGAATTAACAGAGCCTTTTTTTATTCTGAATGAATCTGATTATGAGGTTGATCTTTATAAAGATCATTACTTAAATGCAGATTTATTAAGTACGCTTAAAACAGCAAATAAACTCATTCACGTTACAGGAAGTATTTTTGCAAAAGAGAATAACCTTGCAAATTGTCTTTTAATAAACACTAATAAAACAATTGCAGAAGCTTTAAACGGTAATCTTTTTATTGTAAAAGATAATCACATTAAAACTCCACCACTTACTGAAGGTTGTCTTAGAGGTATTGTACGCAAGCAACTGTTAGATATTTTAGAGAAGACAGATTCTTATACGATAGAAGAGGCTGCCATATCTCCTTTTGAACTACAAAAGGCAGATGAGCTTTTTATAACCAATTCTATAATAGGTATTCAGCCTATAACTAAGTATCGCAAGAAGAAGTATACAAATACTGTTTCTAAAAATTTAATAGGGAAATTAAATGCTAAAGCACGTTTAGGCTAGTAATTAATTGTAACTGGGGTTTTCTGGTGCATTTGACCAGATCACATAGTCACCACCTAGTTCAATCATTTTTTCCTTCCAGAATTCAGGAAAGCATTTATTTATGATTTCTTTATCGTAGATATTTTCTGCTACAATCCACGAGTTTGCATTAAGTTCATCATCTAATTGATCACTATCCCAACCTGAATAACCTAGAAAAAAACGAATTTCTTCTGCTGTGATTTTCTTAGAAGTTATAAGATCTACTACGGTGTCAAAATCACCTCCCCAATATATTCCACTAGAAATTTCAATACTATCAGGGATAAGATGTGGTACTTTATGTAAAAAATAAAGATTGTCTTGCTCTACCGGTCCACCATTATAGATTTGCATTTCGATCTCAATTTCGGGAATAAGTTCATTGAGGGTAAATGTGAGGGGTTTATTTAAGATAAAACCTACAGAACCTTCTTCAGTGTGGTTAGCAAGCAAAACGACAGATCTGTTAAAAGAAACATCTCCTATAATAGCAGGCTCGGCTATTAATAAATTGCCCTTTTCAGGTTTGTTTGTCGTCATAAATAAAGTCTTTTAACTAAGCTAATCTTTTTTTATTAATTAACAAAAAAATAAGAAAAATAAAAAAAGCCCTTAAAAAAGGGCTTTTGAAAAATATTTAGAAGCTATATAATTAATTTACAGCGTCTGATAATTCAGAACCTGCTTTAAACTTAACTACATTTTTAGCTGCAATTTGAATAGTTTTTCCTGTCTGTGGATTTCTTCCTTCACGAGCTGCACGTTGAGATACAGACCATGAGCCAAAACCTACTAAAGAAACGCGATCTCCGTTCTTTAAAGATTTTTCAACATTGCCTAAGAAAGATTCTAATGCTTTTTTAGCTGCTGCTTTAGTAATTCCAGCACTTTCTGCCATTGCATCAATTAAATCTGATTTGTTCATAATGTAAATTTTAAAATTAAATGTCGGTTAAACTTTTATTTATATTCTAACAAATTTAGACGGATATTTCGTTCAGGCAAGTAATAGCGCAGGAAATTCAGTTTTCTGTTAATAACTTTAACATTTTGTTAACAAGGATGACTGTTTTTAACAAAAATTCAATAACATCAGCAGTTATGCGGCCTTACAGCATTTTAGCTTCTTCATTAAAAGTAAATCCATTTAGTAAATCTTTTACCAGCATTTTTTTCTTACCAGAAAGTTGAACTTCTATTAATTCAATCCAATCATTTTGGGTTGCAACATACAATTTGCCATCGTGCACTAAAATTTTGCCCGGTTCTGTACTTAATGGTGGTAATTCTTCATTAGAGGTCTTGGAAGCCTGATAAATTTTTAATTGATGTTCCTTATCATCACCATTACTAAAATGCGTGTAAGCAACAGGATATGGGCTCAAACCACGTATTAAGTTATGAACGTCTACAATAGATGCTGACCAATTGATTCGGGTATTCTCCCTGTTTAACTTATATGCAGTGTGCAGCTGCTCCTGTTTAGACTGTATAGTAGTTGATACTTCACCCTGTTCTATATGTTTTACAGTTTTAAGTATTAGATCACTACCTAGATGCATCAGTCGATCGTGTAAAATTCCCGCATTTTCATCTGAAGCGATCTTGAGCTTTTCCTGAAATATAATTGCACCGGTATCTATCTTTTCATCTATAAAGAAGGTACTTACACCGGTTTCGGTTTCTCCCTTTATAATAGCCCAGTTTATAGGAGCTGCGCCTCTATAATCAGGAAGTAGTGATGCATGTAAGTTAAAAGTGCCGTATTCTGGCATTTGCCATACTACCTGCGGTAGCATTCTAAAGGCCACAACAATCTGCAAATTTGCTTTAAGTGCTTTTAATTCTGCCAGAAAGTCTTCATCCTTTAAATTAGTGGGTTGTAAAACGTTTAGATTCTGACTTTGAGCATAGGTTTTAACAGCACTCTGTTGAATTTTTTGACCTCTACCCGCAGGTCTGTCTGGCGCAGTTATAACACCCACAATCTTATAATTATTTTCAACCAGTTTTTGTAATCCGGCAACAGCAAAATCTGGTGTTCCCATAAAAACAATTCTTAAATCTTTCATTTCAGTTTATATGAATTAGAAGGAGTTATTTGTATTTTTTCAGTAGCTAAAAGATTTTTTAGCGCCTTTATAATTTCAGCTTCTTCAAGCGTATTTAGTGTTTCAACAAGGGATGTAGGCGTGTAGTTTTTAACCTGAAGCAAAGCTACTATTTTAGACTCAATCATTTTAGTGGTTACTAATTTAGCTTTTCGCCTTGCACGTATACATACATCGCAAACTCCGCAGGGAGTTAGTTGTTTTTCTTCAAAATAAGCGAGAAGCTGCGTACTTCTACAAATAGTATTTGTATTTAAATAGCTTATTATACTGTTTACCTGATTTACTTTTCGGGTATTTTGAGCGGTAATATGTTTTGCAATTTTATTTATTGTTAAATCATCTTCGCGTTGTACCAGAAAAGTAACAGCAGAGTCATAATTTTTGTGGTCGTAAAGTGCAACATTATCAACCTGTAGTTGTAATAATATTTTATGAATCTGGGCCAGAGGCACAGCGGCTTTTTTAGCGATAATCGTATGATCTATAGCTAAAGGTTGATCATATATACCACCATATGTTCTTAAAATACTTTTGACCACGGTGTCTATACCGGGATTTTTAATGAGGTAATAGGTTAAATTAATAGGTGAAATTGTAAATTGGAGTGTAGATTTTCTATAAAATTCTTGAGACAATACCAGAACACTATTACGATCTAAAAGCTGTAATGCATTATAAGTGATAAGCGTTTTGAAATTATACGTGTTGCAAAATTCCATAAAATCAAAACGAAATGTTTCCTGCTCACCTTCACCGTAAGAAACCTGAAAATAACTATTGAGTTTTTTGTAAACCTTTTTTACATACTCAACAGCGGGTAATACATTTAAGAATTGATTTGCCAGTCTGCTTTTATCAGAGGGATTATAAAGTATGATGCTTTGAGCTGTGGTACCATCTCTACCTGCTCTGCCTGCTTCCTGAAAATAACTTTCCAAACTTTCAGGTAATTCTACGTGTACAACAGTTGTAACATCGGCTTTATCTATTCCCATTCCAAAAGCACTGGTAGCAACCATTACCTGCGTCTTATTTTGAGACCAATCTTCAAATCGTTGCTGGCGTTCACCATTGCCTAAGCCACCGTGATAATAATGGGAGGTAATGCCATTTGCCTGTAAAAATGAAGCATAGTTTTGAGCGGTTTTACGACTACGCACATAAACAATAGCGCTACCTGTATATTTTCTAAATAGTTGTATAAGCCGGCCATATTTATCTTCTTCAGCTACTACTTTATAGGCCAGATTTTTACGCTCAAATGAATTTTGAACAACCATAGCTTCGGTCATATCTAATTGTTCAATTATATCTTCCTGAACTTTTTTTGTAGCGGTTGCGGTTAGCGCAATGCAGGCAACCTCTGGAAAGTTTTTTCTAAATGCCGAAATGTTGCGGTAAGCCGGTCTAAAATCGTGTCCCCATTGCGAGATACAGTGTGCCTCGTCTACAGCGATTAGTGAAATGTTCATTTGCTTTAGTCTGGCAAGCACTAATTCATTCTGAAGTCGTTCGGGAGATAAATACACTAACTTATAATTTCCGTAGATACAATTATCTAATAACGCATCAAGGTCATTATAATGAATACCGCCAGGGATGTACAATGCTTTTATATTTCTTTGGGCAAGCTGCATAACCTGATCCCGCATCAATGATAATAAGGGAGAAATTACCACAGCTATGCCATCTTGTAGTAATGCAGGAATTTGATAGCAGATAGATTTACCTCCACCGGTGGGTAATAGCGCAAAGGTATCTTGCTTGTTTATAACAGCAGATATGATCTCAAGCTGCTTTGGTCTGAAATTTTCGTAACTCCAATATTTTTGTAAAATATCAAGGGGAGTTACAGACATAAATCTAGATTTTCAAGAATAAATGCAACCCGGTTTTCAACATCTGCTTTAGGCACTTCTATAGGTTTATACCCATAGGCTTTATAAGTTTTTATCAGTTCTTCCTGAATATTTAGCGCTTCTTCAAAACTTTCATAGCGTTCCTGATCTGTAGTATGTATTTCGCGCCACGGCGGAAGAACAAAAATATGGTCGTACTTATACACATTGCAGGCCTCCTTAAATTTTTCAGGATAATCCTGTCCTATAAAGTCCATATAGGCAGTCACATCTGGGATACCTCGATCTATAAATACAAATTCCTGATCAAGTTGGGATGCCTCTTGATATTGTTTTATACGGCGTTCTAATAAAAGTTCACTAAACAAAAGAGGCTGCGTCAAAAAAAGCTGATCAATTCCTTCTTCCTGAGCGGCCTTTGTAACCTCTCTAGACACTTCATCAAAGCAGGTGTGACCTTTAGCCTTTAAAGCATTAAGGAGTGTGGTTTTTCCTGTGCTGGGTCCTCCTATGAGAACGATACGTTTTGTCATCAATTGCGTTCTGTATAAATACAAACAGCACCTATAACCATTTTAGATTAGTGCCGCATATTTAAAGTTTTCGGTAAAAATACTCAAATAGAAGTCGTTTAAAAAATTAGTTGTAGAATGGTATCTTTGCAGCAGAAAAAACAAAACTATGAGTACAGATACTAACTCTGATGAATTTTATGCAAAACTGAAAGGAAGACTGGAGGAAACTACCAACTGGCCTACAGAATACTTATATAAATTTATAGTTCCGTCTGAAGCAGAGAAAATAAATAAGATTGAGCATATATTTGATAATCTGGGTGCTGTGATTACAACTAAAGCCTCTAGCAAAGGAACCTATACCAGTATATCAATTAATTTACAGATGAAAGATGCAGATGCCGTTATTGCAAAATACAAGGAAGTAGCTGTTGTTGAAGGTGTAATTTCATTATAAAAGAGAATAATCTACCTAAAATGGGGTTAATTTAACCTTGATAGATGGGCTTTTGTACATTTTTTAGTACTTTGCCACTAGGTTTTAGTTACAAACCACACTTCACTTAAATTTTTACAGTTGATAGATCAATTAGAATATAATACTGAGCGCGAAAAGCTCATCATACCTGAATATGGCCGTCATCTCCAAAAGATGGTTAATCAGGCAATTGCTGAAGAAGACGAAAAGAAACGTAATATAATTGCCCGTAGTATTATTGCTGTAATGGGTAATATTCAGCCGCATTTTAGAGATGTCCCAGATTTTCAACACAAACTTTGGGATCAATTATTTATAATGAGTGATTTTAAACTTGATGTTGAATCGCCTTATGAAAAACCTTCTCGAGAAAAGCTTGAGGAGCATCCAGAACCTTTAGATTATCCTCAAAACTATCCTAAATATCGTTTTTATGGTAACAACATAAAACGAATGATAGATGTTGCCGTAGAGTGGGAGAAAGGTCAATTGCGTGAAGCTTTAGAGTTTACAATCGCTAATCACATGAAGAAGTGTTTCTTAAACTGGAACAAAGACACCGTAGATGATGACGTGATTTTTAAGCATCTTTTTGAGTTAAGTAATGGGAACATTAATCTAGCTAAAAAGGAGGAAGACCTTAGGGATACGCAAAAGCTAATGCGACCTAAAAAGACTAACAAAACTACTAATTATCGCAAGAAACCTGTACGTGGTGGCGGTAAAAAGCGATACTAAAAACTAGCCATATTTTTTAATGGGAACATTTCAAATAGAAGGAGGGCATCAACTTAAAGGATCCATCCAACCGCAGGGTGCAAAAAATGAAGCATTACAGATTTTGTGTGCCGTTTTATTAACCCCTCAGGAGGTTATCATAAATAATATACCAGATATAGTTGATGTAAATAAACTTATAGATATTCTAAGCAATCTGGGTGTAAAAATCCAGAAGCTGGGTAAGAGTAAATATTCTTTTATAAGTGATGCATTACACCTTGAATATTTAGAAAGTGAACGCTTCAAGAAAGAAGGTGGTGGTTTGCGCGGTTCTATTATGATTGTAGGTCCGTTACTTGCTCGTTTTGGTAAAGGATACATTCCGCGACCTGGTGGCGATAAGATAGGCCGTCGCAGATTAGATACCCATTTTGAGGGTATGATTAAGCTGGGAGCTAAATTTAGATATAATAAAGAAGAACGTTTTTATGGTGTAGAAGCTCCTGAAGGTTTAAAAGGAACATTTATGTTGCTTGATGAAGCTTCTGTTACCGGTACCGCTAATATCGTTATGGCAGCAGTACGCGCTAAAGGACAGACTACTATATATAATGCAGCTTGCGAACCTTACTTACAGCAATTGTGTAAGATGCTTAATAAAATGGGGGCAAATATAAAAGGTATAGGTTCTAACATGTTAATCATTGAGGGTGTTGAAGAACTGGGAGGATGTGAGCATACTATATTACCAGATATGATTGAAATAGGCTCGTGGATAGGTCTTGCAGCGATGACCAAAAGCGAAGTAACAATCAAAAATGTTAGCTGGAATGATCTTGGGATAATCCCGGCAACCTTTAGAAAATTAGGGATTACTGTAGAGCGTAAAGGAGATGATATTTTTATACCTGCACATAAAGATGGTTATGAGATAGAGACCTTTATAGATGGTTCATTTATGACGATAAGTGATGCACCCTGGCCGGGTTTTACTCCAGATTTATTGAGTATTATACTAGTTGTAGCGACACAGGCAAAAGGTGAAGTTTTAATACATCAAAAGATGTTTGAAAGCCGTTTGTTTTTTGTAGATAAATTGATAGATATGGGTGCAAAAATTATTTTGTGCGACCCGCATCGCGCCACTGTAATAGGTCACGATTTCAAATCAAGTCTCAAAGCAACTACAATGTCATCACCAGATATTAGAGCAGGTATTTCCTTATTAATAGCAGCATTAAGCGCAAAAGGAACATCTACAATTCATAACATAGAACAAATAGATCGTGGTTATGAAAACATAGATGAACGACTACGCGCAATTGGAGCAAAAATTATTAGAACTGCTTAATTGTTCTCTTACAACACAGCATTAAATACAAAATCCCGAAACCTAAGTTTCGGGATTTTGTATTTAAGACTTATTTTTTTTACTGAAAATTAATTTATAAGAGCAATTTTGCTACATCCTGCCAGGTATCTGCGCGATCAAATCCAGTGGTATGTGCATTATGCGGTGATGAAAACTGAATACCTCTACCCTCAAAGGCCTGTAAATTATAGGAGCGATCGTCTATTAAAATATCCCCTTTTAATATGTGTTTGTGACCACATAAAATACGGTTTTGCCACGGTATAAAAGGAAAGTGTGTGTCTAACCAATCAGCCTTATCTTCTAAGCTCGTTTTAAATTGCATAGCCGCAGAAGCAATATATAATTCATATTTGCCTTGAAGTGCTTTCAAAACTTCCTGGCTATCTTTTATAACATCAAGATTTTTAAAGAATCCCGGTTCGTTGGCGTGATTACGTATATATGCCTGATGCTCTTCAGGAACCATTTGCCAAACTTCAGAACCTAAGCAATCTTCTTTTTTAAGAGTTGCATTATATTTTTTATTGTATAAATCAATATGTGCCTGGTACGTGTCTGCAATGACTTCGTCCATGTCTATAAATAGGGTCATAATTATGTTTTTAAAAGCTTAAAATACAGCTTGTATGTCAATAACACATACAGGTCGTATATTATTCTACTATCGCACGATAGATATTCTTTGTATGTATTAAATTTAATTAGAATCTAATTTTATGTGGAAACTTTATAGGGATATTACGGGTTACGCTTTGTTGTTTACACTGGTTACGCTTTTTTTTGGAAGTGGCATAATTTCAATTATATTCTTCGGAATCTTAGGAACACCCGTAGGATATTTTGCGTTCAATTATTTTCAAAAAGAAGAATTTTACGGGTACTATAATTTAGGATATACAAAATTTCATCTTCTGTCAAAAACCTGGTTTGTGAACTTAATATTATCTCCAATTTTAGTTTTAGTTTTTTTACTTCTATCAAATCTCTTGGCTTTTGGCACTCCTGCAAGTAACTAATATACACAAACAGTTTGGTAATAGACAATTACTGAAATCATGTGATTTTCAGCTTGAAACTGGAGAAATTTTAGGTTTGTTTGGTAGCAACGGAGTCGGTAAAAGCACATTACTAAAAATTTTATTTGGTACTTCAACAGCTTCCGAAGGATACTTGAAAATTAATGAAACACGATATTCTGTACGACGCACTATTTGGGATAAAAATTTTATAATTTCAAAAGGCTTAATAGGTTATTTGCCGCAGTTTAGTTTTTTACCCAAAACCGCTAAAGTATGGGACATTATTCCCAGCTATTTTAATGGAGAAGATCAAAATTTAATATTTAGAGCACCGCGTATGGCAGATATAGCAAAATGTAGAGTGAGCGAACTTTCGTTAGGCCAGAAGCGGTATCTAGAGGTCTTAATTTTAGGAAATTTAAAACATCCCTTTCTACTTCTCGATGAACCATTTTCTATGGTAGAACCGCTATTCAAAGAACTCATTCACGATTTTTTAATTTCGCTTAAAGCGAAAAAAGGCATTTTACTTACCGATCATTACTATACAGATGTATGGAAACTCGCAGATCGAAAACTTATACTAACTAATGGTAAACTCAATCAGGTTAATAGAATTGGAGATTTAGTTGCCGGTGGTTATTTAAGAACAAACACTTAAGACTTACTAAAATTAAAGTCACTTAGTTTTTTCTCTTATACTTCTTATTCTTTTTTTGTTGTCCCGGAGCAAATGCTTTGTCGCTCTTAGATCCGTATGCTTTTTTAACCTGACCTGGAGCTCTCGATGAACTTGTATTACGAGATGTTCTATATGTTGTTGAACACGCAGTTAAACTGTATATGAACGTTAAAAGGCTTAAAACTAAAATGAACTTTTTCATTATTGCTATTTTGGCACAAAATTATAGAAGAATGAACGTTGTCGATTATTTTTTAAGCAAACCTTAAGCCTATTTTATAGATATTTGGCAGACTTAAATTTAGGAGACAGCAGCTTTATAAGCTGTTAAGCAACGTTCCCGAGCTTCTTTATGATCTACCATTTTTTCAGGGTATTCATCAGTGTCGTATTCAGGAATATAGGTTTTGATATATTTTTTGTCTTTATCAAATTTATCTACTTGAGTCATAGGATTAAAGATTCTGAAGTAGGGAGCTGCATCTACACCGCTTCCCGCTGCCCATTGCCAATTACCTACGTTACTTGATTGCTCATAATCTAAAAGCTTCTCGGCAAAATAAGTCTCCCCCCAGCGCCAGTCTATTAAAAGATGTTTACATAAAAAACTTGCAACCAGCATACGCACGCGATTATGCATATAACCGGTAGTATTTAGCTCTCGCATCCCGGCATCTACTAAAAGAAATCCTGTGGTTCCGGTTTTCCATTTTTCAAATTCCTCTTCATTATTACGCCATTCTATGCGGTCATATTTTTTTCTAAAGGCATTATCTACCGTTTCAGGATAATGATAAAGTATTTGCATAAAAAACTCGCGCCATATTAATTCACTTAAAAATACCTGATTATTTTCAGCACGTGCTTTCTTTACCATTTTACGTACACTTACAGTACCGAAGCGTAAATGGGGTCCTAACCGTGAGGTACCGTCCTGAGCAGGAAAATTGCGGGTGTCTTCGTAGTTATCTATTAGAGTCGGGGTAACATCATAGTCGGGCACTTTAATTGAAGCTTTTTTAAATCCCATATCACCCAAAGTTAAATTGGGTAATCTGCTATTTTTAACAAGGTTACTTAGGTATTGGCTCGTATAGTGAATTTTTAAATCTGTTTGTTCCTTAAAAGTCTCGAGCCACTTATTTTTATAAGGTGTGTAAACAATATACGGGTCGCCGTCTCCTTTTACGACATCATCTTTTTCAAAAATAACCTGATCTTTAAAGGTCTTAAATTTTATATCCTTTTCTTTAAATAAAGCCGTAAGCTTCTCATCACGTTCTTTTGCATAAGGCTCATAATCTCTATTGGTAAAGACTTCTTTTACCTCGTAATCATTTAAAATCTGTTTCCAGACATCTTCTGGTTTTCCATAAAATAAGGCTAATGAACTATCATATTTTTCCTGCATTTCGTTGCGCATCGTTTGTAATGTGTCAAATATAAAAGTGACACGCGCGTCATCTTCAGGAAGTTTATCGAGAATTTCTTTATCAAAAATAAAAATAGGTAAAACGGGATTATCGCCTTTTAGTGCTTCCAGAAAGCCTACATTATCATCTATTCTTAAATCTCTTCTAAACCAGAATATTGAAACTGCATTCATAATTAATAGGTTGGTTGGTTAGATTGTTTGAACGGGTTTAGGGAACTCGATCAATTTACGTTTAAAGTAGACATACCACCATCTACACCTAGAACCTGACCAGTAATCCAGGTACTATCTTCACTCAACAAGAATGCAGCTATTTTAGCAATGTCATCTGCAGTTCCTACACGTTTGAGTGGGTGTCGTGCATCCATCATTTCTCGTTTTTTATCATTTGCTAAAAGTTTTTCTGCCAGTGGGGTATCAGTCAATGAGGGTGCAATTACATTCACTCTAAATGATGGAGCATATTCTGCAGCTAGTGCTTTAGCAAATCCCTCAATTGCACCTTTAGCGGCAGCAACGCTGGTGTGAAAGGGCATACCTACTTTTACAGCTACTGTGCTAAAAAATATAAGACTTGCCTGTTCAGATTTTTTAAGTCGATCTGTAACGGCTTTTAAAGATTTTACGAGACCGAAGAAATTGAGATTCATATCATCTCTAAACATATCTTCGGTTAGCATTTTAAAAGGCTTCAGGTTTATGCTCCCCGGGCAATATACAAAACCATCAAGTTGTTCGGGTAAATTTGTAGTATCTAACGTGCCACTTTCAACATCATATTCAATATGAGTAGCATTTAAAAAATCTAAATCTTCACTAGTACGAGAGGCGATAAATACATTATAATCTTCGTGTATGAGTTGTACAATTGCTTTTCCAATACCGTGAGAACCTCCTATAAGTAATATATTTTTTTTCATAACTTAATTTAATATGTCGTGTTTACTAATACCGTTATTGATATTTTTTGGTTCAACGAAAGCTCCAAACATTTTTAAAAGTTGTTCTTGTCTATACTCAAATATTGAGTCTAATTTTGGTTTGACCAAAATAGGATGTACTGCTCTACCTATAATGCCCAGAGGTAGCTTGTAATCTACAAGATCTTCCATAGATACACCACCGGGAATTTTTTTGATAAAATGTTTGTGATGCCAAAATGCGTAAGGACCGTAGCGTTGCTCGTCTATAAAATATTCTTTCTCTTTTAAAGCTGTGATTTCTGAAACCCACTTCGTATTAAAACCAGGTAGCGGCGTTACAGTATATTGCAACAACTGTCCCGCATACATAGGACGATCTGCCCCAGCAAAGACTTTAAAGTTCATTTCTGAAGGAGTGAGCATTTCTAAGTTTCTGGGATTAGTCAAAAAGTCCCAGGCTTCATCAAGTGAAATGGGTAGTTTTTGAATGCTGTGTAGCTTGTAAATTTTCATAAGTAGTTTCAAAAGGGCATTTACCGAAGTCTTCAATTTTGAGAGTTGTAAATATAGGGGCTATATTGTTTAAGTTAAAGCGAATTAAGTTAAACAAAACTAAAATCTACACATTTATAGGATTTTAGATTATGTTTAATTATTAAAGATTCGATAGTAGAGATTGTCTTTCTTTGAATTGAATTTTTCGGCTTTAATTAGTAATTTGTTAACATATAAGACGGTAGTATAAATTATATTGCAATACTTGTTTTATTAATGCAAAACATTGATTAACAGAATTATAATACTTAAAATTTTATCAGATGAAAAAAATAATGCTCGTATGTTTTATTGCTTTGGGTCTTACTACCCAAGCTCAAATACAAACTCCTTCTGCCAGTGCGCACGCAGAAATGGAACAGGTGGTAGGTCTTACAACCGTAACTTTAGATTACTCACGTCCTAATATGCGCGGTCGTGAAGTTTTTGGGAATCTAGTCCCCTATGGTAAAATCTGGAGAACAGGTGCAAATGCGACAACAAAATTTACAATTGATAAGCCTGTAATGATAGCAGATAAAGAACTTGCTAAAGGAACTTATAGTATTTATACGATTCCGGGAGCAGATATGTGGGAGGTTATTTTTTATACAGATGATTCAAATCCCTTAATTACAGAATTTGAGGATAGTAAAATTGCATTACGCACAATGGTTGAGCCTGTAGAAATGCCTATTTCTATGGAAACATTTACAATTTTAATAGATGATGTAATGGCAGATAGCGCAGTGATGAATATCATCTGGGAAGATACAGTAGTACCTGTAAAATTTAATGTGATGACAGACCAGGAGGTGATGAAAAGCATTGACCAGGCATTATCAGGGCCAGCTGCGGGAGATTATTTTAATGCAGCAGTGTATTACTTAAATAGCGGAAAAGATATTGAGAAAGCAAAAACCTGGATGAATAAGGCAATGAGTATGAAAGAAACGCCACGTTTCTGGGAATTACGTCAGCAGTCTTTAATTTTAGCTAAAGCAGGTGATAAAAAGGCAGCAATAGAAGCGGCTAAAAAATCATTAGCAGGCGCCAAAGAAGCAGGTAATGCAGATTATATAAAAATGAATACCGACTCTTTAAAAGAGTGGGGAGCGATGTAATTTAATAATTTAATAGAAATTAAAAGCCGTATATCGAATGATTTACGGCTTTTTTTATGTGTAGTGTAATCCTATTAACTCTCTAATCTCATCTAAGGTACTAATGAGTGTTTTGCTAAAATCAAAAGACATGAGTGGACTTTCTGTTTTGTGTGCTCTTAGAAGTTCTGCAAAATGCATAATTTCAAAATGATATCCTTTGGCGGTATATCTAAAATCGTGTTCGACTTTTACGCCATTTAAAATTGTAGTAACCTTGTCTGTATGGTGAAATTTACTATGTAAATAAATAATGCCATTTTCACATACTAATGTAGCCGTGGTAGGTGTATCCTTTAAAATACTTGAAGATAGAAATGCTTGTGTTTCTGAATTGTAGTTAAAGGTGATTTCAATTTCTTCGTCGACTTCAGTTTTTCCTATTTTTGCTTTGGCGGTGATTTTTTCAGGAATTCCCAGTAATGATAAAGCACAGAAAACGGGGTAAATACCAATATCTAATAATGAGCCACCACCCAGGTCTTTATTGTAAAGTCTTCCTTCAAAATTAAGCGGTGCTTTAAACGAGAAATCGGCGTTTAAAGTTTTTACTGCTCCAAATTTTCCCGACTCTAATTCTTCTTTTACAAACATAAAATGAGGCATCATACGGGTCCATAATGCTTCCATCAACAACACATTATTTGCGTGAGCTACTCTAATCATTTCTTCAACCTGCTGTAAATTCATAGCAAAAGGTTTTTCACACAGAACCGCTTTTCCGTGAGAAAGGCAAAGCAACGTATCTTCATAATGACGCACATGGGGTGTGGCAATATAAACCGCATCAACATCAGGATCTTTTGCAAGTTGATTATAACTGTTGTAACATTTTGTCGCTTTGTATTTAGCTCCAAATTCATCAGCTTTATCCTGCGATCGTGATGCTACTGCATAAACAACAGAGTCGTTCACGTGTTGCATATCTGTTGCAAAACTATTTGCAATTTTGCCTAGTCCTAATATTCCCCAACGAATTGTTTTCATTACTCTAATAGCTCTGTTTTAGGACCGTCTTTAAAAGTAGTTTGTAAAGTAAGCCCAATTAAAATGACTAAAGCACAACCTATAAAGTTGAGCCATAAATACGGTAATTGTATGTATTCTAATTTATCTAAACTGAATAATATGATGACAATAAGTTGAGTAAGTATCGCAGCGATAAAAACAGCTTTAGACTGAATTTTTTTAATAAAGAAGGCCGACATAAAAATACCTAGAATCGTACCGTAAAATATGGAGCCAATTATATTTACTAACTGTATTAAATTGTCAAATAGATTGGCCGTACACGCAATTAAAATCGCAAGAATTCCCCAACTGAGTGTGAACCACTTTGTAGCATCAACAAAGTGAGATTCTTCTTTTTCTTCATCTAGATTACGTCTGTAAAAATCTACCGTGGTCGTTGCTGCGAGGGCATTAAGTTCTGATGCAGTAGATGACATCGCTGCAGATAGAATTACTGCGAGTAGAAGTCCTATAAGACCTCGGGGTAAATTATTAAGTATAAAATGAATAAAGACGTAATCTTTGTCATTAACTTCTATATTTTGGTCTGCCTGATTAATTACCATACGGGCTTTTTCTCGTAGTGTTTTTTCCTCTTTATTAAGATTTGACAGAGCAAGGCCGGCAGAAATTTGCTCACCATTTGCTGCTGTGATTTGCTTTGATGCATTTTCTGCAACTAAATAACTGAGTTCAGATTTATCTGATCGAAGCTCATTTAATTTGTTCTGAAGTGCATTGTATTCTTTTTCAAAAGGTGTGCCTACGACTGCATTTGTTGCAGCGGGATTAAAGTTTAGAGGTGTAGGATTAAATTGATAAAAAACGAAAACCATAACCCCTACAAGCAAAATAAAGAATTGCATAGGTACTTTTAATAGACCATTAAAAATCATCCCCAATTGCATTTCCCGAATAGATTTTCCGCTTAGATAGCGCTGCACCTGACTTTGATCTGTACCAAAATAGGAAAGCATTAAAAACGTACCACCTAGAATACCACTCCAGAAGGTATAGCGATTATTAAAATCAAATGAGAAATCAAGAACATCGAGTTTACCACTTGCTCCTGCAATTTCTAAGGCATTATTAAAACTGATGTCTTGAGGCAGGTAGCTTATAATGAGAAAGAAAGCGACAAACATACCTAAGAAAATCACACCCATTTGCTGTTTTTGTGTAACGGTAACTGCTTTTGTTCCTCCAGAAATTGTGTAAACTACTACAAGTAGACCAATTATAATATTGAGTGTATTTAGGTCCCATCCTAATACTGCAGATAAAATTATTGACGGGGCAAATATGGTAATACCTGCAGCGAGTCCGCGAGATAATAAAAATAAGCCGGAAGCAAGTGAGCGTGTACGTTGATCAAATCTGCTTTCTAAATACTCATAAGCCGTATAAACATTAAGCTTATAATAAATAGGAATAAAAAATATACAGATGACAATCATTGCGATAGGCAAACCAAAATAGAATTGAACAAAACCTAAACCATCATTGTAAGCCTGGCCTGGAGTAGATAAAAAGGTAATTGCACTGGCTTGTGTCGCCATTACAGATAAGCCTACTGTCCACCATTTAGATTCATTGCCACCACGTATATAATCCTGAACATTAGTTCGCCCACGTGTTTTGTAAACACCATAAATTACAATAAAAGCAAGTGTTGCAACCAGTACAATCCAATCTATAGTTTGCATACTATGCTGTATAATAATTCATTAATAAAAGAAAAAAGATGATATATACTGCGTTGAGTATAAGTACCAGCGTATAATATTTAGACCATCCTTCTTTTTTAGGTTGCATCATTGTTTAATTTTTTGGTCGTTTTTTCCTATTGAAAGCATATTAGTAAAAAGCCTGTATGCTCCAGAAACTCCCGCCGGAAGTTCTCTAAAGAAACTGAGACCGGTATAAATATAATGACCTTTACCATATTTTGCCACAAGCAAGCTACCTTCATTTGGGTCCTCATCTTTGTCGTGCATAGCAATTATGGGTTTGTATGCTTCATCCCAATTTTTAGGAAAGTATAAACCACGTTCCTGTACCCACCCTTCAAAGTCTTTTGCTGTTATTTTATTCGGAACGTTTAAAAGTTCTGCTGTGGGATCAAGAATTGTTACTTCTGCAAATTCATCGGTAACCCGGTCGCTACTCAACTCAAGTGGATAAGGCCCCAGATTGGGAAAGCTAAAACCACGGGCTGTATTGTATTGTACGATCATCGTACCCCCATTATGCACATAATCTAGCAACAGGGGTTGTTTAAATTTGAGTTCGTCTAAAACATTATAAGCTCTTATACCCATAACTACAGCATCAAATTGTTTCAGTGATTCTGCCGTAACATCATTAATATTAAGTTGAGCCACTTGATATCCTATTTGCTCCAGGCTTTTTGGGATGGCATCACCGGCACCGGCAATGTAGCCTATATAGTCTCCTCTTTTAGCAATATCAAGACGCACGAGCTTATTAGTAGACGGGAGAACGAGGGTTTGCAACGGGATATGCTCATAATCGATTTTAGTAATTTTTGTGTTTAGTGTTTTTCCAATTAACTCAAGTTGAGGTTGTAAAATGCCTTCACTCGCATTTTTGGGAGGAGTAATGGTAAAAGCAATATTTTTTGTTTCTCCTTTTTGTAAAATTTCAACGGGTTGAGGAGCACTTACCTTCCAACCGTAAGGTACATTTAAAGAAACGATACCTTTTAAATTCGAAGTATATGCAGTTACTTCAGTTGTAATTATTTTAGGTTCTGCATTTGCAAAAATGATTACAGGATCTTTTACAAGAACCGACGCTTCAGGAACAATCTCAAACGGCTCATAAACTTCACCATTTACGCGGTCATTGTATTTGTAGATTACATTTGTAGTAATTGGGATTTTTACATCACCTAGTTTTAATTGGAATACCGCTTTAAATGTTTTAGGAGTTTCAGGCAGACCTATTAGTTTTTGATCTGTTACTTTATACATTCCTACCGAACCTTCTTCTTTTAGCCAATATGCCGTTGTAAGGTTGGCAGAACCTGTATTTATTTTTTGCTGCATATTGTAACGTTTATTAAAATTTAGCGATCTAAGTGGCTCGGCTACCTCGTATTTTTTGCCAGAAGGCTCCAAAACAATACTTTCAATATTCACAGGGAAATCACTACGGTTGATAGCCTCAAAATTTAGTGCTATAGTTTCATTTGCAACGGCGGTTTGTTGTGAACTGGCAGCTTCTAAATACAAACCTGCGCAGGCCTTAATTATTGAGGTGATTTGAGTGATTTTTAAATCACGCCAGTGTGCATTTTTAAGATTTTTAATCAGTTCATACGCTTCTAAAAGCTGAGGTAAACTCGCTGCCGGATTTTTAAAATCGTAATTCTTTTCAACCGCTTCGAGAATTTCTCCTATGTCAGCGCCACCATCTACCCGATTCCAGGAGGTATCAATTCCTTCAAAAAGATTCCCATTTTGTGGGTATTCCCCTTTTAAAAGCTCTAAATATTCTATTTGGTTTCCACGAGAACCTGTATTACCAAAACCTTGAGATTTATGCTGACTGCGGCTTAATGCAGAAATTTCGGTATTACTTAAACCGTAAGCAGGGTAGTAGCTTCCTACATCAACTTTGACGAGGTTGCTCTTATCTGCATTATCAAAAGCTTCCTGCCCGCCGTAAAACCAATAAGAGGTATTAAAAAACAGACGCTTGGGTTGCCAAGTTTCTGTATGTTCTAATTGTTTTGGAAAAGTGTTCACATCATTTACCAGATCAAAAGCCTGTACACTTAGCATTGCAGAGGTTGTGTGATGACCGTGTGTGGTGCCAGGAGATCTGTGATCAAAACGATTAATAATAACATCTGGCTTAAAATTACGTATAGCCCATACCACATCGCTAAGAACCTGATCGCGTTCCCAAAAGGCTAAGGTTTCTTCGGGATTTTTTGAATAACCAAAATCATTAGCGCGGGTAAAACGTTGTTCTCCTCCATCTGTACGGCGGGCAGCTAATAACTCCTGAGTACGTATTACGCCTAGTAATTCTCTAATTTCTGGCCCTATTAGGTTTTGTCCGCCATCACCTCGAGTTAGAGCAAGGTATCCTGTACGGGCATGTATGGTATTAGCGAGATAAGAAATCATTGCAGTATTCTCATCATCTGGGTGTGCAGCAACATAGAGAGCCGTACCTAAAAAGTTTAATCCTTTAATTTGCTCAAAAATTTCTGAAGAGGATGGCTTTTTTGGTTTTTGAGCTTGCATTTGTAACGTAACGCAGCAAAGTAGAGCGATTAAAAAGCGCATGTATTGAGTATTTTAATGTTAGAACAGGTAGTTTCAAAGATAGGTAAAACGGCATCTAAGAAGATTTCTTTACGGTTTCTTTAACAAAACTAAAATACCTGAAAAGAGCTTTATTTAATGATAGAAAATATCTTTTTTAAAGAATGAATCTAGTGTTCTGAAATTTGTTTAAGTAGCGTGTATAATTTCTGTGTAGGCAATCCCATAACCGTATTATAAGAGCCTTCTAATTTTTCTAATGCGATGTGACCTATCCACTCCTGAATGCCGTATGCACCTGCTTTGTCAAAAGGTTTGTAGATTTTAATGTAATGCTCGATTTCTTCTTCTGAAAGCTTTCTGAAGTGTACTGTAGCAATATCATGAGTGGTTAATTGTTGTTTAATTGTAGTCACACATACTGAAGAAATAACCTGGTGACTTGTTCCATTTAACAACTGAAGCATTTGAGTTGCTTGCTGTGCATCTTTAGGTTTACCCAGAGCTTGATGATCTTTAAAAACAAGTGTGTCTCCCGTAATGAGGATTTCATTTTCTTTTAAGTCTTCAAGAAAGGCGGCTGCTTTTTTTTGTGCAATATATTCAGCGATTTCAAAAGGTTGCATTCCGTCGGGATAGATTTCTTCAACCGGTTTTAGTCGTACTTCAAAATCGACTTCAAGAGCGCTTAGTAGTTCCTGACGTCTTGGCGATTGGGATGCTAGAATGATTTTATTTTTTTTCAGCAGGTTTGGGAGCATAAGTTATTTTCCTTTAATTATTAAATAAGAGAGACGGCTTAAATACATTAAAAATGGTATACTAACTATAAGAGTTAAGAGAGTTAAAAAGTCAAAATCCCAAGTGCTGTAGAATAGAATGACCCAAGAAACAAACAATAATGTTAAACCTATTATACGCATAACGTGCTTTTGCTTAGAAATAAACAAAGATGATATGAGACCTATTTTTTCAAATATTGAAAAAAATCCTACTATTATTAAGGTTGGTTCTAAAATTAAATTTTGGTCAAAAGCTATTTTTTTAAAAAGAGTAGTAACACTTAATACATCAATAAATAAAATAAAACCATAACTGTGAGCTTCGGGAATTGGAATTATAACTAGGGAGTTTAGAATAATGGTTATAAGTATTACGTTTTTAATCATACTAATACTTAAGTGTCAAAGTCAATACCCCTAGAGATAAAATACCTGTTAGCATAATAAACTTTAATAGTTTTGATAGGTATGCATAGTGCTTTTGTTTTTCTGCATAGCGGGCTTTTATACAAAATACAACTAACGGTATAATCACCGCGGATACTAAATACAGGGATAACCAAACATTGGTTTGCACATACAAATAGATATAGCCTAATATTGTAAAAATGTAAACAACGCTTATGTAGCCAGCTATCTTTGCTGTGCGCCCCAGACCTAAAACAATAGGCAGTGATTTTATACCCACAGCATAATCGCCATTTGCATCTTCAATATCTTTAACGAGTTCTCTTAGAAAATTAAGCAAAAAGGCAAAAATACCATAATCACGCACGACCGAAAATGGGGTGAGTAATTCTTTTTGAAAACTGTTTAAAAAAGGTAAAATATCAAATATTAGAAGTATAAAAATAGCTGAAGCTACCACGAGACTAACTACTAGGTTTCCGATGAGAATTACTCTTTTTAAAAAGTTTGCATAAACATACAGCAATGCTGAAATAAGCACAAAAACGGTCGTAAAATTAGATAGTCCCAAACGGTTACATAACAAAAAGCCCAAACCTACTCCGCCAATGTTAAAAACGAGATAACTATTAAATGCAAAGTTTTCTGAAAAATAGTGGGGGATATAGGTTTTTGAGGGTTTGTTAATTAAATCACTTTCAACGTCATTTAAGTCATTAATTATATAACCGGCAGCAGCAATACACACTGTTGCAAGTACTAATAGTGTAAAATTAAAATGGTTTAAAAGTATAGGTAAATGCAATGCCTTTAAAAAGCCGTAATGAACCAGAACCTGTGTTAATATAATCAACAGCAGATTTTTATATCTAATGAGTTTTAAGAAGGTCAATCTTTTGTTTTTGGAAAAGACCAAATATAATAAAAGCCACATATTCTGTGGCTTTTATGATTGATTGATGAATGATGATTTTATTGTTTGCTAATGTTTCCGCCAGAACTTTCAATTACCGCTACTTTTTTAGGAGATCCCCAATAATCAATATCCCCGGCGCTTGAAGCTTTAGAGGCAATTTCTTTAGAAGCATAAACTCGAATACTTCCCGCGCTTGAAGCTTCAGCATCACAAAATTCAGATTTTAGATCCTTTGCATTAATCGTAGCGGCAGAACTTGCATCAAAACGAACTGTTTGTGCTTCACCTTCAAGATCTAAAGTAGCGGCGCTACTTGCTTCTGCTACAATCTCACGAATTTCTATAGGTAGCTTTACCGTTGCTGCACTTGACAAATCAAAACTAATACGATCTCCTGTTAAAGCTTCGGTAGCTGTAATATTTGATGCGCTACTTGCTTTAATCTCTTCAATGGGTTGCGTGTAAGTCACGTGAATCTTACGTGATGTCGCGTTTCCTATGTTTGAATTGTCTGTAGTTTCTATGCGTAGTGTGTTACCTTCAAAATGTACATCTAAGTATTCTAACAGATTTTCGTCCATCTCTGCTACAACAGACGGTGTAGTTCCTTTTTCTAAAACTACGTCCCAGCCGTTACTACTGTGAATTTTAGAAAATTCCTGGCTTAGGTTTAGGTCTTTAGTTACAACATTACCAGTACCGTTAACTTGCCCCATGTCAAAATTGAAATTACACGAGGTCATTACTAAGGCGATAAGTGAGCCTATAATTAATTTAATTAGTGTGGTCATAAGAGTTGATTTTGATTGATGCGTGATTTTTTAATTTATAGAATCTTGTTTAGTATAAACACTGTCTTTAATACCTGTTTGTTTAACCATAACGCCATCTTTTTTAGGGGTTACTTTAACTTTATATTCATAGATGCCATCTGTAGAAGTACTATCTGTTGTTGATTCAGAATATTCCCAGTCATTTGTTTCTGTTAATTCTTCTAACGGGCAATCTGTGCACATAAGAGTATTAGATCGCATAATTGTATGATAACCTATATGATCGTGATCGAGTAAATCTGAATATCTACTTCTGTGATAAGAAGATATATTTTCATCGGTTAGTAAAGTCATTCCTTCTGGAATTGCGATGATTAAGTTTACTTCCTGATCTCTAAATTTACTTGCTAATTCGGTTACAAAAAAGTTATCTAGCAGGAGTGTGCCATTTTCGTATTTAAAGTTATAATAAATAGTGCCGGCGCGTGCTTCGGCTTCTTCATAAGAGCTTCCCTGAGCATTCTTTTTGATGATAAGTTTAGCTTCGGGCGAATCGCTTTTTTGAATACTTAGATTTACATCTCGATTATAGATAACTTTCTTTCCGTTTTCATCTGTACGTATCTTCCAACTTGTATTGTGGTATTTGTCTGCTCCATACTGGTTTTGCGTCACCATTTTTACTTTCAAAGTGTCTGTAGGATTAGCTGCGATAACTTCAGTAATTAAAACTTCTCCATCTACAGCAGTAGCCATACCTTGTCGTACTCCTAATACCGCAATTGCGATTAAAGAGATTAACCACAAGCCCAGTAGTGATAGTTTTGCCGTAAGGCTTAACCTCTTTAGTGTATTAACCAAGATGCGTAATCCCAGATAAAATAACATAAAGAAGGGTATACCTATCGCCAAAAAGGTAAGTAGTGTAATTAACCAGATAGGAGCTCCTGATGTATTAACCATCTCGGCATAACCTAGAATTCTTCCTTGTTGTCCAAATACATCTAATGTCCCGGCAGATACTAAGGCTACAAATAAAGCGATTAGTGTAGAACCGCCAATTATTATGAGTAAAATACCTATAAATTTTACAAAAACTTTGAGGATAAACATAACTAACGCACCCAGACTAGTTGCTAAAGAATCTGCTCCTTTCCGGGCTTGATTACCATACTTAACATAGTCAACATTTTTTACAGAATCTGCAACAGTGTCAAAACCCTCTTTTACTTTACGCTGTATATTGTCTATGTTTACGGCCTTTCCCCGCATTTCAAGTTTTTCTGAAGTCGTAAGTGCTACCGGAACAAATATCCAGAAAGCTATATAAATAAGAATAAAACCACCCCAGGAGAATATTGTTAATAAAACCAGTGCTAGACGTATCCATACTGCATCAATCTGAAAGTAATGACCCAGACCAGCACAAACCCCACCTAGATAGGAAGTATCTGTATCTCTGTATAATTTTTTAGAACTATTTGCAGTGTAGACGAAAGCACCCTCATCTTCAAAAAGATCTTCGTCAAGACGGTAATCTTCGGGTTGCCCCATTATTTTAATGACTTCGTCAACTTCGGTAAGACCTATTACCTGGCGTTCATTTTTTACACGTTCATTAAAAAGTTCACCAATTCGAGCTTCAATATCCTGAATAATTTCATCACGACCTTGAGCGTCTGTAAATGACCTTTTTATCGCGTCGAGATAGCGTTGTAATTTTGCATAAGCATTCTCATCTATGTGAAAAAATAGGCCTGCTAGATTAATATTAACTGTTTTATTCATTGTTTTTAGCTTTATGATTGGTTACCAGTTGAACGGCTTTTTGAAGGTCGTCCCAGGTTGATGATAGTTCATTTAAGAAGAGCTTTCCGGTATCTGTGAGTCCGTAATACTTACGAGGCGGCCCGCTGGTAGATTCTTCCCAGCGATAGTTTAATAAACCGGCATTTTTAAGTCTGGTAAGTAGTGGGTAAATAGTACCTTCAACCACCAGTAACTTAGCGTCTTTTAGCGTGTCTAATATTTCGGCAACATAGGCATCTTCATCCTTTAATATTGATAAGATGCAATACTCCAAAACACCTTTACGCATTTGCGCTTTTGTGTTTTCAATCTTCATAGATTCTTAGTGTTAAGCGATTAATAACTGTTCGTTTTTTGACTCACCGCAAGGGTGCAATGATTTTGCTTAAGCTTTAGGTGATGAGTCTAAAGGTGCTTCCTGGTTAGAAGCACTAAGCGGTTTTAAAAAGTTTATACTCAAAGGATATTTATAGGGTTCTCCATTACTGGCACTTACTGCGGCAGATATGACTGAAAAGAGCGACAACATACAAAGTGCCAGTAATAATATCCCAAAAATTAGCCCTGTAACAATTAAACCTACAGCATCACCTGGAATTGTAAAACTCTCAAATGATTGTAGATAAATAGTGTCAAATTGATCTGAGGCATTGATTGCCTGCCATATTATAAATGGTACCGCAATAAGTATAATAGCAATAGCATAAAGAGTTGTGCTCATTTGAAAGTTTAGGGCGCGCCTCCCATGATTATCAACATATACAGATTCTTTCTTTAAAGCTGCCCATATTAATAAGGGTGCTATAAAATTTCCTAACGGAAATATAAATTGCGCAAATACAGATAGGTGAATAAATGTAGCTACGTTTTTTTGATGATTTGTAATACTAGTTTTCATTGCTCATTATTTTCTTATGCAAATATATGTACAAAGGCAGGTATTTTGTATTGCATAGTACTTAAATTTAACTTTATATTAACAAAAAAGAAATTTAGGAAAGTGAAATGTTAAGTCTATTTTTGAAAAAATTAATTCTTTAGATATGTCTGTAACACCGCGTAAATTCAACACCTTTATACTATTTAAACTACCGTCTGCTTGGTTGTGTGGTGTGCGTATAAAATCAATATCATCAAAGACAGCAATTACTACAGTAACCCATAGATGGATTAATCAGAATCCATTTAATTCTATGTTTTGGGCGGTGCAGGGTATGGCTGCAGAGTTAAGTACAGGAGCTATGGTTATAGATCAAATTAAGGAAAGTGGGTATAAAATTTCTATGCTGGTGGCTAATAACAAAGCTTCATTTACAAAAAAGGCTACTGGTAAAATCACTTTTGCGTGTAATGACGGTCATAAAATTGAAGAAGCAATTCAAAAAACAATTGCGACCGGTGAGGGACAAACATTTTGGATGCAAAGTGTAGGTACAAATAAGGATGGAATAGCCGTTAGTACATTCGATTTTCAATGGACAGTTAAAGTTAAAAGTAAAGGTTAGTATTAAAACTCTTCATTTTCAGAAATTAGGAGAGTCATTGATTAAAAAAATCTAAATAGACTGAAATACTTCTGTAACTTTTCGTTTGAGTATCGTACTTATTAATAAAATCAATCAAATCAAAAACGAAATTTTACGATGACTGCACACGAAATAGATTACCAAATTTTTGGAGAAGAAATGCAATATGTCGAGATCGAATTAGATCCGCAAGAGGGTGTTATTGCTGAAGCCGGTACTTTTATGATGATGGAAGACGGTATTAAAATGGAAACCATTTTTGGAGATGGCTCTAAAAATGATACCGGTTTATTAAATAAAATATTTGGCGCAGGTAAGCGATTACTTACCGGTGAGAGTATGTTTATGACTGTATTCTATAATGAATTAGTCGGAAAGAAAAAAGTGAGCTTTGCCTCGCCATATCCAGGTAAAATTATTCCCATTGATTTAACTAAAAACGGCGGAAGATTTATCTGTCAGAAAGATGCTTTTTTATGCGCAGCAAAAGGAGTTTCTATAGGTGTTGAGTTTTCTAAGAAATTAGGCAGAGGACTTTTCGGAGGTGAAGGTTTTATTATGCAGCGTCTCGATGGTGATGGGATGGCATTTGTGCATGCGGGAGGTACCACCTTTAAAAAAGAATTGCATCCGGGCGAAAAACTTAAAGTAGATACCGGTTGTATTATAGGTTTTGATCATACTGTTAATTATGATATTGAGTTTGTAGGCGGTATTAAAAACACATTGTTTGGTGGGGAAGGGGTTTTCTTTGCAACTCTTACTGGCCCTGGTACTGTATATATTCAGTCACTCCCTTTTAGTCGTTTAGCAAAACGAGTTTTGGCTTCTGCACCACAAATGGGTGGTAAAGATAAGGGAGAAGGTAGCCTATTAGGAGGTCTTGGAGATTTACTTGATGGAGATAATAGGTTTTAATTGAATTGTTTAAATGTATTCATTACGTTTTAACACTATTTTTAGAATTAATACAGTAAATTTAGAATCATCTTAATAAAAGGGCTTGTGGTTTAAAACTACTTAAAAAATTTTCTAACTTAAAAATAATTCGAATATGGCAAGAGCAATGTTTGAGTATACTAAGACGATCTTAAAAAAAGTAAGTTTTGATAGTGTACTTTTCTGCAAAGAATTACAGAAGGCTGCAAAACGACTACTCCCGTATGAAATAGAAGAACTTCGTGTCTGGATTCAAGAAATTACTAAAACTAATCCAGAACTTAATCAATGTGTGATTTATCTTAGTGTTTAAAGTGAAATATTAAAAAAGGGCTTCTTAGAAGCCCTTTTTTTATGTATTTATTTAATTATTTTTTCTGAGGAATAGGACTTATAATTTGCACATTTTGAAAAGTAATAGCTCCCTTCACCACACCTGCAATAGTGTTTCTCAATGATTCTATAATTTGCATTTTTAATTCACTTTTGTGATAGAGTAAGCTAACTTCTCTTGCGGGTGCCGGGTCTTTGAAAAAGTGTAAATATTTTTTCTCTTCACTTTTAATTTCAAGCGTATGGAGGTAGGGCAGAAGTGTCATGCCTAATCCTTCATTAGCTAGTCGCACTAAAGTCTCAAAGCTACCACTCTCTAGAGAGAAGGTATCTTCTTCATAATTTCGGTTTGCTTTACATAAATTAATTACACCATCTCTAAAGCAATGTCCATCTTCTAATAACAGCATATCATTAAGATCTAAATCTTCTGTAGTTATTTTTTCAACGGAATGTAATTTATGGTTAGCAGGAATGTAAGCTACAAAAGGTTCATAATATAAAGGACGTTCTTTAATAGAATCAAGATTTAGCGGTGTAGCTGCAATAGCTGCATCTAGATGACCATCTTCAAGTCGTTCGATAATTGTTTCAGTAGGGAGTTCTTCAATTTTCAATTTTACCTTAGGGTACTTATTAATAAAATTGCGAAGAAACATAGGTAATAAAGTGGGCATTACAGTAGGTATAACGCCTAATCTAAATTCTCCGCCTATAAACCCTTTTTGTTGGTCGACAATATCTGTAATCCTATTTGCTTCATTAACAATATTACGTGCTTGAATTACAATTTTTCGGCCTATATCGGTTAATTCGATTGGTTTTTTTCCGCGATCAAAGATGATAATGTCAAGCTCATCTTCTAGTTTTTGTATTTGCATACTCAGAGTAGGCTGCGTTACAAAAGTCTTTTCTGCTGCTTTAGTGAAATTTTGATTTTCGGCAACAGCCAGAACATATTTTAATTGTGTGATCGTCATAATGTTATTTTACACTTCAAAAATAAAGCGAGCGATTGATTTTTTTTATATAAACCTGTAAAATATTATTCTATTGATTATAATGACTTATAATAGCGTCATATTCTTTTGAAAGAAGAATTCTTATAGAACCGTCAACAACCTTATTAAGTAAGAAAATTGATTTGCACTTAAAATTAATAATTATTCTTCATTATGCTAAGTAGCGCATAGAATTATTATAAATGTCCATTGAGTTCTTTTTAAGTTGTCTTTTGAAAATTTGAGAATTAAATCGCAAATAATTTGAAGGGATCATTACAATCCTATTGATGTATCTTGATAGCATGCCTTATCCTATTAGTATATAGGATAGTGATGTTGTAATTAAACACCTTATAATTACTAGTTGGACTCAATCTTTTAATTATAACTTATTGCTTTAATCGAAGTCAGTCTTAGTAATAAAGAGTTTCACTTAGAATAATTCTACTTTTTAGTTTATGCTGAATCTCTATCTAGATATCTAAAAGCGCTAGGTTTAATATAATTTTAAAATTAATTTAGGTTGTAAGTTATTGGTTTTAAGGAGCTGTAAAATTACTTTGCAAATACTTTTAAAAAAGGCTTGTAGGGTTAGATAATCGTTCTATATTTGCGCCTCCAAAATCGGGTATAAAAATCGGTTTTACGTTCTTAGAAA
>NZ_JBGQOK010000010.1:0-108607 GCF_052119605.1 Leeuwenhoekiella sp. W20_SRS_FM14 | reverse complement strand
GATGTTGCAATGAACCAAACAGAAGCACAAGCTCCGGTACAGGATGGTTTTGAAAAAATAGAAACAGCTGCACTTCCAGAAACAGTTACAAATGCAGTAACAGCAGATAAAGCAGGTTCTGAAGTAACCGAGGCTTTTTTTAATGAAGAATTAGGAGTGTATAAGTTGATGTTACAGGCAGAAGGTGCAGAAGCAGAAACAGCATATATCAACGCAGAAGGAAAATGGGTTACTTTAAAGTAATTTAAAGTAAAAAGTAATTATTATAAATCACGACACTTAGGTGTTAATCTAAAATATCAAATTATGAAAAAGTTAGTAATGACCGTAGCAGCCGCAACAACAATGCTTTTTGCAGCTCAAAATATGACCGCACAAGAGACAACAAAAGATGTAGCAATGAATGAAACAGAGGCGCAGGCACCTGTAGCAGATGGCTATGAGAAAATTGAAGTTTCAGAATTGCCTGTAACGGTAACTGATGCAATTGAAGCAGATAAAGCAGGAGCTGAAGTAACAGAAGCCTGGGTTGATGCAGAGAAAAAAACGTTCAAACTTATTTTAGTAGCTGAAGGTGCAGAAGCAGAGACTGCTTACATCAATGCAGCTGGTGAGTGGGTTGAACCAAAAGAGTAGTTTAATTCCCTTGAATTTTTAAGTTAGAATGGTTAGAAATTCAGAAAAAACCCCGACGAAAGTCGGGGTTTTTTGTTTTTAATACAATCAGTTTTTGAAAATATAAGAGATTAAAATCCGTTATGTATTTTATGATTTATTTGACCTCAGTCACACCTTGGGTTTAGTATTTTTAAACTTATAAAATTAAAACAGTTGACTAGTATTCTAATTATTGAAGATGATGTAGCATTTTGTAAAATGCTGGAGACCTTTTTGAGCAGGCGCGATTTTAAAGTAACAAGCGCTTTTACTGCCGAAGAAGCCCGAAAGATTTTAGATACAACCACCATAAATCTTGTATTAACAGATGTACGTTTGCCAGATGATGATGGTCTTAGTATTTTAAAACACGTTATACAAATAAATCAGAATATACCCGTAATTCTTATGACGGGTTATGCAGAAGTGAATAAGGCAGTTCAGGCAATGAAGGAAGGTGCTTTTGACTACATTTCTAAACCGGTACGACCCGATGAATTACTGCAAATAATAGAAAAAGCACTTCAGAAAAATAACAGTGCAAAAGTAACTCAGAACGTAGCAGAAGTAAAGCAAGAAGCTGTTGTTGAACCTAAGTTTAAAAGTGCGGCAAAATCCCAGTTTATAAAAGGTATAAGTGATGCTTCGGCAAAACTCAATCAATATGTAGATTTAGTAGCGCCCACAACAATGTCTGTTTTAGTAATAGGTGATAGTGGTACGGGTAAAGAATACGTTGCAAAAAATATTCACGATAGAAGCAAACGAAAGGAGCATCCATTTATCGCAGTAGATTGTGGTGCCATTCCAAAAGAATTAGCGAGCAGTGAGTTTTTTGGTCATAAAAAAGGTTCATTTACAGGAGCCTTAACAGATAAAATAGGTCACTTTGAAGCGGCAAATGGGGGTACACTTTTTTTAGATGAAATAGGAAACCTCTCTTACGAGCTGCAAGTTCAATTGTTAAGAGCTTTGCAGGAACGCAAGGTAAAACCGGTAGGTGCAAATACTGAAATTCCGGTAGATATACGTGTTGTAGCAGCAACAAATGAGGATCTCGCTGAAGCTGTTAAAAAAGGTGACTTTAGAGAAGATCTATACCACAGACTTAATGAATTTTCAATTAAAGTACCGAGGTTAAGTAAACGTAAAGAAGATTTACGATTGTTTGTAAGTGCATTTTTGCAACGTGCAAATCTGGAGTTAGAGAAAGATGTTGAGGGCTTTAGCGAAGAAGCGATGCAGGCTTTAGAGCGTTACGACTGGCCGGGAAACTTACGAGAGCTTCAAAACATTGTAAAACGATCTGTTTTACTAACTCAGCATACCACGATACCTTTAGAATTATTGCCTCAGGAAATTACAAGTTTTAAAGAAGATGCGTCAAAACAAGACTTTAGTTTATTTAAAAATGCAAATGAGCAGGAACTTATATTAGATGCTCTAGAGGAAGCAAACGGTAATAAAAGTAAAGCCGCACGTATTCTTAATGTAGATCGTAAAACGCTTTACAATAAGTTAAAACAATACGATATTAAACTTTAAAGTGAAGTCGTAAATTTTTAAGTAATTCATTGGTGTCTTTCTCCACAATATGAATAAGGGATTTCAATACTTTTTTAGAAATTGTTTTTCCGTCAGGATTCTCTAGCTTTTCTAATATTTTAACTATAGATGTTGCTTCTAACTGGCGCATCATAGGTAGCATTTTATGAGCGATTTCTTTAAGTTGCCCTGGGTTTTCTGCGTGCGTATTAAGTAAGATAATATTTTCTTCGGCAGTTTCTATAAATACGACGATAATAGATTTTAACGACTCAGGATCATCATCAGCAAAAGCATTAAGCGCATCTAAATTGTAAGCCTGGTCTGTATGTTGATTGTTTTCTTGAAGTGGTTTAACCGTAAAATTGAGATTCTTAATAATAGCTATAAGGTGATCTGGTTTGTAAGGTTTTTTTAGATTACTGGTGAATCCTAATTTTTTATAATCGTCATCTTCTAATTTTCCATTCCCGGAAAGTGCTATAACGGGAGTCTCTTTTAAACGTATATCCTGCCTAATTTTTTTAATAAGTTCGATACCATCTAGAATGGGCATTTGTATATCGGTTAGAATAAGGTCAAAGGTATTGTGCTCTAATTGGTCTAGCGCTTCTTTACCGTTTGTTGCAGCAGTAATGGTGTAAGGGTGACTTTTTAGCGTTTCTTGAGCAAGTTTTATTTGCATGGGTTCATCATCTACCAGCAATATATTTTTAGGAATGCTGGTGTTAAACTCTTCAGTAATGGTCGGGGAGGTTTCCATTTTTTGCCCCGTTTCTTCTACAGGAATACTAAGTGTAAATGTGCTTCCTTTTCCAAGTTCGCTTTCAAGTTTCAGCTTACCATTTAATAAATCTGCAAGTTTTTGAGAGATTGAAAGGCCCAAACCAAAGCCGCCATATTTCTGAGAAATATGATCTTCCGCTTGCGAAAATTCTTTAAATATAATTTTCTGTTTGTGTTTTGCGATACCTATTCCTGTATCTGCAACAGCTATGATCAAATTTGCCTTTTCTAAAACTAATGAAATAGTAATGCTGCCTGAGTCTGTAAACTTATAGGCATTAGTAATTAGGTTTGAGACAATTTGTTTTATACGGAAAGGATCACTTAAAAACAGACGATCTAATTCTTGAGGTACGTCAACTTTGAGATTTACATCTAGTTTCCCAACAGCCGGGATTGCCACAGCTATAATGTCTTCAATAAGATTTTTAGGATTAAATGGTACTTTTTCAATCTTAATTTTACCGGCCTCTAACTTTGAGAAATCAAGAAGGTCATTTACCAGCTGAAGCATATATTCGCCAGACTTTTCTATGGTTTGCAAATAACGGTTTTGTGTGGCATCTACGCTGGTTTTTTGCAGCAAATCTGTAAACCCTATAACGGTATTTAAAGGGGAACGCATATCGTGTGTGATGGTCGCCATTAGCTGCTCTCTACTTTTTAGAAGCGATTTAGCCACTTTATTGCTTTTTTGTAATTCGGTGTTGTATTGTTGACTTCGTGACGCATCTTTAAAAATCATAATCACAAAACCCAGAGCCAGAACAATACTTATTAGACCTATAATCTTTAAGGTTTTTGAAATCTCATCAATTCGCGAATTCAAAAGGTCTTCACGTTGTTTTGCAGATAACAGGCCTTCCTGTTCAAACGAACTTAAAAGCGTTCTAATCTTCAGGTTAATTTCTCGGTCGTTTTTAAGCAGATTATTCTCTTTATTTATAATGTCTATTTCCAGCTGTTTTTTACGGTCTTCAATTTTTGCCAGTGTTTCCCGCACAGTCTTAGCCATTGATGTTAGATTTTGATCGGGGTCTGCATTGTCTTTGCGCAGATATTCGAGATAATCTACAATCACTTTTTTAGTATATGCATCTACAGAATCAAGTCTGGGATCGTTAGAATAATCTTCAAAATAGATGTCTTCCTTCGTTAATTCGGCAAGAGCCTCATCATAGTAATTACGGGAGTATTGCTCCCTGCGCAACTGTACCATTGCGCTTATGTTTGTGGTTTTTGTATTTAGAAGTATTTTAATGCTGTCCAGTTGTTGGGTGAGCATTCTGGTTGTGGTTAATGCGCGTAAGGAGTCGAGTTGAGGGGAGATGCTATCTACTATCACCCGGTATTGTTTAAATTGATCTTGAGAGCCCGTAGCCATTGCAGTACGGCCTATGGTCTCTGCCTCATACAAATAACTTAGAGCATTACTGGTGTAGGTAAGCTTTTTGTTTGTAGTGGCAGACTCTTTCTCAGGATAAATAAATGTTTTGATTTGCGGGTAAATAAACCAGACACCTACAATAATTAAAAGGGCGATTAAAAAGTAGCCTGCAAGTACTTTAAGGGTAATAGATCGCTTTGTGTTTTTCATAAAAAGGTATTCGGTTTAAAATTAATCTTATGCGAAACAAAAGCCCTTAATTTTTTTATAAAAGCAGAACTATTGTACTACATTTGCCGCTCAATCTCAAAGGGGTGCTTAAACTTTCTATTTAGAAACGCAAGCTGAGATCACACCCAATGAACCTGGGCAGGTAATGCTGCCAAGGGAAACGTTTAAAAGTATAGATGTATTCAATATTGCTTTTAAACAACATTGCTTTTATTTAATAATTTCACAGAATAATCGCCCCTTTTATTTGTAATAATTTTACGAATGAAAACTCTTTTATTTGCATGTGTAGCTTCTATAACAACCTGGGGAGCACTCGCACAGCAAAAACCATCAGACACTACTAGCGTAAATACGTTAAACGAAGTTTTAGTGAAATCTGTACGCGTTAATGCAGACTCCCCAATTACCTTTAGTAACCTTTCTAAAGAAGAAATCAACCAGCGTAATCTGGGTCAGGATTTACCCATTTTGCTTAATTTTTTACCCAGCGTTGTAACCACATCAGATGCGGGTGCGGGAGTGGGTTACACGGGTTTTCGCGTACGCGGAACAGGAAATCAAGGAATTAATGTTACCATAAATGGTATCCCATATAACGATTCTGAAAGTCTTACAACCTTTTTTGTAAACCTTCAGGATTTTAGTAGTTCGGTACAAAGTTTACAATTGCAACGTGGTGTAGGTACTTCTACAAATGGAGCCGGAGCTTTTGGAGCGAGTTTAAATATTCTTACCGAAGCTATAGATAATAAGGCATACGCCGAAGTTAGTGCTTCGGGAGGATCATTTAATACTCGTAGAGCCAATGTGAAATTTGGAACAGGTCTTATAGGTGATCACTTTAGCTTTTCGGGAAGATTATCAACTATCAAATCAGACGGGTACGTTGACCGTGCCAGCTCAGACTTAAAATCTTATTATTTACAGGGAGGCTACCGCGACGAAAATACGTTGATAAAGGTTATAGGTTTTGGAGGTGCTGAGGTTACTTATCAATCGTGGAATGGTATAGATGCCGAAACACTGGCAACAGACAGAACTTTTAACCCTATAGGTTTTCAATACGATGATGCCGGAAACCTGCAAGGTTTTTATGACAATCAGGTAGATAATTATAAGCAAGACCATTTACAAATTTTATGGAATCAAAAATACGGCGGCGGCTGGTCAACAAATCTCAGTTTAAACTATACGATGGGACGTGGCTTTTTTGAAGAATATGTGGACTCGTGGTATTACGCAAATGTCAATTTTAGTGACGATGCAACATTTGATTTTATAGGCTGGGAGCCGTATCAAGTTGAGGGTTCTTTACAAACCGATACTGATTTAGTACGTCGTCGCTGGTTAGATAATCGTTATTATGTAGCTAATTTAACTACTAATTATTCAGACGAAAACATCGATTTTGATGCCGGGGTTTTTGGTAGTATATACAGCGGTGATCACTACGGTGAAATCACTTGGGCTCGGTATTTTTCACAAACTGAAGAACCGGGTTACCGTTATTATTTTGGGACAGCAGATAAAAATGAGTTTACCACATTTGCTAAGGCTACGTGGCGAATAGACGATACCTGGAGTGTGTTTGGAGATTTACAAGAAAGGTTTATATCTTACCAAACAGATGGTTTAAATGATGACAGGGAAGAATTTGTCATTGATAAAAAGTTTTCATTTTTTAATCCTAAAGCAGGATTAACAGTTAGCCTTGATACCTCAAACAAGGTTTATGCATCTTATGCACGCGCAAACCGAGAACCCAATCGCACAGATTTTGAAAATGGAAATCCCGTACCCGAAACTTTAAATGATTTTGAATTAGGCTATCGCTTTACTCAGGAGCGAGCTCGTATTTATGCAAACCTGTATTATATGGATTATCGTGATCAATTAGTATTAACAGGTGCAATTGACGATGTGGGTGCTCCCATACGTCAAAACAGCGGTTCAAGTTATCGACTGGGATTAGAAGTGGAGGCTGCTGTAGAGCTTATACCCCGTATTCTCGCGGTATCCCCTAACATTGCCTTAAGCACAAATAAAAACAGAGATTTTCTATTTGAGAGAGATGGTGTTCTACAAAATTTAGGAAATACAAATATTTCGTATTCACCAAATATTATAGCAGGAAATCGTTTAGATGTTTTTCCTTTAAAAAGTTTGAGATTGTCGTTACTTTCTAAATATGTAGGTGAGCAATACCTTGGTAATATAGACGCAGAAAGTTCTAAGCTAGACGCCTATTTTATAAATGATTTTAATGTGCAGTATGATCTGGAGGAAATAGGTTTTGCAAAATCTATAACGCTAACCGCTTTAGTAAATAACATATTTGATAAAAAGTATGTTTCAAACGGATATTTCTTTACCTATGATGATGACTTTACAAACCCGGGAACCATAACTACGGTTGAAGGGACGGGATATTATCCGCAGGCAGGAATTAATTTTTTAATAGGAGCAACGATTAGGTTTTAGGGGACTCATTGTGTTGCTTTACAGCCGGCATCTGTCGGCTGTTTTTATTTTAATTAGAAACATTAATCCCACTTCCGGTTTGCGAAACCCGGTATTCTATAAGTGTGTAAGGTAATTGTTTGCCTAGATCCTGGCCGGTATAAAGTGTATAGGTGTTTTCTTCACAAGAACATTTAGCTTCAACTCCATTTAAATTCATCGTAGAACATTCATTAGGTACGTGATTGGGATCTGTAGCTTCCCAGGCACGTATTCCTGCACCGGTATTAATTACAAAAATACCTCGTACACCGGCATTAGCAACAAACACCGCATTACCGGGAAACTGCAAAACGCTGTATTCTGGTAAATTTGTGTTTAAACTTATGGTAAATGATATGGGATTTATATTGAGGTTATTAGTACGATTATCATCTGTGCTGCAGGAGAGAAAAGCAACGGTAAGAACTACAATAGCTGAGATTTTATTGAACATTTTTGATAAAAGATGAATTGTCAATTTATAAGATTTTAAAAGTAAGAATTAATAAATTCGTATATTAGCAACAGATAATCCCGTTTTTGATGGGATTTTTTGTGTTTATAGCACTGCGCATACATTATGCTGTGAACAGCCAAATGATAAAACGAAGATACGCAGATTACATTGTATTTAATAAATGAAGTTATGAGTAAGGTAGCATACTATACAGAAGAAGGATTAAAGAAATTAAGAGACGAACTTAATCATTTGAAAGATGTAGAGCGTCCTAAATCCTCACAGGCAATTGCAGAAGCGAGAGATAAAGGTGATTTAAGTGAGAATGCAGAATATGACGCAGCTAAAGAAGCACAGGGAATGCTTGAAATGCGTATTTCTAAGATGGAAGAAATTGTTGCTAATGCACGTATTATAGATGAATCACAATTAGATACTTCAAAAGCATTAGTACATTCTACGGTTACGATTAAAAATCAGTTAAACGGAATGGAAATGAAATATAAGTTAGTAGCTCAAAGCGAAGCCGACTTAAAAACCGGGAAAATTTCGGTTGATTCTCCTATTGGTAAAGGTTTATTAGGTAAAAAAGTAGGGGATGTTGCAGAAATTAGCGTTCCTAACGGGACTATGAAGTTTGACGTAATTGATATTACAAGAGACTAACCCCTTTATTTAATAAAGTTTTATAGCTGAGTTCATAACAAGGAATCCTTTTATGAACTCAGCTTTTTTAATTTAATTTCTCCAGATAAAATCTCCTTTGTCAACAGACCAGTCATTGCCAAAGAAACCACTGGCTTTAACACCTTCAATTCCTTTTGTAAGCATCGTATTGTCAAATATTAAAACGTCTGGAAAGGTGGTTCCGTTTTCAAGATAGTCATTGGCATATGCCGCTTTCATACCTTCAATACCTGTAGCTGTTACAACACCTATACTTGCAATAGCGCTATCTGTTCTGGGATAAATAAATAGTGCACCCCAGGAATCACCAGTAAGCGATTTTGAACCCATCTCAATTTTATTTGTTGAAACCTGAATGGGGCTGTCTTTCAAAAGTTTGTTCCAGGCTGTATTATTGCTTTTGTTTCCGTAGATAATAATGTTCTGATCAGGATAATTACTTGCTTTAAAATCACGATCTTTTACAAGTTCTACAGAACCATTTGCACGGTACCAGAATTTTTCAGCATCAAATTTAGCCCGGTTATAATACCATTCATTCTCCTCATTAGAACCGTTAGAGGCATAAACAAAAACCATATTATTTCTAAAGGTATCTTTGAATCCGCCATTTCGGTGAGGCCCTTTTTCACGAGCTTGAGGAGCCTTGATACGAGCCCATGTTCCTAAATTATTTTCTAAATAGATTGTTTCTTTAGAGGGGAAAGTTAATTGCTGATTATCGATAGCTAATGTATCATTTGTTATTGCTGCATTCTGTAAATCTATGCGCAGTACGGCTGAGTTTATTGTTGTGATATTTAGTTTGCCGTCTTCTTTTTTCAATTTAAATGAACTTATTTCAAAGGGTTTTTTCTGCTGAAGAATACTAACATAATGAGAACCGGCAGAAACTCCGGGAGAACCCGTTGAAAACTCAATCTCATCAATATCTTCTGAAGCCTTAATTTTTCGGGCTTTAAAGAAATCAAAAAGCAAGGGATAATCTACACTCTCGTCACCATACCAGTGTGTTCCGTCAGGATATTCATAATACGAGAAGTCGTTATGAAAAGAGCCTAGCTGCGCACGCATATCGCGGGCTATTGATGTAGGAACTACATTGTCTTTTTCTCCGTGTAAAATATAAACCCCATAATGCAGATAATTGCGTTTTAACTTTAGCGTACGACTGGGATTGCCTGCTCTACGAATGATACTGTCTAAGTGGGCATCTATATCATTATTAAATGTTAGTGTCGCTTTTTTCAAAAAGTCATCTTTAGTCATACCAAAACGGTCAAAACTTTCTGCCGGCATTTCTTTCATACGTTCTATAGAATTGTTGCGGTATAGCAGAAGATCAGGATAACCCGCACAAGGAGCAATAGCAGCAAAGCGATCTGGATAGGTCGCGCCAAGATACCAGGTGCCGTGACCGCCCATAGAATGGCCGGTTAAATAGGTATGTTGTTTATCTGTTTTAAGCAATTTTTCTGCTTCATCAAGAACTTCTATGGCATCAAGTCTACCCCAGTCTTCCCAGGCAAAACCATAAGGTCTGCGGTTAGTAGGTGCCACAAGATGTCCCCAGTCTTTCTGCTTATAAGCATTGGCTTGATTCACCGCTTCTACAGAAGCCCCATGAACAGAGAAAAACAAGGCCTGATTGTCTGTGTCTTTAGTAAGAGAAGGTGCTAAACTGTAATATTGTACACTGCCATCTACCTGACTTATAAACGTGTTTTTATGATGTTTATATTTTGATTTTACAGCGAGTTCTAAGGTATCTGTACTTAGTGTTTTTCCAGATTTGTCCATTAATGTAATCACAGCATTTATAGTTTCCTGTTGTGCTAAATTTTTAGGGATTGCAATTTGAAATGGGACTTTTCTAATGATTAGAGGCGAGATGTTAGGAACCTGAGAGCTCATCTCAGCATCCCCTATTTTTACGTGAATCTTTCCATTTTTAAACCAGTCGTCTGTTGTATTCATTACCCTAATTGCACCATATACCGGTTTAGACTCCTCAATTAAAAGGTCTGGAAGTGTGAGATCTCTTTTAGTAAATTGAATAGGTTGATCTGCCTTTAAGAGTCTGGCACGCATTGTAGCAAAGCGCCCGCCAGAAAGCACAAATTCATTTTTGCCTTTATTGAGTTTTACAGGTATTAAATTCCATCCAAAATCATAGTGATCACCCTCATGAGGTAACCCATTAATTAAAACATTAGTATGTCCTGAAGCTTCAAAAAGTACAGTTTGTTCGGTTTCTGAATTATATTCTAGATATAAATACCCAGAGCGCAAACCGCGATCAGCAAATTCATTTTTCTCTTGTGTTGTTAGGGGTTCCCACTCAAGAGTTTTACCAGAAAAAGCATCAATTATTTTGATTTCTTCTATTGATGTGTTTACTTTTTTGTTGAGTATTTGTGCAAAAACAGGATCACTTGAAACGGCATCATTATTAAACGTAAATCCTTGTTTTTTTAAAATTAATCCTTCAGTAAATAAATGCAGGATCTCACCTTCGTTGACGTCTTCTACTTTTTCTTTACCAAAATATTGAACGATGTTACCTTGTTGATTCTGGGCAAATGACAAAGAAGTTACCGCGAGTAAACTGAATAAAAGCCAGCTAAATTTCATTATCTATGTATTTAAATTAAAAACGGGTCACTGTTGAATGACCCGTTAGCATTAGTATTTAAAACCTATTGTTTAGGCCCTGCACCATAATTAGGGTTTTGTTTATCAAACCACAAACGCTCTGTGTTTAAGACTTGCGGGTCATTAGATCCCGTTGTAAAGCCTTGTTCCATGTATGCGTTGTTGTAGTTGTTGTAATTACTGTTGTCTTCAGTAGGAGTTCTCACAGTAAAACGGCGCGGTACTGTTGCAGAAGAGCCTCCGGTTAAGAATGGGTCTCTGGGCAGAATTGTACTTGCAGTTTTAGGAATTCCAGATCTTCTTACAGTCGTCCATAAATCACCGGGCATTGCCGCAAAATTTATGTATTGCTGTATGTACACTTTTTCTAAACCGTCTGTACTCAAATCATATGCAGGCTGAAGTAATAAGTTAACGATCTCTTCATCTCTTAATTTTGTTGCGCCAGCTTCAGCTAGTGCTGCATCCATATAGACAGGGTCTTCATCATAGTATGGGAAACCATTGTTTTCAGCAAGCATATCTAAAACACGTGCAGAAAACTCAACGCCGCGGTTTAAATAGTCCTGTGCATCTCCCGGAATGTTTGCTCCCAGAAGTTTAAATTCTGCCAGATATAAATTAGTCTCAGCAGATGATCCTAAAATCACTTTTAAAGGTGGAAAGTTATCGTTGCGTTGCAACACACGACCATTTGGTTTAGTAGGGTAGGTAAAGCCATATCCTGTACGAGTAATACGCTCTGCAAAATTTGAAGTAGATGTATAGGTTTTTTCAGCTCCGTCAAGATTAACTCTATTGTTAATTCCTTGATTAAAATAAACATCATTTGCACCTATAAAAGCAGCATCTGGAGATAAGGGTACTCCAAAATAACGTACCCAGGGCTCACCCGGTCCAGACCATCCTTCAAAATTGCCGTCTGCATCTAAAATTACATACTGTTCAACATAAGGCGGTAAATCCTGTCCTGCATCAATAAATGCCTGTATCACCTCACCGTTAAATGAGTTTTTATCAAAAAGTACTTTAACTCTAGGGTCTTTATTAGCCACCATAAAATCTATAAGCTCTATAGACCCTGCACCTGCGCCCATAGGATTACCCGTGCCTCTGTAATTTATATCACGTTGATAGATAAAATCATCACTCAAATTATCCATATATCCTGCAGGAGAGTTTGCTACCTCTTCTGCTATAGCTAATGCTTTTGCACGATCTGTATTGATCAAACGTGCTGCAATTTTTAATTTAAGCAGATTGCAAAATTTTGCCCATTTTGCATAATCTCCGCCATAAATCACGTCATTGTCACCTATTTCAAATTGATTAGAAGCGCTTAAATCTTCAATAGCCATATCTAATTCTTCAAGCCATATTGTATATAATTCTTCTTGTGTATCAAATTCAGGATTAAATAGTGGAGGCGAAGTATAGGGAGCTAAACCGGCTTGTGTGTAAATCATAGAGCCATAAAGGTCTGAATACAGCATAGACGGAAAGATTTGAACCGGGTAGGTCATTGCTTTTAACGCTCTTCTTGCTTGTTGCTCTTCCTCGCTTAATGCCTCTATTTGAGCTCTAATATCTCTGGTGTTAGGTATCACCTCGCGGTATATATACAGGCGGTCTGCAACAGGTCCCATTTCAAAAATAGCTTCAGAATTTGCACCACTTCCGGTAGCCGTTGCTACTTGTGACCACGGGTACGCGTAATCAAAATTATCATAGAACCAGATGAGGTAATCGTCGCCATACATTTGTTCTACTGCTTTAGTCATCGAGAATCGCAAATCAGGATCTGATAATGCCGATGGGTCGCTATTTAATTCAGCAAAACTGTCTTTATCGCACGCAGAGACAAATACCAGTAGTAGAATTAAAAATATGTTTATCGTTTTTTTCATTTTTTCTTTCTGTTAAATTAAAAATCTAGAGAAATCGTCATGGTGTAACTTGCTGTATACGGAGTAAATGAGCGCTCTCTAAACGAATCTGCACTTCCTGTACCTCTAAAACTTTCTGGGTTAATATTGTTAGGTAAAGAATTATATATGTAGCCTAAGTTTCGTGCATTAACACCTATATAAAGATTGCGTGCATTTAACTTGTCGCTTATACTTTTTGGCAGGTTATATCCTAAAGAAATATTTCTTATAGCGATATATTTTACCTCTTTAAACCAATTATCGTTAACAACTCCCTGACCCCATGAGTTTGTGAAATAATTATAGAAACTGGCATGAGTGGGTTCTACTAGTCCCTGGTCGTAAGCTTCCTGATACGTCATGCCGCCTACATTAACGCTCTCACCACTAGGAGCGGTAATCATTTGACCTTCTTGAAAAATACCTTCTGGGATGATACCATCAGAATAGGTGCGTCCTTCAATATCTGAATATTGAGAAGTCCAGCTAACTCCACCATTTGCTTCATCTCTACCTCTTAGAGAAGAATCAAGATATCCATAAGCAGTACCATATCTGCTTGAATATGATGCGATGTGGCCACCATATCTAGCATCTAATAATACAGAAAGAGATACGCCTTTATAGGTAAATTCATTGCTTAATGAACCTTCAAAATCTGGCTGAACTTTACCTACCTTTTCTACTGTCCCACTGCGTTGATAATAAGCGCCACGTCTAGAATCACTGTAGGTAAGTAGTTTCATTCCGTTACGCGGATCGTCTATGGGATTACCGGCGTCGTCTACAGATTGCCACGTCTTTATAGCACTATCAGACATTAACACACCATATTCGCCATCTTCAAAGGCAACAGAACCTATTCTAAAGTTTCCGTAGCTGATATCGCCGCCTAATGTTTTGAAACCTCCGAAGGCATCATCAAGATCTTTAACTTTTGTGGTATTATTCCAGTAATTGAAAGTTGCATTCCATTCAAAATTCTGAGTTTTTACAGGAGAACCATAAAGACTTAATTCAACCCCATAATTACTTAAGGTACCTATGTTAGTTAAATATTGAGTGTAACCCGCTTCAGCATTTACCGGAACATTACCAATTTGGTTTTTAATAGTCTCATTATAATATGCAAAATCAACACCTAGACGATTGTTTAAAAAACGGGCATCAAGGCCAAATTCATATGAGTTTTTACGTTCTGGAATAAGTTCTCGGTTAACAAGTGTTTTTGATATTGAATTGTTGTAAACAAAATTGCCGTCATTCATCTCATATCTGCCAATAGCGTATCCGGGATTTATTACATACGGGTCTGTGTCGCTACCTACCTGCGCCCAGGAAGCTCTTAATTTTCCAAAAGTTACCCAATCTGGTGTTTTAAAAGTTTCGCTTAAAAGCCAGGAACTAGACACAGAAGGGTAGAAGTAGGAGTTTGTGCCGGTTCCGTTAGTGTAAACCAGGGCAGAAGACCAGTCATTTCTACCGGTAATGTCTAAGAACAATTGATCTTTATAGCCAAAACTAGATAAGAAATAAAGCGAGTTTATTTGTTTGGTGCCAAAGATACCTGCATCAGAAATAAGATTTCTTCTTGAGTTGTCCATAAAAAATCTACCCGGTACAATTAAACCACCATCTGTTCTCACATTACTATATGATTTTTCTTGATCAAATATTTCTGCACCTATTAAGAGTGTTGAAGAAATATCTTCGCTTATGTCTTTATGAATATCAAAAGTAATTTTTCCGTTACGTGTTAAATCTCTAGAGTGATTTAAAACATACTGCCCACCTTCATTTGCATAACCACTACCTAATGCTTTAGACTCATATTTTGTGGTATAATCATTAGCACTAGCCTGTGCGGTTATAGTTAACCAGTCTGTTGCTTCAGCAGAAAGAGTAATAACAGGACGCGAGACAGTCTCTTTACTTCTATCATCTATGGTATTGTAGTTAAACCATAAACCGCTATTGGGAGCAAAGGCAAACTCATCATTAAATTGCGCATTAGGTACACCTCCGTGTGGCGCCTGCCAAAAACGGCGTTGTGAATATTTTTCAGTATTGTAAATACGTTCAAAACCACCTTCAAAGAAGTTTTGTGATATAGCATCTAGCGCGTTTTGTGCATTAGATTGGGTGAAAGACATAGATCCGCTAGCTTTTAACCAGGGGGTTAAATTATAAGTAGCTCTAAATAAAATTGCATTTCTCTCAAAGCTGTTACTTGGTAAAGTACCTGTTCTTTTGTTATAAGAATCAGATAGATAAAAGCTACCCTTGTCGTTAGCGCCACTTACTGAAAATGAAGTGTTTGTATTAATACCTGTCTCATAGGCATCTTTCATGTTATTTTTTTGAGCAACATAGGGTATTAAACTCCCATCATAATCTTCTATTAGCGAACCGTCAAAACGTGGGCCGTAGCTTAAGCCGCCGCCTGCGTGGCCTATTAAAGTAGCCTGGCCTTCATTATTATAATAGAATTGCCCTGTGTCAAAACGATAAAAATTATTGTTTTCATCTCTGTTACCGTAGCCAATATAACCGGCGAGTGTACCGGGACCAAATTGATTTTGTAAATCTGGAGTGTCAAAAACGTAATCAATACCTATAGATTGTTTTACTGAAACACCAATCCCGCGAGAACCAGAACCATCTTTAGTTTCGATTAAAACCACTCCATTAATACCGCGAGAACCATATAATGCAGTTGCTGCAGCTCCTTTAAGTACCGAAACAGATTTGTAATCATCTGGGTTAAGATTTTTTAAGATGTTACCATAGTCATTGGCACTTGCTGCCCAGTCTGCAGAGTTGTCTTTAGATTCGGTATTTTCAAGTATTACCCCGTCAATAACGAATATAGGTTGATTGTTTGTAGAGTTTAATGAAGAAACACCTCGAATCTGAATTTTTGAATTACCGAATAATCCACCGTCTGAAGCGCCAATACTAACCCCAGCAACCTTACCCTGTAAGGCTTGAACGGGATTAACCGTATTTGTTTTTGCCAGTTCTTCACCGCTTACTTCGGTCATAGCATAACCCAGCTTTTTAACTTCACGCTTAATACCAAGGGCTGTTATTACCACCTCATTTAAAGCTTCTGTGCTCACAACAAAATTTACATTGATTTCATTTTTTCCTGCAACAGCAACTTCCTGAGTGGTGAAGCCTATCATCGAAAATACAAGTGTTGCACCTGAAGAAACTTCAATAGTATAATTACCATCAAAATCAGATACGGTTCCGTTACCTGTTCCTTTTTCTGATATGGTAACACCCGGTATGGGCATTCCGTTTTCAGAATCTAAAATTGTTCCTGACACCTGTTGTTGCTGTGCGCAAATACTCTGTACACACAGAAAAAACAACGGCAGTACTAAATACAGTAGCTTTTGTTTCATAAATGTTTTATTTAATAGATCTAAATTGTTAGTTACATCTAAGTAGCAGAAAAGGTTAAAAAAAACATAATGAATTAGACAGACGTCACTTGTGAATCGACAGACGACGAATTTTGCATCATTTACTTTTTAAAAAATGAAAATCTATTAATACTTTAATCGGCTTTTTAGGTATCATTTAATAAATAGGCACATAAAAAAGCAAGGATTTCAAGAAAAACTGAGAATACATTAGCCTGTTGGGAAATGCTTTAAATTTTGTTAAAACAGGATCCTATTTTAGTAGTGCAATCAGCGGTATTTTGCTAAATGTGCTGCTTGAAGAATTTTAAATTAGGAAGAAAAACACATTCTCGTTACCTTCGAAAAAAATAAGCAAATTATTATGCCATCAATTTTCACTAAAATAATAAATCGCGAAATCCCGGGTCACATCGTTGCAGAAGATGACAATCATATTGCAATTTTAGATGTAAACCCAAATGCAAAAGGGCATACACTATGTATTCCTAAGAAAGAAGTAAATAAATTATTTGATCTTTCTGAGCCCGAATATATTGCGCTTATGGCATTTAGCCGAAAAGTGGCAATTGCTCTTGAAAAGGTAGTAGCTTGTAAACGAATAGGAGTTTCTGTTATAGGTCTTGAAGTGCCTCACGTGCACGTACATTTAATACCCTTAACGACTATGGAAGATGCCCGTTTTATTTCAAAACAATCTCTTACAGAGGCTGAATTTAAAGAACTAGCATCTCAAATCAATGCTGCGATATAAGATTCTTGATGAAGTATATTTAATATAGTTCAGCAAAGAAATTAAACCGAAGTAGATTTTTTTATGGTTGTTGTAGTTTGTAAAATGCAAATGCTGCACCCGCAATAGCTATAGTAATCCCTACAAAAATACCTACTGCTAAAGGTTTAAAACGGGTGTAAACTTCAGGATTGCCTATGCGTTTTAAATTGTACAGATATACACGGTCAATTTCATCAGTCCATAATGCAGGATAGATGACGGTTTCGCAATGACTGCATGTAAGTTCTCCTTTAATTTCTTTTGTGGCCTTACTCATTAATTTATTCTCCACTACTTTATTAGAGAAACTGAAAACGAGACCGTCCTGGGCAAAACATTTAGGACAATTGTTACGTATTTTGGATTCACCAAATTTAACGTACGTAGTAGCCATAATTCATCTATTGATTGATGCCGCTAAATTAAATTATTTAGCAAGATCTACCAGATTTATTTGAGCATATTGTAGAAGCATAATTGTTTTGGCATCTTTTATAGCGCCAGTTTTCATAAGGTTTATTGCTTCTTCAAATTGGTATTCAAGTACTTCAATATTTTCTGTTTCATCTGCAGCTCCGCCGCCTTCAGATACTTTTTGTTTCTTAGAATATTCTGCGATAAAAAAGTGTAAGATTTCGGTTACTGAGCCGGGTGACATATAAGATTCAAAGATTTTTGTAGCCTTATCTACTTTGTAACCTGTTTCTTCTTCAATTTCTTTTAGAATAGCTGTAGTAGGATCGTTTTCATCTAGCAGCCCTGCACAGGCCTCAATCATCATCCCATCTTCATTTTTATTTAAATAAGTAGGCATTCTAAACTGGCGGGTAAGAATTACAGTCTTTTGTTGAACATTGTAGAGTAATACAACAGCACCATTACCTCTGTCGTAGGCTTCGCGAGATTGTTTCTCCCACTCCTTATCCTTGTTGAGGTATTCAAAATCAACTTTGTTAAGCGTGTACCAGTTGTCAGACAACACGGTAACGCTCATATTTCTTACATTCTTATTCATTAATCTACCAGTTTTAAGGCAATTTGAAACGTTGTCCCTTTATTTATTTCGCTATGTAAAACCCGCACCTGCCCATCGTGATATTCTTCTATAATACGCTTCGTAAGTGATAAGCCCAACCCCCAACCTCTTTTTTTAGTAGTATAGCCGGGTTCAAAAATTGTAGAGAAATTCATTTTAGGAATTCCTTTACCGGTGTCTTTAATTAAAATCTTAGCGTAGCGCGTATCTCGTTTTAGAGTTAACTTTAAAGCTCCCTTGCCTTTCATGGCATCAATTGCATTTTTTACAAGGTTTTCTATACTCCAGGCAAAAAGCTCCTTATTGAGCATTACATAAAGTTCTCCCTGAGGTACGTCTATTTCAAAATCTATAAGTTTAGAGCTGCGTTTAGAAAGGTATTCAAAGGCATCCTGTGTTTCTAGAATTATATTCTTACGCTCTAGTTTTGGGATGCTCCCTATCTTAGAAAACCTGCCGGTAATGGTTTCTAGTCTGGTAATATCTTTGTTAATTTCTATCAGATATTCGGGATTAACATTTTCACTTTTTAAAATTTCTGTCCATCCCACCAGTGATGATAACGGTGTGCCTATTTGATGTGCTGTTTCTTTTGCCATACCTGCCCAGACAAGATTTTGCTCAGAAGCTTTTGAGGTGGCGTAAAAGAAATAAATTACAGCAATAAACAGGATGACGATTATCACTAAAACAATAGGAAAGTACTTAAGCTGATTAATAACAGGAGAATGCCCGTAGTATGCATATTGCAAATCACCGCCGGTGATGTCGATGCGTATGGGTTCGTTTTCGGCAGCCATCTCCATTAAAAGCTCTTGCGACCGTACGGCATCTTTAAGTACTGCATCAGGAATATTTATACTGTTTACAATACTGTCCTGATCATCAGTTATTATAATTGGGATGTATTGATTTTTAGAATTTATTTTCTGGCTTAGGGCATAGTATTGATTAATATCTTCAGTATTAAAAGCTTCCATAGATGAGGCCCAGATCTGCATACGATCACGCTCTGACTGTTTGAGCTGGTCAAAGAATAAAGAAACATTCCAGAGAATTAAGGCTGTAATAACTACAGCAGCAAAGATTATAAACCAGCGGGAGAACCGTTGATCTGGGTTAAAATTCATAAAGTTCCTGTCTTTAATCTAAAAAAAACGCGTTTTAATATATCTGTACAAATCTTAGGTTTTTTTCCCGGATTATGGTCTGTAAAATAGTAAAGAGACCTAATTAAATATAAAGTATTTCTTAGAGAATTATTGTAATCAAAACGGTTTTAAGTGTAATACCGTATGCCTACCTTTGCAAAATGAACAAAGAATTTGTTACCATTGATCCTACAAATACAGATAATGCCAGCGTTTATGGTATTTTGTCTGGTTCTGTAGGCCCCAGACCTATAGCTTTTGCAAGCACATTAGATGCAGACGGGAGGCCTAATCTGGCGCCCTATAGCTTTTTTAATGTGTTTAGTTCTAACCCGCCTGTGGTGGTTTTTTCGCCGGTACGCCGAGGTAGAGATAATACGACTAAGCATACTTTAGATAATATTATAGCTACGGGAGAAGTGGTTATAAATAGTGTTAATTATGCGATGGTACAGCAAATGTCTCTTACGAGCACAGATTATGACGCTGGTGTAGATGAATTTATTAAAGGAGGGTTTACAAAAGAAGTTTCTGAAGTTGTGAAGCCTTTTAGAGTGAAAGAATCACCTATACAATTTGAATGTAAGGTAAAAGATGTTGTTGCATTAGGAAATGAAGGTGGAGCAGGTAATCTTGTAATTTGCGAAATTGTAAAAATACATTTGCAGAAAGCGATTTTAAATGAAGATCACACTATTAATGAGCATAAATTAGATCTGGTTGCCCGTATGGGAGCTAACTGGTACACACGCGCTATAGACGGAATGTTTGAAGTACCAAAACCTTTGCGTAATTTAGGCATAGGCGTAGATCAAATTCCTGAAAAATTTAGGTATAGTAGTGTGCTTACGGGTAATGATTTAGGTAAATTAGGAAACGTAGAGCGTGTACCTTCAGCAGAAGAGATCACAGCTTTTTTAGATAATAATGAAGATTTAAAACTTCTGATAACCAATAAAGAAGATCAAGAACTGCATTTAAAAGTGCGTGATTTGATTAATCAAGATAATACAGGTGATGCCTGGAAATTAATTTTAGCCTAATACAAAAGGCACGTATAACAATAAACAACTAAGATGGAAGTACAGGGAAAAGTAAAAATGATAGGCGATACGCAAAGCTTTGGAAGTAATGGCTTTAGAAAGCGTGAGATTGTTGTAACTACTGAGGAGCAGTATCCTCAACATATTATGGTTGAGTTTGTACAGGATAAGACAGACTTATTAGACAGTTACAAGCCTGGTCAAAACGTAAAAATTAGTATTAATTTACGGGGTCGTGAGTGGGTAAATCCACAAGGAGAGACAAAATATTTTAACAGTATTCAAGGCTGGAGAATAGAGAATCTAGAAGGTTCTGCACCTGGTGCTGCAGGTATGCCTCCTGTACCACCGGCAGATCAATTTGAGCCAGCTTCAGATTTTGATGATGATGATCACGATGATTTACCATTTTAATCTAATTTTAAATTAACAAATAACCCCTGTAACTTTAAGGCTACAGGGTTTATCTCTTTGTAGTACTTTCAAAAAATAAGGCACTAAAATTGTAATTTGATTATTCTTGAGTTAGTGTAGTAAGATCAATCATAGTTAATTGTAAAGTCATCATTTATATAAACAAACATCAGCCTTTTCCAGATTACAGCTATGCAGATGAGGATGGTTTGCTTGCTGTAGGGGCAGATTTATCTGTAGAGAGATTGTTAGACGCCTACTCTAAAGGAATTTTCCCGTGGTACAATGATGGTCAGCCGGTTTTGTGGTGGTCACCAGACCCACGTATGGTATTGAAACCTGCCGAAATTCACATCTCAAAAACAATGCTTAAAATTCTACGCGAAAAGGTATTTAGGGTGACTTACAATACTTGTTTTCTTGATGTGGTTTTAAATTGTAAGCGTATAAAGCGAGATGGTCAAAATGGAACCTGGATAACTAATGAGATGTTAGAAGCCTATCAAAAATTACATGAAATAGGCGTTGCAGAATCTGTTGAGGTATGGCAAAATGATGCTCTGGTAGGTGGTTTGTATGGCATAAATCTCAAGGAAAAGAACATATTTTGTGGTGAAAGTATGTTTGCCAAAGTAAGTAATGCGAGTAAGGTTGCACTTATAACATTAGCGCAAAAATTACAAACTCAAGATTACAATTTAATAGATTGCCAGGTATATACAGAGCATTTGGAGCGTATGGGAGCTTCAGAAATAAGCAGAGCTCAATTTTTATCTTATCTATAAGTCAATTTTTGCTGAAGTATATAAGAATACTCTGTTTGACTCCTCAAGTAAATAATCATCTTTTCTATATTCTATAGCAATCTGAAGTTTTGTCGCAGCGCTTATTTTGTTACCAAGCGTTAGCGAAAACCGCTGATTAAAATCTGGTTTCTCCCGATCCTGAACGCTATAGACGTTTTCTAAGTTAATGGCAGTGTAAAATTCACCCGTATCTAAACGTAAACCCTGTAGCGGAAAATCAATACCTAATCTATAGCGTAATCTATAGGCAGTTTCTCCTGTATACAATCGTTCTTCTAGCCTAAATCTGTGACCTATGCGATATTGATTATAAGATCTCACATAATTATACTGCTGTGTAATGCGCACTTCATTACTGCGTTCTGTATCAAAGAGATCACGGTTTCTATAGCGTAACCCTAAACTAAAACTTCCGTAGAAACCACTTTGGTAGGTTGTAAAATGGGATAATTCTAAATGCTGTACTTTGTAAGCTTTCTCAGATGTAGGAAAGGTATTGCGATTAGTAAACTCAAAATTAAAACTCCATCTTGTTTCAGGCTTATAATTTAAGGAAAGCTCATGCTGGTTTAAAAATTCTGTGCCTTGACTAAAAAGGCACAGAGGGAAAAGAACTGCTAACAACAGCAGTCTAGAATAATAAAAAGTCATACGGTTGTCTCACTACTTCACGCGATTTTAGAAAATTACCATTTTGATCAAATGTCATTTCAAATCGCTCTAATTTATTGGTTGTATTTTTTGTGGCTATTATTAATTCCCAGGCATCAGGATTACTGGGAGCAATATGTATAAAATTACTATTAGGTTGGTACTGCGCCTGAATTTTTTCAATTTTATGTCGGTCAAAGGTAGTGTTTAAGTAAGCTTCAATTGATTTTATAACGCTACTCATTTCGTCTTTTGAAACTTCAATTTCTACATCCTCGAGCATACCGTTTTCATTAAATTCTACACTATATAAATATCCTTTAGATCTAAATTTAGACTCAAAGCTAGTAACAGCGCCATCTATTTCTTTATAGTAACGCATCTTTTGCTTTTCTATTTTAAGATTTTCAAGATACTTTAAAGCTTCCGCAGGCATCTGTTGAGCATTAATTTTTTGCTCATATTCTTGTTTTACTTCCTGAGCATTTAGCATACTCAAACCAGAGATTAAAATGAAGAATATGAGCAGCCTCATGGGTTTAACGCTTTAATTTGATTATATCTAAAACAAGTTATCTCGTGATCATTTACCATTCCTGTAGCCTGCATATGCGCATAAATAACGGTAGAACCTGTAAATTTGAATCCGCGTTTTTTTAAATCTTTAGATAGTGCATCACTAACAGCTGTAGTTGGGGGAGCTTCTTTATAATTTAAAACTGCATTTTGTACCGGCTTATGATTTACAAACCCCCAAATGTATTTTGAAAACGTGCCAAATTCTTTCTGAATTTTAATAAATGCCTGCGCATTAGATACCGTAGCTTTTATTTTAAGTTTATTTCTAATTATTCCGGGATTGCTCATAAGATCTTCTAACTTTTCAGCAGAATAGTTGGCGATCTTGTTATAGTCAAAATTGTCTAGCGCTTCGCGGAAGTTTTCGCGCTTGCGCAAAATAGTAATCCAGCTTAAACCTGCCTGAAAGGTTTCTAGTATTAGGAATTCAAAAAGCGTTGCATCATCATAAACGGGAACGCCCCACTCGGTATCGTGGTAGGCTTCATAAAGCGCATCTCCTGTGCACCAGCCACATCTGTTAATAATCATAAATCTAATTTATCTGATTATTTAAAGATAAACATTTATAATCATGACCTTTTAAAGGTGTAAGTTAAGTTATTAAATACCGACTTTTTTGAAATGAGTTTAAATCCTATAGAAGTTCAGGAATTTGCAAAGCAGGCTGTTGTAAGCGGGTTGACCTATGCAGATTACCGCATACTGGTTGCAAAGCATGCAGCCTTTTTTACGAGTACAGGTCACACCCAATCAGAAGCACTATCTAATTACACAGTACTTAATGATAAGCGTATGAAGCGCTGGGATAAAACCTTACGACTTACTCAAGATCAAGAATTGCAAATTAAGACGTTTAACAGACCGTTAAACTGGCTTGTACTTTCTGAAAGCTGGTGTGGTGATGCGCCACCGGCACTCGCCGTTATGAATCGTATAGCAGAAGTACAACCGGCGATTAATTTTAAAGTAATCTTGAGAGATGATCACCCTCAATTGATGGATGCTTTTCTAACAAATGGGGCGATGTCTATTCCTAAACTTATTATTCAGGATTCGATAACTCAGGAAATTCTTACTTCATGGGGTTCACGTTCAGAAGCGGCTCAAAAATTAGTTGATGACCATAAGGCGAAATATGGTGAGATTAAACCTTCATTTAAAGAAGAGCTGCAATTGTGGTATAATAAAGATAAAGGGATGTCTATACTCTCAGAACTGCTGGTGATATTAAGCGCTCTTAACCTTGAAACTCAAAAGTTATAGTGCCTAACTGAGAAGGTCTGGTGCTGTCATTAAATATCGCCTGTTGCGCATATTCTAAAGCCTGGTCAACAAGGCAGCCATTTGTTGTTGTAGAAGCCGCTTTATTAAAATAAACCTTACTTACGCTGCCCAGATTGGTTACTTCAATATTAATAACCACTTTTCCTGTGGCGTCGCATGTATATACAGGATTAGGTATTTTAATGGCATTGCGATCATTTAGGTGATAGGTAACGGTGCTGCGTCTGTAACTTGATGTATTTACTTTAGAAACCTCTTTTGAAGTACTGCTTTCTCCAGCAGACTGTTTTTCTTTCCGTTTTTGTTTTAACAATGCGATACGCTGTTGGTAATCTGGGAAGGACTCATCTTCCCCGTCATTATCTTCTGAAGGATCAGCTGTTTCAGAATCTGTTTTTAGCGCATTATCAACTTGATTTTGCTGACTAAAAAATCTATTTGCCTCACGCACCAGCCTATTGCTACTTTGCGCTTGATTTGTCATTTTTTGATTTAACTGTTGCACTTCTTCAAGTTGCTCAAGTTGTTGCTCCTCTTCAGGAATATCTTGAATTATAGGAATTGGTATAAATTCTTCTACCTGTGAAGTATCGTACGGGTTTATTGTTAAAAAGAAAAAAACCAGAACAAAGATGCTGGCACCGCTAAAGGTGATAAGCATTGCTTTATCTTCTGGTGATAATTTCATAACTGTAAAAATACAAAAACGCAGCGTGCGTTGCTGTTAAACAAAACGGAAGAACCTCGTGCTAATTGTATGACTAATCTGCGTTATTTAACGCGGCTTCAAAATCTTTAAGATTTGTAGCATTTGTAACGGAATATGCACCAATTTTTGTTCTGCGCAAAGCGGAAAGATGGGCTCCAGAATTTAGTGCTTTACCAAAATCGTGAGCTAGCGAGCGTATATACGTTCCTTTACTGCAACGTACTCTAAAGTCTACCTCAGGAAGTTTGATACGGGTAATCTCAAAGGCTGAAATCTCTACCTCACGACTCGGGATTTCTACCGCTTCGCCTGCCCGGGCAAACTCATATAGGCGTTTACCTTCTTTTTTTAAAGCTGAAAAAACAGGTGGTTTTTGCTGAATGTTTCCGGTGAATTGTGCTGTTGTAGCATGTATTAATTCTTCGGTGATTTCTGAAGTAGGGAAGGTCGCGTCTATTTCAGTCTCTAAGTCGTAAGAAGGCGTAGTAGCACCAAGAACAAAGGTTCCTGTATATTCTTTTTCCTGCCCCATAAAGTCCTCAATACGCTTAGTAAACTTACCGGTGCAAATAATAAGCAAACCGGTAGCCAGAGGATCTAAAGTACCTGCGTGACCTACTTTAATTTTTTTTATATTAAATGTTTTGCGTATTAACCACCGCGCCTTGTTAACCAGCTGAAACGACGTCCAGTTTAAGGGTTTGTCAAAAAGCAAAACCTGCCCTTCTTTAAAGTCTTCTTCGGTAAACTGCATACTGATTTTATGAAATGCTATTTAAAAAATAGGGTTAAAGGTTAGAATACCCAAAACCTATTGCAATGATGCCTACAATTAGGCAGTAGATTGCAAACCAGGAAAGCTTACTCTTTTTAACCAGTTTTATCATCCATGTACAGGCAATTAATCCGCTTACAAATGCGGCGATAAAACCAATAGAAAGTGCTGTAAAGTTACCAGAGTCTGTAGTTATCTCGCCACCCAGAATATCTTTTGCGATCTTTCCAAAAATTAAAGGCACCACCATTAAGAATGAAAATCGGGCAGCTTTAGCTTTATCATTTCCTAATAAAACCGATGTAGAAATTGTTGCACCACTTCTTGAAATGCCGGGAAGCATCGCTATTGCCTGAGCAATACCTATTACAACAGCGTTGCGATAACTTACAGGTTTTTGGGTATCTTTTGCTTTATCTGCAAGCCATAATAAAAGAGCTGTAATGATAAGCATCATCCCTACCAGCAAAATATTTCCGCCAAAAAGAGATTCTAATTGCTCTTCAAAAAACAAACCGATAAGGACAGCAGGTATCATAGATAATATGATTTTGACCGCAAATTGAGATTCTTCATTCCATTTAAATTGAAATAAACCTTTTATGATGTCAAAAATGTCTTTTCTAAATACAACCAGTGTACTCAAAGCTGTAGCAAAATGAAGTACTACGGTAAATAAAAGACTTTCTTCTGGTAGTGTATTATCCCCTAAAATAGCCTTACCTAATTCGAGATGACCACTTGACGATACCGGTAAAAATTCGGTAAGTCCTTGAATTATACCCAGTATTATAGCGTCTATTATATCCATTTACTTGGTGTGCTTATCCTTAGGAAAAGTTTCAGAAACTTTATCTCGTGTTATTGTTGAAGATGAGTCTGGGTTCAATAAAATCGCATACACTTCTATTCCAAAACCTATTAATACCAAAGCAGGAGCCAGGCGTATACGTCTCCAGTTGTAAATTTCCGGATTAAAAACGTTAGGATCGTCACTGCCACCACCAGACATTAAAATAAAACCAAGAGCAATTACACCAAGGCCTATAAGCATCACCTGATAATTTTTTTTCTTAAAAATAAAACTACTGCGATGCAGTTCGTTTTGCTTTTTTCGTTTTTGTTCTCCCATTTCTCGTTAAGAGTTAAATGTTATTGGTTATATGTTAAGAGCGCTTTTGCTCTTTTCTGTCTTATCTAAAATCTTAAGTCTTAGATCTAATAGTAAAGTTCGTCTGTTCTCAAATTGAGAAAACGTTGTGTTGCTAAAAAGGTACTAAACCAGGTAATAATAACGCTAGCGGCAAAAACACCTACAAATAATATAGCTAAAATCATTTTATCGCGTAACAACTCAAGTTCAGGAAACGTTTCATTTAAGTAATACAAAACTGCTGCCATTCCGGCTAGTGCGATTATGGCACCTACCATTCCCAGTTTCATACTTAGCCAAATAAAAGGTCTGCGTATAAACCCTTTGGTTGCCCCCACCATTTGCATGGTTTTAATCGTAAATCGTTTAGAATAAACAGATAGGCGAATTGCACTATTAATAAGTAATACCGCAATTAGTGTAAAAACACCGCTAATAATCACAATCCACAGACTTATCTTTTTAATGTTGTCATTAAGCAATGAGATAAGTGGCTGATCATAATTTACCTCTTCCACAAAATCTTTAGTCATCAATTCGTCAGCAATTTCTTTAACCTGAGCAGCAGAAACAAAATCTGCTTTCATATACACATCTATGGAGTTTTGCAGGGGGTTGTACCCTAGAAAATCCATAAAATTTTCACCTATTTCTTTACTATGTTCTTCTGCAGCTTCCTCTTTAGAGACAAATTGAGTAGATTTTGTATAGTCTGCAAGCGCTAAGGTCTTTTCGAGCTGCTTCATTTCTACTTCTTTGGCGTCGTCTTTGAGATACACCGTTAGTGCAATTTGCTCTTTAAAGTGATCTGCAACTTTCTTAGAGTTGAGCACTAAAAGGCCTAATAAACCCAGTAAAAACAGCACCAAAGCAATACTTAGAACCACCGAAAAATACGATGAAATCAATCTGCGGCGTTGAAATTTTTCAAAAGATGACGACATGAGGCTTACTAAAATTTTGCGTAAAAATACTAAAGTTCGTGCTTCTTAAACGCACCCTTTCTGCATTTTGTATTTTTAGTTTGTCTTTTTCAGAATAACAGTGTTCTTAAACTTAAAATATAAATAGAAAACGATGAATATTCTTATATATGGTATAGGTGGTGTAGGTGGCTATTTTGGCGGAAAACTCACACAGACAAAACATAATGTAACCTTTATCGCTCGCGGTGAACATCTCAAAGCGATACAGGATAATGGGTTAGATGTTACCAGTTACAAAGGTGATTTTAAAGCGACACCAGATCTTGCCACAGATGATTTGAGTAAAATACCTACTCCAGATCTTGTAATTTTAGGCGTAAAATCGTGGCAGGTAAGTGAGACGATTAAAAAATTGAAGCCTTATGTAACACCGGAAACGATATTCTTACCCTTACAAAATGGTGCAGCAAATGCCGAAATGATTCTTGAAGTACTTCCAGAAGCACAGGTTTTAGGTGGATTGTGCCGCATCGTGAGTTTTGTAGATGGCGCTGGCAAAATTAAACATCCTCATTTTGAACCCAGTATTACTTTGGGAGAACTTGATGGCAGTCTTACAGATCGAGCAAAAAGAATCAAAGAAATGTTTGAAGAGGTAGGCGACGTTACGGTTCACTTAGTAGATAATATTCAAGTAGAAATCTGGAAGAAGTTTTTATTCATCTGTAGCATTAGTGGTCTTGGTGGTTTAGTGCGTGTACCTATGGGAAAAATTAGATCTAGTGATTATCTTTTTAATATGATGAGAAATACGGCTCAAGAGATTTTTAAAGTAGCAAAAGCTAAGGGCATCAAGCTTACCGAAGCGCATATGGATGCTGTTTTTGAAGCGATTCAAAATCAGGGAGCAGACGTAACTGCTTCTACACAGCGCGATATTATGGAGGGCAAGCCTAGCGAACTCGATAATTTTAACGGTTATGTTGTGAGGGAAGGGAAGCGTCTTGGGGTTCCGGTTCCTATAAATGAGCTCATTTATGAATGCCTTAAACCTATGGAAAAAGAGGCGCGATCGTAGCTTTATAGCTTTCGCGAAAGCAAAACACGAAATCCCTTTAAAATTGTAAATTTGCCGCCTATTATAACGCACGAAGTGCGCAAAGTAACACACGGCAATGAACTACGATTTTAACGCGATAGAAAAAAAGTGGCAAAAGCACTGGAAAGACCACGGCACTTTTGAAGCTCAAAACAACAGTGATAAACCTAAATATTATGTGCTTGATATGTTCCCCTATCCATCGGGAGCAGGCTTACACGTTGGGCATCCGTTAGGGTATATCGCCAGTGATATCTATGCGCGTTATAAGCGTCATCAGGGGTATAATGTATTGCATCCGCAGGGGTATGATTCGTTTGGGCTTCCTGCAGAGCAGTATGCGATTCAAACCGGGCAACACCCGGCTATTACTACTGAAACTAACATTGCACGCTACCGTGAGCAACTGGATAAAATAGGTTTTTCATTTGATTGGAGTCGCGAAGTGCGCACTTCTGAGCCTGAGTATTACCGCTGGACCCAATGGATTTTTATTCAGCTTTTTGAAAGTTGGTATAATAAAGACAGCAACAAAGCAGAACACCTAGACAACCTTATTGCAAAATTTGAAGCTGAAGGAAATGCTTCAGTTAATGCCGTTTGTGATGAGGATATAGAATCCTTCACCGCTGAAGATTGGAAAAATGCTTCCGCGAAAGCGAAACAGGAAATCCTTTTAAAATACCGTTTAACATATTTAGCAGAAACCGAAGTAAACTGGTGCCCGGCATTGGGTACGGTTTTGGCAAACGATGAGATTGTAAACGGCGTTTCAGAGCGTGGCGGTCATTCTGTAGTACGTAAAAAAATGAAACAATGGAGTATGCGTATCAGTGCCTATGCACAGCGTTTACTAGATGGACTGCAAGATATCGACTGGCCACAACCGCTTAAAGATTCACAAACCAATTGGATTGGGAGAAGTAAGGGGGCTTCAGTAGAATTCAGAATCCTCCCCCCAACCCCCTCCCACGGAGGGGGCGCAAGCCACGCCGGTTTTATGACCGGAAAGCCCGAACTAATCTCGGTTCTTTTAGAACGCGCTCAGGAAATGCGTGATAAACCTACAAAAGCCGAGGCCCTTCTGTGGAGTAAATTGCGCGGTAAAAAAACCGGATTTAAATTTAGACAGCAACATCCAATTGATCAATATATTGTTGATTTTGTGTGTCTTTCAGCTCAACTCATTGTTGAGGTAGATGGGGATGTGCATCAATATCAAATGGATAAAGATGCAGAACGTCAATTGTTATTGGAACAGAAAAAAGGGTACAAAGTTCTAAGATTCTCTAATGATGAGGTGCTAAATAATGTTGAAAAGGTAGTTGAAACGATTACCAGTGAAATAGAGCGTCGTGAGAAAGTCCTCCCCTTGGGGGAGGATTTAAGTGGGGAGCGTATATCTGTGTTCACAACTCGTCCTGATACTATTTTTGGAGTGACGTTTATGACATTGGCACCTGAATTAGACCTTGTAAAGGAAATCACCACTCCAGAGCAAAAAGCTGAAGTTGATGCGTATATCGCAGCGACTGCAAAACGTAGTGAGCGCGAGCGTATGGCCGATGTAAAAACAATTTCGGGAGCATTTACAGGAGCGTATGCAGAGCACCCATTTACCAAAGAGCCTATCCCAATCTGGATAGGAGACTATGTGCTTGCCGGTTATGGTACAGGAGCAGTGATGGCGGTTCCTTGCGGGGATCAGCGGGATTGGGATTTTGCAAAGCATTTTAATATTCCTATTAAAAATATATTTGACGGCGTAGATATTAGTGAGCAGGCATATGCCGAAAAAGATAATACGCCGCTTAAAGATTCAGATTTCTTAAACGGATTGTCTTATAAACAAGCGCTTCCTAAGGCAATTGAAGCACTGGAAGAATTAGGGCAGGGAGAAGGCAAAATTAACTACCGCTTGCGCGACGCAGTATTTAGTCGTCAGCGCTATTGGGGTGAGCCATTCCCGACCTATTATGTAGACGGAATGCCGCAAATGATCGCGCCTGAGCATTTGCCCATTCGCTTACCTGAAGTAGAAAAATACTTACCCACCGAAGAAGGTGAGCCACCACTAGGCCGCGCCGATGTTTGGGCCTGGGATACCAATCAAAACAAAGTAGTAAGTAACGAAAACCTCTCCCTCGTGGGGGGAGACCGAGAGGGGGACAATGGAGTTTACCCACTCGAGTTAAACACCATGCCGGGTTGGGCAGGGTCAAGCTGGTATTTCTTCAGGTATATGGAGAAAGCTTTGCGCGATGAAGCTTTTGCGTCAAAAGAAGCGATGGATTACTGGCAGGATGTGGACTTGTACATAGGTGGTAGCGAGCACGCAACCGGACATTTATTGTACAGCCGTTTTTGGGTAAAATTTTTAAAAGATCGCGGTTTTGCTTCTGTAGAAGAGCCTTTTAAAAAGCTGATCAACCAGGGGATGATTTTGGGGACCAGTGCTTTTTTGTATCGATCAACTGTCGAGCTCAATTTAGTAATCACCTATACAGAGAATTCTGAGAAGAAAGTTGAAACTTTTGGATTCAAGACGCCAGTATTTATCGAAAGAAATTTAATAACTGGAGAAGCTTGGGCTGAATGGGCGGATCAGGTTATAGATTTGGCAAAAAATGCTATTCAAAAACAACTGGAAGGCAAAGATTTTGAGGTTCTCGAAATAATAGACAAATTTATAGGTGGTCCTATTTCTGTTCATGTCGATGTAAGTTTAGTAAATGCATCTGACGAAATGGATATTCAAGAGTTTAAGAAGCATCCTTTAAATTCTGATTATAAAGATTCAATTTTTATTACTGAAAAAGAGGGTGTCTATAAAGTTGATCGCGAAGTAGAAAAAATGTCGAAATCCAAATACAACGTGGTGAATCCCGATGATATTTGTGAGGAGTACGGGGCAGATACGCTGCGTATGTATGAGATGTTTTTAGGTCCGTTAGAACAAGCAAAACCCTGGAATACTGCAGGAATCACGGGAGTGCATAACTTCCTTAAAAAATTATGGAAGTTGTATCACATAGTAGATGCATCCGGAAACTTGGGAGACTTTGCGGTTTCAGAAGAAGCTGCTTCTAAAGAGGCTATGAAAGTGTTGCATAAAACCATTAAAAAGGCTCAGGAAGATATTGAGAACTTCAGTTTCAATACTTCGGTTTCTACCTTTATGATTGCGGTAAACGAATTTTCCGCTTTAAAATGCAATAGCAGAGAAGTGCTAGAGCCGTTGGCGGTTTTGATTTCGCCTTATGCGCCACACATTGCAGAAGAATTGTGGAGTTTATTAGGGCACAGCGAGTCTATCGCTACTGCGCCATTTCCAGAATTTGACGCAAAACATTTGGTAGAAAGCAGTAAAGAATACCCAATTTCATTTAACGGGAAAATGCGTTTTACAATGGAACTTCCGCTAGATCTTTCTAAAGAAGAAATTGAAAAGGCAGTACGTGCACACGAGAAAACTCAGGAATATTTGGGTGGCCGCGAACCTAAAAAGGTGATTATTGTGCCGGGTAAGATTGTGAATTTTGTGGGTTAGTCCCCCTAACCCCCAAAGGGGGAATTTTCAAAACGCTTCTCCCTTCTCCGTTGGAAGAAGGTTGGGGATGAGGGAAAATAAGCCAAAACGACAGCTTTCGTTTTGGCTTATTTTTTGCTAATTAATGATTAGTTTTATACTACTTAAAATTTAAAGTTATGATGGGATATTATATTCTCATAGGTGCAATTGCACTGGTGAGTTGGTTAGTGAGTAATAAATTAAAAAGCAAGTTTAAAGAATACTCACAAATACATTTACAAAATGGTATGAGCGGTGCGGAAATTGCCCGTAAAATGCTTAGTGATAATGGGATTAATGATGTAAAAGTAATATCGGTACAAGGCCAGTTAACAGATCATTACAATCCTGCAAACAAAACGGTTAATTTAAGTGAGCCGGTTTATAATCAGCGTAATGCAGCGGCAGCTGCAGTAGCGGCGCACGAGTGTGGGCACGCGGTACAACACGCACAAGCTTACAGTTGGTTAACTATGCGTTCTACGCTAGTGCCCGTAGTAAGTGTAGCATCACGTATGTCTATGTTTGTAATTATAGGAGGCTTTGTGTTGATGTCAATTATAAGTAGTGGAGTAGGTTTTACCGTCGCTGTAATAGGTCTTGGTTTATTTGCAATGGGAACATTATTTGCTTTTATTACGTTGCCCGTAGAATATGATGCGAGTAATCGTGCCTTGGCCTGGTTAGAATCATCTAATATGTTGACCAGTCAGGAACACGCAGGGGCTAAAGATTCTTTAAAATGGGCGGCACGTACATACGTGGTGGCAGCAATAGGATCGTTAGCAACTCTATTGTATTTCGCACTACAGGTTTTTGGCGGAAGAAGATAGTTCAAGTAGAAAATAAAAAAAAAAGCCGCAAACAGTACGATTCTGTTTGCGGCTTTTTTTTTGATGTATAAACGAATTTAATCCATCACGCGAATCACAAAGTAATTTTTCTTACCGCTCTGTAATAAAATAAATCGGTTGTTGATTAAATCTTCGGTAGTGATGCTGTGACCATCTGCTACTTTTTCCTGATTTACAGAAATTGATTTTTGCTTTAATGCGCGTTTTGCTTCTCCGTTAGACTTTAAAAATCCGGTTTTTTCAGAAAGAGCACTTACGATATCTAATCCTGCTTCAACCTCCCCACGGCTAACTTCCGCTTGCGGTACACCTTCAAAAACATCTAAAAAGGTTTTCTCATTAAGTGCTTTTAAGTTTGCAGCTGTAGATTTTCCGAAGAGAATTTCAGACGCTTTTACGGCATTTTCAAGATCTTCTGCGCTGTGTACGGTGAGTGTCACCTCCTCAGCAAGACGCTTTTGTAAAGCACGTTGATGAGGTGCTTCCTGGTGAGTTGCAATTAGGTTTTCGATCTCTTCCTTTTCTAAAAAGGTAAAAATCTTAATGTATTTAGCGGCGTCTTCATCGCTGGTATTTAACCAGTATTGATAAAATTTATAAGGAGAAGTGCGTTCTGCATCTAGCCATACATTGCCACCTTCACTTTTACCAAACTTGCTTCCGTCTGATTTTGTGATAAGCGGGCAGGTAAGTGCATACCCTTTACCCTCGCCTATACGGCGTATCATTTCGGTACCCGTAGTGATATTTCCCCACTGATCACTACCGCCCATTTGAAGGGTAAGACCGTGTTCTTTATACAAATGATAAAAGTCATAACCCTGAACCAACTGGTAGGTAAATTCGGTAAAGGACATCCCATCGCCTCGTGATTCAGAATCACCAGATAACCGGTTTTTAACCGAATCTTTAGCCATCATATAATTTACGGTAATGTGTTTACCTACATCGCGAATGAAATCGAGGAAAGAAATATCTTTCATCCAGTCGTAATTATTTACCAATACGGCCTGATTTGCAGCACCCGAGGTAAAATCTAAAAATTGAGAAAGTTGTCCTTTTACACATTCCTGATTGTGGCGTAATGTTTTTTCGTCAAGTAAATTACGCTCGCTAGACTTCCCGGAAGGATCACCTATCATGCCTGTAGCACCACCTACCAGCGCAAAAGGTTTATGACCGCAGCGTTGATAATGAGCCAAAATCATAATAGGAACCAGGTTCCCTATATGCAAACTATCTGCGGTAGGGTCAAATCCTACATAGGCAGAGCGCATTTGCTCCATAAGGTGTTCTTCGGTGCCCGGCATCACGTCGTGAATCATTCCGCGCCATTTAAGTTCTTCAATAAAATTGGTAATCATAATTACGGTTTTCTGCGATTTTACTCGATAATCGAGATTAAACTAGTTCGACTTTTTAGCTGTCAAATTAATGCCTGTAAGACATGCTTAAAGTGCGATTAATAAGCGCGCAAAGATAAAGATATTGCGCAAAGCATCGCGACAAGAACGCAAGAATATCGTTAACTTAGTGCCCATGATTTTAGTAACTGGAGGAACAGGCTTAGTTGGCTCGCATTTAATGTATGAATTGATCGCTCAGGGCGAAACAAAACTACGTGCTACCTATAGAACAATTGAAAGTATTGAGCCGGTACGCGATTTATTTAAATGGAAAGCTAAAGAGAATACAAAACAGGCAGCGTTACTTTTTGAACATATAGAGTGGGTAGAAGCAGATGTTACAGATATTCCTGCGCTTACTGAAGCATTTGATGACATAACCTTTGTGTATCACTGTGCAGCGCTTATATCGTTTAACCCCAGGGATTTTGAAAGGCTACAAAAAATTAATGTAGAAGGTACAGCAAATGTGATTAATCTTTGCATTAAAAATAAGGTTACAAAAGTATGCTATGTGAGTTCTGTGGCAGCCTTAGGTAATTCTAAAGGGGCAATAACAGAAGAGACACACTGGGAAGCTAACAAAGAAAACAGCGTTTACAGCATTAGCAAGTTTGCTTCAGAAATGCAGGTATGGCGAGGCACGCAGGAAGGTCTTGATGTTGTAATTGTTAATCCTGGAATAATTTTAGGTGAAGGGTTCTACAAACAGGGTAGTGGTGTGTTCTTTAAAAAAATTAAAAAGGGTCTTGATTACGTAGTCCCGGGTTCTTCTGGTTTTGTAGATGTTTTAGATGTGGTAAATGCAATGATTTTGCTTATGCGGAGCAAGCAAGTAAATGAGCGTTATATTTTAGTAGGTCATAACCTGGGTTTTAAACAGGTATTTGAACAAATTGCAATTGCGTTGCAGGTAGCACTTCCAACTAAAAAGGTAAAAAAATGGCAGCTAGAGTTAGCCTGGCGTCTCGATTGGGTAGCAAGTCTCTTTGGTAAAAAGCGACGTTTGTTTAGAACTACTGCACGCTCTGCTTATACTCAGGTGATTTATGACACTACAAAAATAAAGAATCAGCTAGCTTTTAAATATACCCCCTTAGAAGAAACGATTAACCGAATTGCCAATCATTTTAATCGCCAATAGGAGTAAGAAGGGAGTCTTGTGCAGGTTCAATTTTTGAAAGGCTGTCTTTAAGTTGAACTTGTTTGCGTATAGAATCTCTTTTAAATTTAGATTCTACATTGCGAATGCTGTCTTGATCATTTTGTGCAAACTGAAGTTTATCGCGCTGCTCGGTAAGTCTTTTGCTTACTTCTTCCCAAATCGCTGTAAACTCATTAAAATTGACACTGTAGTAATTTATGCTTTCTGCAAACTGTAAACTGTCTATATCGTATTTTTTATAAATGAAGGAGTCTGGCTCAATACCCAGGCTTCGCATCTCATTCATATTGTACGTTCTAAGGGTACGCATAATCGAGACATCATACAAAATGTCTGTCATAAGATCTTTCTTGATAAAATTATCAGGCTTTTTAGGCTTCTGAATGTCGTTACAACCCAGCAGGAGCAGTAGCGAGAGCATAACTATATAGCCCGTTCTTTTCATCGGTTAAAGGTTAAACGCTTTGCAAACTTATCGTCATAAACTTTAAAGTTTTTGTATGCTAATCTACCATTTACAAAAGTATGTGTAATACGTGATTTAAACGTGCTTCCTTCAAATGGAGACCATTTGCATTTATACAAAATATTGTCTGTGGTAACCGTCCAGGGGTTATAAAGATCAACCATAACCAGGTCTGCAAAATAACCCGGCTTGATAAAACCGCGCTTTTCTACTTCAAAAAGAATAGCAGGGTTGTGACACATTTTTTCTACAATCTTCTCAAGACTTATTTTTTCTTCGTGATACATTTCTAGCATAGCCGGCAGTGCATGTTGTACTAGGGGACCACCACTAGGTGCTTTTGTGTATACGTTTTGTTTCTCTTCTAAAGTATGTGGTGCGTGATCTGTTGCAATGACATCTAAGCGGTCATCCAGTAATGCTTCCCACAACGCATCTTGATCTGCCTGAGTTTTTACAGCAGGATTCCATTTTATAAGAGTGCCTTTTTCTTCATAATCTGCATCGCTAAACCACAGGTGGTGTATGCAAACTTCGGCAGTAATTTTTTTATCTTTTAGAGGTGTCTTATTGTCAAACAGCTCCATTTCTTTTGCAGTAGATAGGTGAAAAACATGGAGTCTGGCTCCCGTTTCTTTAGCTAAGGCAATTGCTCGAGATGAAGATATATAACATGCTTCGGCACTACGTATAATAGGGTGCATATTAATAGGAATATCATCACCATAACGCTCTGTGTAAATTGCTAAATTTTCACGTATAGTCTCCTCGTCTTCGCAATGTACCGAGATTAAAAGATCTGTACTTTTAAAAATTTCACGCAGAACCTCTTCATCATCTACCAGCATATTACCTGTAGAACTTCCTAAAAAGAGCTTTAAACCGGCAACTTTTTTCTTATCTACCTTTTTAATTTCGGCAAGATTATCATTTGTGCCACCAAACATGAATGAATAGTTTGCGTAAGAAGTCTCTGCGGCAATACTAAATTTTTCTTCTAACTTTTCTATAGTAGTAGTTTGCGGTACTGTATTAGGCATTTCTATAAAGGAAGTAATACCTCCTGCAACTGCGGCAGCAGACTCTGTTGCTATAGATGCCTTGTGTGTAAGACCGGGTTCTCTAAAATGAACCTGATCGTCAATAACACCAGGTAACAAATGTTGTCCTTCGGCATCAAAAACGTGTACATCTGGGCTTTTAACGCTCAAATTCTGACTCACTTCCATAATAATACCATTCTCAATATATACGTCACCGCGCATAATTGAGCCTTCATTAACTATGTTTGCGTCCTTAATTAGTACTTTTTCCATTCTATATCGCGTATCCTTTAAAAAGACTTTTAATCTTCATTCCTATTACTCCAAAAACGGCTTCACTAAATATCCCTGTACTCATTTTGCTGGTACCCCGTGTTCTGTCTACAAATATCACCGGCACTTCAGAAATCTTAAAACCCAGGAGATGTGCCTTAAATTTCATTTCAATCTGAAAAGCATACCCTACAAATTTAATTTTATCGAGTGTTATCTGCTCTAAAACTTCACGTTTATAACAAATAAAACCAGCTGTTGTATCTGCAATATCGAGCCCAGTTATAAATCGAACATATTTTGAAGCTACATAAGATAATAAAACTCTTCCCATTGGCCAGTTTACAACATTAACTCCTGTTTTATATCTGGAGCCTATAGCAAGATCTGCATTTCCTTTTGCGCAGGCATTGTATAAGCGTATTAAATCATTAGGTGAATGAGAGAAGTCTGCGTCCATCTCAAAAATATAGCTGTATTCTTTACTCAAAGCCCATTTAAAACCTACAATGTATGCAGTGCCTAAACCATTTTTTCCGGGTCTTTCAATTAAGTGTAAGTTGTTTCTAAACTCCTGTTGTAAAGCGGTAACAAGTTGAGCTGTACCATCTGGTGAATTGTCGTCAACTACCAGTACTTCAAATGCACGTTGTTGCGCAAATATATTACGCACTAACTTTTCAATATTCTCTGCTTCGTTATAGGTTGGGATTATGACGAGCGAACCTGCCATCGTATGTAATTTAAGCGCAAATGTAATTATTTTGCACGTTAATTGTCTGCTGCAATCGTCTAAACTCTCTGAATTATATTAATTTTAACCTCTCAATTAACAGCATCGTGCAAGCTCTAGAACGCAGTTTTATTAGTAATGACTGGATTACCATTGTATTTGTTGCATGTCTGGTACTTATAGTACTGGTTAAAGTTGCCTACGAGACTCGTTTTATAGATTTTACAGAGCTACTTGTCAATGAAAAGTATCTTCTTAAGGCCAATAAGGAAATTAAATTTCAAGATCCGTTTAATTTAATACTTTTTGTAGCCCAGCTATTATCGGTGTCTCTCTTTATTCAGATTGCACTTACGCGTTTTGGTATAGCTGTAGAAATAAGTCCGGTTTTATTATATATACGCATCGCATTAGTTTACGTGGTATTTATTGCGCTAAAATTTTTTATTGAGCGCATGATGGGTGTTTTATTTAATGGTGAGCACGTTTTAAGTTCCTACCAATTTCAAAAACTGAGTTACCGAAGCTTTTTTGCGCTGCTTTTATTACCAGTTAATGCGTTGTTTGTCTACGGAATAAACCCTAGTTTGATATTAATAAAAATAATAATCGGAGTTTTTGTTTTATTCAATTTAATCAGTCTTTTCAATACGTTGCGTAAATATGAAAAGTTGATTTATTTCAATCTCTTTTATTTTATTTTGTACCTTTGCGCACTTGAAATTGCACCCTACTTCATTTTATATAAGGTGTTTAGTATGGGAGTTAATTAAACAAATTTGAATGTCTATGAAAGTGAAGACTATTTTGGTATCACAACCAGAGCCAAAAGTTGAGAATTCCCCCTATTTTGAACTGCAAGAGAAGAAGCGTGTTAAAGTTGATTTTGTGCCTTTTATCCACGTAGAGGGTGTGTCTGGGAAGGAAGTTAGGCATCAAAAAATCGACCTGAATAAATACACGGCAATTATCTTAACAAGTCGTAATGCTGTCGATAATTTCTTCAGAATCGCCGATGAGATGCGTTTTAAAGTTCCAGATTCGTTAAAATATTTCTGTCAAAGTGAAGCTGTTGCGTATTATCTTCAGAAATATGTGGTTTACCGTAAGCGTAAAATTTATGTGGGTAAACGTACGTTTACTGAAATGTCAACGATTTTAAAAAAGTATAAAACAGAGAAGTTTTTATTGCCTTCTTCAGATGTTTTAAAGCCTGAAGTTCCTGCGGTTCTTAATGATTTAAAGCTTACCTGGGATAGAGGTATTTTCTATCGTACAGTTGTAAGTGATTTATCACATTTAAAAAATGTGACTTATGATGTATTGGTATTTTTTAGCCCTAGCGGAATAAAATCTCTTTTTGAGAATTTTCCAGACTTTAAGCAAAACGATACGCGTATTGCTGTCTTTGGTAATTCAACCGTTAAGGCTGTTGAAGATGCTGGTCTTAAAGTAGATATTATGGCGCCAACTCCAGAAACACCGTCTATGACTATGGCTCTTGAGAAATACATTGATGATGTAAATAGTAAAAAGTAGTTTTCTACTTTAACTCATAAAAAAAGGCTCCTTTAAGGAGCCTTTTTAAGTGATTGTATTTTAAGATTTATCCTAAAGGTGGCTGCCCAGCCATAATCTCATCACTTGCAAATGCCTCAAACTTTTTAAAGTTTTCTTTGAATGCTGCGGCAAGCTTAAAAGCAGTCTTGTAATACGCATCTTCATTATCCCAGGACTGTCGTGGGCTCAAAATATAATTAGGAATTTCCGGGCAGGTACGCGGTTGTGCAAGGCCAAAAACAGAGTGTATGTGATAGTTCTCATAATTTAATGGGCCTAAATCACCGTTTAATGCTGCATTTATCATAGTACGGGTATATTTTAAAGGCATACGCTCCCCTACACCGTAAGATCCGCCTGTCCAGCCTGTATTTACCAGCCATACGTTTACATTGGCAGCTTTCATTTTTTCGCTTAACATTTCGGCATAACGTGTTGGGTGCAAAGGCATAAATGGTGCTCCAAAACAAGCCGAAAATGAAGGTATAGGTTCTTGAACACCGGCTTCTGTACCTGCAACTTTAGCGGTATAGCCACTAATAAAATGATAGGCTGCCTGACCAGGTGTTAGTTTTGAAATGGGAGGTAACACCCCAAACGCATCTGCTGTTAAGAAGAAAATATTTTTAGGGGTAGTCCCTGTCGAAGGATTTTGAATGTTTTTTATGTGGTGTATGGGGTAGCTTACACGCGTGTTTTGGGTAATTGATGTGTCTTCAAAATCTACAGAGTTGTCATCATTTAAAACCACATTTTCTAAAAGAGCACCTTTTTTAATTGCATTAAAAATATCTGGCTCTTGTTCTTTAGAAAGGTTGATCACTTTTGCATAGCAGCCTCCTTCAAAATTAAAAATAGAATTATCTGCAGACCAGCCATGCTCATCATCTCCTATTAGTTTTCGTTTGGGATCTGCACTTAATGTTGTTTTACCGGTTCCTGATAAACCAAAGAATAATGCAGTTTGCCCATCTGCTCCCACATTTGCAGAACAGTGCATAGGAAGTGCATTTTTTTCGGTAGGTAGTAAGAAATTGAGAACTGAAAATATCCCTTTTTTAATTTCACCGGTATAACCAGTTCCGCCTATTAAGATTATTCTTTCTTTAAAATTTACAATAGCAAAATTTTCCTGCCGTGTACCGTCTAACTCTGGATTTGCTTTAAAGCCAGGAGCATTTATAATGAGCCAATCTTCTTTAAAATTTTCAAGTTCTTGCTCGTTAGGGCGCAAAAACATATTGTATGCAAAGAGATTAGACCAGGGATGCTCATTAATGACACGTATGCCTAAACGAAATCGCGTATCTGCACAAGCAAACGCATCGCGCACATATAAGTTTCGATCAGATAAATAGGTTGTCATTTTTTCCTTAAGATGACTAAATTTTTGACTGTCAAACGGGATGTTGATATCTCCCCACCAGACATCGTCACGAGTAATTTCATCAATTACAATAAAACGATCTTTAGGTGATCTTCCGGTAAATTTGCCTGTTTCTATAGCCAGGGCACCTGTAGCGGTTTCTTGACCCTGACCCAGATCTACACTAATAGATTGAAGCTCTTCCGGTTCTAATTGATAATAAGTTGTGGCATTTTTGATTCCGTATTTTGATAACGCAATCGTTTTCGTTAATAGGGCGCTTGAAGCCATAAAATTGAATTTTTAGTAAATACGTGGCAAAATTAAGTCTTTATTTTCGCAAATAATTTAATTTTAACTAATTATTTTGCAGATTTGATAAGGGTGTAACAGATGCAAATCCAGGCAGATATAAGTAGTGCTCCTCCTATGGGTGTTATCCAACCTATAGCAGAAATATCTATTCCGGTAAGGGGTTTTGAGGTTATCAAGTAAATTGAGCCGCTAAAAAGTAGAACGCCGCTAATCACAAAATAGAAAACAGTTTTTAGTGCTTTTAAATTTAAGGGTAAAAAACTACCGGCAATAAGTAATAAAAAAGAATGATACATTTGATAACGTACTCCTGTTTCAAAAGAATTTATAGCTTCAGTACTTAGACTTTCCTTAAGCCCGTGAGCACCAAATGCTCCTAAGATCACAGCTGTTAAACCTAAAATTGAACCGGTAATAAGAATTTTTCTTTTCATTAGAACTTTTTTTAAGCGCTATCAAATGACTAATTTTCTAGTAACTCAACGCAGGCAAAATTAAAACATTATTATGCGAAAAATCTTAATTATAGGTGCCGGAAAATCTACTGCGCAATTAATTCAATATCTTTTAGATAAGGCAGAAATACAACAACTACAACTAATTGTAGCAGATCAAATTCTAGAAAATGCCGCTCGTTTAATAAAGAATACATCTTACGCCGAAGCGATAGCATTAAACATCTTAGATGCTCAAGCCCGCCAACAACAAATCGCATCTGTAGATATTGTTGTTAGCATGTTGCCTGCACACCTACATTATACCGTTGCCAAAGACTGTTTGACATTGAGCAAAAGCCTGGTTACCGCCTCATATATAAGTGATGAGATGTTGCAGTTAGATGAAGCTGTGAAAGCAAAAGGCTTAATCTTTATGAATGAAATAGGTCTTGACCCCGGCATTGATCACATGAGTGCCATGCGGGTTATAGATCGAATACGAGACCAGGGAGGAAAGATTGTACTGTTTGAATCATTTTGCGGGGGTTTGCTCGCTCCTGATAGCGATACGAATTTGTGGAATTATAAGTTTACCTGGAATCCTAGAAATGTTGTGCTGGCAGGGCAGGGTGGTGTTGCAGAATTTATTCAGGAAGGAACCTATAAATACATACCTTATCACCGTCTTTTTAGACGTACCGAATTTCTGGATGTTGAAGGTCACGGTCGCTTTGAGGCATACGCAAATCGCAACTCTTTAAAATACCGAAGCATTTACGGTCTTGAAGATGTGCTTACTTTATATAGAGGCACGATGCGTCGAGTAGGTTTTTCTAGAGCCTGGAATTTATTTGTGCAGCTAGGTATGACCGATGACAGTTATACATTACAAGATACAGAGCATATGAGTTATAGGGAATTTACAAATCTGTTTTTGCCCTATTCTCCTACAGACTCAGTCCAATTAAAATTAAGACACATGCTCAAAATAGATCAGGATGATTTGTTGTGGGATAAATTATTAGAACTCGACCTGTTTAATGGTTCAAAATTACTGCGACTTAAAAACGCTACTCCTGCGCAATGCTTGCAACGTATACTTGAAGATAAATGGACTTTAGAAGAAACCGATAAGGATATGATTGTGATGTATCACAAGTTTGGGTATGAATTAAACGGAGCGCAAAAGCAAATAGACGCTACCATGGTGAGTGTAGGTGAGAATCAAACCTATACCGCAATGGCAAAAACTGTAGGGTTGCCTGTAGCTATAGCAACATTAAAAATTTTAAATAAAGAAATTACACAGCCTGGAGTGCAACTTCCAGTTACTAGAGCGGTTTATGAGCCTATTTTAAAAGAATTAGAAAACTACGGTATTGTATTTAGAGAATATGAAGTTCCCTATTTAGGTTATAATCCGCATCACTTATAATGGCAGTTGGTTTACTAATATAAGTAGAAGTAGTACTTTAGTTACAAATAGCGCTTTATGAAAATTGTAAATGAACAGATCGCAATTGACGGAATTGATAAAATTATTTTGCGACAACTTATGGAGGATGCCCGAAAACCTATTTTAGAGATTGCACGGCAGGTAGGTATTTCTGGTGCGGCAATTCATCAACGTCTTAGAAAACTAGAAAAGTCAGGATTAATAGCAGGTTCTCGTTTTATTGTAGACCCTAAGGTTTTAGGCTATAATACTATGGCCTTTGTGGGTATTTATTTAGACAGGGCGATGAGTAATCCTAAAGCGGTAAAGCAACTTGAGGAAATCCCTGAGGTTATAGAATGTCATTACACAACAGGAAACTGGTCTGTTTTTATTAAAATTCTCTGTAAAAACAATGAGCATTTGATGCATTTGCTCAATAAGAAAATACAGGCTATTGAAGGCGTTTCCCGTACCGAGACCTTTATTTCTTTAAATCAGCAAATAGAGCGACAAATACAAATTTAAGCATAAAAAACCCGGCACTTTAAAAGCTTAAAGTATCCGGGTTTTTCAACTTAACTAACCAATCAATTATGAACGATTATATAGTCGCTTATACGTTAGTTAGCTTACACATTTTTTTTATTTTTTTAAAATACCATTAGATTGCATCCGCGAATGTCGGAGGTGTCAAAACGGCCTAATATCTCAAACCGATTTTCGTCAATTTTTTTACCTAAATCTTGAGTTGCTATAAACGGGCAGGAGTTGTGATTGGCGAGATCTATAACATTTATTCCGCCTGTAGTTCCCGGTTTTACAAGTTGCAGCGCGTCTTCTGTATCCCGCATAAAAACCTGAAGCCAGGGTGGTGTGGTGAAGATCCCGTTTCCGTTTGAATAGCCCTGCGATAATAATTCGGTCATACCGTATTCACTGTGAATTTCATTAACACCAAAACCTTCCTTTAAGATCTGATGAAGCTCTTCGCGTATAAGTTCTTTCCGCCTGCCTTTCATACCGCCTGTTTCCATAATTATAGTAGAATTCAGGTTAAACCTGAACGCTTCAACTAAATCTAATAAAGCAAACGATACACCTATTAGTAACACTTTTTTTCCTTCGGCATCAAGACGTTTTAATTTTTCACTAAGTGCTGCGTGGTCATTTAAATAAAAACCACTGTCTGGTTGATTGCTGTCTTTAATGAGTTGATCTACCATTAAAATTAATGAAGATCCATCACGCTCCAGATAGGAGGGTAATAATGCGAGTATGGTATATTCTTTAACGTTTCCATAATGTATCCTAAAGCTTTCGCGAAAACTTTTTATGTATAAATCAAGATCTGTAACGTGATGTTTGCTGGTTATACTTCCTGTAGTGCCACTGCTTGTAAATGTAGTTTGAACGGGATCTGCAGAGGCCAACACATTAAATTGTTTAAAGAACTGAATGGGTAAAAACGGAATTTCTTCAACTGTATTAATCATCTCGGGATCAACCTGTAAATGATCGCAAAACCTACGGTAAACCGGGTTAAATTGCCACTGATGTTTAAAAGATTGTAGTGCCATATCTTTAAACTGTGACGTACTGGATATATCAAAAATTGCGTTAGGATGCATACCATAAATTAGGATTGTAAAGGTATTTAAAATGAAAGTCTCTTTTCCTATATATTAGCAATAAGCTGCTCAACTTTATCTAAATGTTACCAATGTAAATAGCAATGCTGTGCCAAGATTTAAACCTTATCTTTACGATTACATTAAATCTTTATACGCATGAAGAAAAAGGAAATTAAAATTTTGCTCGTTGATGATGAGCCAGATATCCTGGAGATTGTAGGGTATAATCTTAGTAATGAAGGTTATCAGGTTATAACTGCAGAAAACGGTAAAGAAGGTGTTAAGATGGCTAAAAAGCACAATCCACATCTTATTATCTTAGATGTTATGATGCCCGAGATGGATGGTATCGAGGCATGTGAGCAAATACGTAAACTTCCTGAACATACAGAAACCATAATCACGTTTTTAACTGCACGAGGCGAAGATTATTCTCAAGTTGCAGGCTACGATGCCGGTGCAGACGATTACATTACAAAACCTATAAAGCCTAAAGTTTTAGTAAGTAAAGTAAAAGCCCTGCTGCGAAGACTTAAAGAGGAAGAAGAGGGAGATGCGCTTGTTAAAGTAGGAGATCTTATTATAAATCGGGAAGAATATAAAATTATCAAAGACAAGAAAGAACTGGTGCTTCCCAGAAAAGAATTTGAATTGTTATCGCTATTAGCTTCAAAGCCCGGTAAGGTGTTTAAACGAGAAGATATTCTTGATAAAGTGTGGGGCAATGAGGTTGTTGTAGGGGGTAGAACTATAGATGTTCATATTAGAAAGCTACGTGAAAAAATAGGAGATAAACGATTTAAAACCATAAAAGGTGTAGGTTATAAATTTGTTGTTTAATGTCTGCTAATTTTAAAAAATCATATCGCTTTGCAGGTTTTTCAGCCTTTTATATAACTGTTTTCTTAACGCTCTTTGTGGGCGTTTTTTTCTATACTGAAGGACGGTTAAGTGTTGCCTGGCTTATTAGTTTTTTTTGCCTTAGTTTTTGTTTTTCGTTTGTTATTCTTCAGGTTCGGGTTGAAAAGTTTATTTATAAACGGGTAAAAAAAATATATGATGACGTGTCGCTACTTGATGTTACCACATTAAGAAGAGGGCAGGTTACAACAGATATGGGAACGCTTACTAAAGAAGTAGAGCGCTTTGCAGCCAGTAAAAAATTAGAAATTGAATCGTTAAAAATACGGGAAGAGTACAGAAAGGAGTTTATGGGTAATGTGGCTCATGAACTCAAAACACCTCTTTTTACCACTCAGGGTTATATACATACCTTGCTTGATGGGGCGATGAAAGATAAAACGGTACGCAAAAAGTATCTTAAGCGTGCAGCAGCAGCCGTAGAGCGTCTAGTTTATTTAGTAAGTGATCTTGATATGATCTCAAAGTTAGAGGTGGGAGATCTCAATTTACGCTATGAGTATTTTGATATGGTTGAGCTTGTAAAAAACACGTTTGACTTACTAGAGATGAAAGCTGCTAAAAAGAATATTACACTGGCCTATGATATGCCTTACAATGGTCCTATAATGGTAAATGCAGACCGGGAGCGCATACAGCAATTACTTACTAACCTTATTGTAAATTCTATTAAATATGGGAAGCAAGACGGTACTACTGAAGTCTCCATAGAAAATTTAATACAAAACAAAGTAATTGTTCGGGTAACCGATAATGGTGAAGGTATTGCCTCAGAACATATCCCGCGCTTATTTGAGCGTTTTTACCGTGTAGATAAAAGTGGGTCACGTCGCGAAGGCGGTTCTGGTTTAGGTCTTTCTATCGTCAAGCACATTATTGAAGCCCATGACGAAAAGATTTATATAGAAAGTGATTTTGGAGTGGGGTCTGAGTTTTCTTTTACCCTCGAAAAGGCCGAAGAGCTTCCGGAAACTACCCTCTTCAAGGACCCATTGATTGGATAATCTATTAAAGCCGCTATAGACTTTCACTTTACTTAAGTCTTTAATTCTAAATTTTTCCTGTTCAGAATAGGGCACTATCCCGGCTTTCTGAAAACGTTTTGCCAGATATTCCTGTTCTGTTTGGCCGGGAGTAGGTATAAAAAAAGCCTTTTTACCTAGCTTTACTAAATCCATTACTGTAGTATAGCCAGATCTGCTTATTATAAGATCGCTAGAGCACAAGGCACACTGCAAATCTGCAGACTCCATATAGTTTACAATCTTCATATGGTCTTTTACATAACTCGTTTGCGTTTCTTCAATTACTCCACGTACAAATAAGACCTGACCTTTATAGTGCTTTAGTTCATGCATTAATATTTCTTCGAGCTCGGTGCGCTGAGGTTCGGGACCACTTAGCAAAACCATAACATCGTAAATAGATTTGTGTTCTTCTGCTTTTAGGCGTGATAAAGCACCTATATATTTTACCGGGATCGTGTAGTTTATAGGATGTCCTAATTTTCCGCTAAGATTAGGTTCTTTTTCAAAATCTGGAACCCAGCATTCATCAAAACGTTTAATATAATTACGGTGCATCGCAGATGTAAGCTTTGTTGTTTTTCCGCTTAATACCTGCAATTGATGCGTGATAAATACGGTAGGAATATCTGCGTGATACAGACCTAATCTGTTGTCAGAAATAACACCGTCAATAGTTTTCAGCTTTACCAGGTTCTTTAACTGTTCCCGCTCTTTGCGAATAGCCGCTAAAACTTTTGGACTGCGCAATAACATTTTCCACTTAAAATGTTTGCCGTTTTTTGCATATTCAATTTTATAAGAAGGCAGTTCTATAGCTCTTAACTGCGGAAACTCTTTTTTGAGCAACTCTAACGCCTGACCATCACTTGCAACTATAACCTCAAACCCCTCAAATAGAAGCTCGCGTATTATAGGCACGCATCGCGTTGCATGACCCAAACCCCAGTTTAGAGGCGCTACAAGTATAGTTTTTAATTTTTGCACATTACAAAATTGAGACAAGTCTCAAACACAAATGTTTCCGATAGATTATTAAACTATTAAACCTACTAAGTTTTTTCTATTATTTACAGATTATACGCCAGGTTTAAATTATTGAAAATTAAGGGTTTAAAAATATTAAGATATGTTATTTCTATGTTATCTGGTATTTCAATCTCAATAAAGCAGGTACTATTACAAGAGTACTCGTATCTTTGGCGCGTAATTTTTTAATCAATTAGAGACCTGGTTTGGGAAGTAAAAATAAATTAAGACGTTTTCGCGAGAATGAAACATTTAGTAATGTCGTACAGCCTGAGCGAAAAGACCTTACAGATCAGGAGTTTCCTTTAAAAGGAAACTGGAATCGCGATTTTTTTAAAAAGGATCAGCCTATCGTCCTTGAATTGGGTTGTGGAAAGGGTGAGTATACCGTAGGGCTTGCAAAACGCTTTCCAGAGAAAAATTTTTTAGGAATAGATATAAAAGGTGCTCGCTTCTGGAGAGGTGCAAAAACTGCCCTGGAAGAAGGAATTACTAATGCAGGTTTTATGCGTACTCAAATTGAGTTGGTAGATAAAGCATTTGCAGAAAATGAGGTGTCTGAAATATGGATTACATTTCCTGATCCTCAAATAAAATACAAGCGTACTAAACACCGCATGACTAATCCACATTTTTTAGAACGCTATAAAACGGTATTAAAGCCTGAAGGTTTGATGCATTTAAAAACCGATAGCGAGTATATGCATGGCTACACTTTAGGCCTGCTTGAAGGTTTAGGTCACGAGATTTTATATGCACACCATAATATTTATATAAATCACGATGCTCCAAAAGAAGTGGTTGAGATACAGACTTTTTATGAAAAACAGTATCTTGAAATAGGAAAACCTATAACATATATTAAATTTAGGATCAACTAAAGGCTTTTGGAAATAACAAAACTATTCTTTATTACTTATTTTGCTGCGTTTCTTGGGGTTTTACCTCCGGGTTTAGTAAACATGTCTGTCGCTAAAACCTGTGTTCACAGAGGTAAACGTAATGGAATGTTAGTAGCTTTAGGGGCATCTATAATAGTATTAGTCCAGGCTTTTGTTGCCATTCTTCTTGCCCGCTATATTTTTAGCCATCCTATTGTGCGTAATACGTTATTGCGTACAGGTATTGTAATATTTGGTCTGCTTGCTGTCTATTTTTTTATCGCAGCAAAAAAGAATAAAGTTAAAGAGGTAGAAATACCTAAACATTCAGGTAGAAAAAGTTTTGCAAAAGGGATGCTGGTCGCACTTATTAATGTTCTTCCTATACCTTATTTCTGTGCTTTAAGTGCCGCTTTTAATGTGACTAGCTCTATAAATAATGGCTTAGTAGAAGTATTACTTTTTGTACTTGCTGCAGCTTCAGGCACATTTACAGCCCTTTATATTTATGTTGTAGGGTTTAACAGAATTCAAAATGAACCCCGCAACTTCGCTAAATATTCTAACTACTTTATGGCTGCGTTAATGGTCGTATTGGTAGCGCTCACCCTTATACGCATGTTATATGCCAAAACCTGAAACTCTTGGTTTTTATCAGCAGGTATATGCGGTTGTACGTCAAATTCCGTATGGGAAAGTAACCTCCTATGGGGCAATTGCAAAATTCCTGGGTGCTGCAGGTAGTGCTCGTATGGTGGGTTATGCCATGAACGGTTGTGCTAAACTTGAAGATGTTCCTGCGCATCGTGTACTTAATAGAAATGGTCTGCTTACCGGGAAGCACCATTTTCCGGGAACCAATTTAATGCAACAGCTCTTAGAAAGTGAAGGGCATGTAGTGATAAATGACCAACTACAAGATTTTAAAAAACATCTTTGGGATCCTGTAAAAGAACTGGGTTTTGAGCGTAATGATTAGCGTAATTTTTCGGCTAAGATTCAAGGCTAGATAACATCTCATAATAGAACTAATCAATAAAGAGATAGGTAATAACTCTTTCGATTTCTGAAGTTTTCAGCCTATATTTGTATTTTTAGAATCAATCTAAGTAAGTTAACGTGAAGTTAGAAAAACAAGCAATATACGATGCACTGAAAACCATTAGTGCGCCTGGTGAGGGAGAAGATATGGTAACAAGTGGTGCGGTAACAAATGTTGTCACTTTTGGCGATGAAGTTATCGTAGATATTACAATTACCAACCCTAGTTTACAAGCAAAAAAGAAGACCGAAGTTGAGATCATGAAAGTGATACATGCAGAAGTGCATATGAAAGCTCAGGTAAAGGTGAATGTGCGTGTTAATGCTCCAGAAAAGCAGGCTAAAAACGAAATTAAAGGAAAACCTATTCCAGGTATTCAAAATATAATTGCTGTAGCTTCTGGTAAAGGAGGTGTAGGTAAATCTACAATTACCGCAAATCTTGCCGTAAGTCTATCAAAAATGGGCTTTAAAGTGGGTATACTTGATGCAGATATTTACGGGCCTTCTATACCTATAATGTTTGATGTTCAGGATGCTAAGCCGCTATCTGTTAAAGTAGATGGTAAGCAAAAAATGCAACCTGTAGAAAGTTATGGTGTAAAAATTCTTTCGATAGGATTTTTTACTAAGCCAGATCAGGCTGTAGTTTGGCGAGGACCTATGGCTTCTAAGGCCTTAAATCAAATGATTTTTGATGCAGCCTGGGGTGAACTTGATTTCTTATTAGTAGATCTACCTCCGGGAACAGGAGATATTCACTTAAGTATTGTACAGGCGATGCCGTTGACAGGAGCTGTAGTAGTAAGTACACCACAAAATGTTGCTTTAGCAGATGCTAAAAAAGGAGTTGCAATGTTTCAGCAGGAGAGTATCAATGTACCGGTTTTAGGTATTGTAGAAAATATGGCGTGGTTTACTCCAGAAGAGTTACCAGACAATAAGTATTATATATTTGGTAAAGACGGCGCGCGTAATCTTGCAGAAGATTTAGGCGTACGCTTACTGGCTCAAATTCCATTAGTACAAAGTATACGTGAAGCAGGAGATGTAGGTCATCCTGCAGCATTGCAAAATGATACTATTTTAGCAGCGTCTTTTGAAAGCATGATGCGTAATACAGTAGAAGAATTAGTGAAGCGTAATGATGATTTACCACCTACCGAAGCGGTAAAAATCACTACAATGGCCGGCTGTTCTGCCGTTAAAAAATAGATTATGACAGATTTAGAATTAAAAGGTAAAGTTGAAGATGCGTTAGAAGAAATCAGACCTTTTTTACAAAGTGACGGTGGTGATATTGCATTATTAAGTATTGAAGATGGTACTACAGTTAAAGTTCAACTTGAAGGTGCTTGTGTGGGTTGTAGTGTAAACCAAATGACTCTCAAAAGTGGTGTAGAGATGACTATTAAAAAACACGCGCCTCAAATTCAGAATGTTATTAATGTAGTCGCGTAGTATCTATTTAAGAAATAGTTTATAAAAGCAGTTTTGTTCCTATCAAAACTGCTTTTTTTTTGCTTAAGAATTATTTTTATAAGCGTAAAATGTACATTTTATAAAGTAAATGATTAGTTTTAATTAAATTACAAACGTCAATATATTATGAGCCATTCTAACGGTCGCAGAAACGCTTTAAAAAACATCGCACTTACAACCTCTGGTATAAGTCTAGGATTAACCGCTTTAAGCTGCAAAGATTCGCCAAATAGTTCAGAGGCAACCATTGCCACAACAGAAGATGATTCTTTAAAAGGAAATGTAAACCATTCTGCATGTTACTGGTGCTATGGCTCAATGCCTTTAGATGAGTTCGCTAAAAGTGCAGCTGGTTTAGGTTTAAAAGGAATTGATTTATTGAAACCTGAAGAGTGGGAGGTTGCTGAAAAATATGGATTAAAGTGTGCTGTTGCCACAGATACATTTGCTAATATACAAGACGGTTTTAATGATAAAAACAATCACGCATCCCTTCAGGAGCAGTACAGTGTTTTAATTGATAAAGCTTCGGCACAAGGCATAAAAAATGTAATTGTGTTTTCAGGAAACAGACGTGAGCTTTCTGAAGATGAAGGCCTCGTAAACTGTGCCGAAGGTCTGGCTCCTTTAGTAAAACAAGCCGAAGAAAAAAATGTGGTCCTAATTATGGAATTATTAAACAGTAAAATAGACCATAAAGATTACCAATGTGATCATACTCCCTGGGGTGTAAAGCTATGTGAACTTATAGGGTCTGAAAATTTTAAACTTTTATACGATATCTATCATATGCAAATTATGGAGGGTGATGTTATACGTACGATAAAAGATTATCATTCCTATATCGCGCACTACCATACGGGTGGTGTACCGGGTCGTCACGAGATTAATGATGGTCAGGAGCTAAACTATCCTGCCATAATTAAAGCTATTTTAGAAACAGGATATACAGGATATGTGGCTCAGGAATTTATTCCTACTTATGATGATAAAATAGCAGCCTTAAGAGAAGGTATAAAAATTTGTGATGTTTAGTAGACTTCTTATATAATCCTATTCTTTTAGTAGGTTTTGAAGGTGGTCTAAAGCTGTTTTTTACTAATTTAGCACCCTCTTAAGAAAAGCAGATATGCAGGATATAACAATCACAGTAATTGACCGGGAAGGTGTAGCACATGCGCTTGAAGCACCTACAGATATGAATCTTAATTTAATGGAAGTGTGCAAAATGTACGAGCTTCCTGTTGAAGGTACCTGCGGCGGAATGGCTATGTGTGCTTCTTGTCAATGTTACATCGTATCTGACCATAAATTGAATGAGATGGGCTATGATGAGGAGGCAATGCTTTCTGAAGCCTTTTATGTAGAAGATAACAGTCGTCTGGGTTGTCAAATTCCTATTACGCCAGATTTAAACGGATTAGAAGTCAAGTTAGCACCTGAGAGTTAAAATAAGCTCTAAAAATTAAAATAAAGCCTTAATGATTTCATTCGTTAAGGCTTTATTTATGTAGTATATTTTCTACTAATGGCACTAGACGCTCTACAAATAAAGCATAAGCATTTTTAGAAGGGTGTAAACCATCAGAAGCAACCAGATTGGGCTGAGATAAGCCTTCTCTGGTAATATCTGTGATATCTAAAAAGACCACTCCATTAGCTTCAGAAAGCTCTTTTGCATAAGTATTGTATCGATCTATTTCACTTGAAATTTCTTCCGGATTTTTATAATTTAAACTGAATGGTGTGTACGCATAATCGGGTATTGAGATAACAACAACGCGTGCTGCATCTCCTTGAGCTAGTTGTATTGCAGTTTCTAAAAGAGTTTTGAAGTCTTTTTGATATTCAGAAAATACGATTCCCTGATATTGATTATTTACACCTATTAAAAGGGTGACAAGATCAAAATTAGGATTGAGATTCTCACGGGCTATGGCAGATATAAGATTATCTGTACGCCAACCTGTACGGGCAATTATAGTGGTTTCTAAACCGCTACTTGCGGTGGTCTCAAATCTATTTTTGAGTTGTATTGGAAACTTACAGTTATCGCAAACGCTTTCTCCTATAGTATAACTATCTCCTAAGGCGAGATAGGAATAAGATTGTTCGAAAGAAGTATTGGTTTCTTTTTCTAATTCTGCCGAAGCGCTGCAGCTGGTCGCAATAATTATAATTAAAACGAGATATGCGTACTTAAATAGAAATGTGTTCATATTAGATATACGCTGTGCCCGGCTATTCGGTTTTATAATCAATAAGCTTTTGTGGTCCTTCTAATAAAACTCGTACAATTTTAAGTACACCATCATCTGTAGTTGCAATTTGCCATTTTATAAGTGAGATGGCTCCATTTTCAATTTCTAAACCGGTTATACTTCTGGGATGTACACAGCTGCCATCATTAAAATAGGCAATATCGCCGGGTTCGGGAAAGCGTGGTCTATGTGTGTGACCGGTTATTGTGAATTGGTTATTTCGTTCTGTAATCCACTTTTTAGTCTTGCGTTCTACCTTAATAAGTTCTAAGTAGTTTTTTGCAGGGCTGGTGGGGTCAGAAATTCCGGCTCCTTGCAACGGTCTCCACAATACACGTACTAAAAACCGATTGAATTGCCAGCCTACATAATTCATCCAATCTGCCTGATGACCATGACATAAAAATAGCTCTTGGCCGGTTTGTGCATGTTTTAATATTAGCGCTTCGTGAACTTGTATTCCCGGAAATAGCGGTTGTTGGGTATTTGTTTTTCGATCGAAAAAACTATGGAGATTTTTCTCAACCTGACTTTTATTTTTATAAATCATGTCGTGATTTCCCCATAGTAAATGCAATCTCTTATCATTGTAAAACAATTGCATCAAACCATAAATATTTTTATGGGATTCAAACAGCGTACTGAAGTTTAGATTTTCCCAGAGTTCATCACCATCACCTAATTCGCAATATGTAAAATCATTTTGATAGTATTGCTTTAAGGCGTGATAGTAAATATTGCGGTTGTTAGCAAAATCGTCTGCACCGCTATTGTCACCTCGGTGGCAATCACTAAATAGAATAAATTTACTGGAGTCGTCAAAAGTTACGACAGGAGCATTTTTAAAAGCCTTATCGAATCTGGAGATAAATGACATAGATTATCTTTTAACTAAAGATACACTATGCTTCTTTATGCTGTGATTTTAGAAACTATTTCCTGATCAATTCCATTCCAAAGCACGCAACGTTTTTTAAGAGCAGTTACAGCAGTTTGTTTTACTTCTTCCCATTTTACAGGGTCATCTCCGCATAATTCTGAAACCATTTGTAAGGCCATAGGCCCGTGCTCATCACCATCTAACTCGATGTGACGGTCAAAGTAATATTTAAACAGAGTAAGATCTTCCATAGGGAAATTTTGCTGTATGTTTTCAATTATTTTTGTAAACATACTGGGTATAAGATCTTCTCTGCCAAAGGTAAAAGCAGCTGCAATCTTATGTGCTTTACCTTCAGAAATAGTTTCAAATGTAAATCGTAGAAATTCTTTTACAGTTTCTGGGATTTCACTCACTGCTATTACCAAAAAAATATCTGTGCCGTGGGTGATATGACTTAAAAAAGAATTTATTTTTTCGGTGGAAGCTTCTGACTTTGCCATCGCGTCAAGGTACATTTCAAAATGACTTTGACGTTTTCCATCAGGATTTAAATCTGTTTCTTCAGCTAAAACTATCTCATTAATTAGATAGCGTATTTCAGGATTTCCTAAAGGATACCAGGGTGTAGAAACCTTAGTTAAATCAAACTGAAGGGCTTTTAGTAATGACATAAAATCCCAGACAGCAAAAACGTGATGTTGCATAAAAGCTTTTAAATCTGCCGGAGTACGTAAATTTTTATACAAACGGTGATTTAATAACTGGTCTTGATACGGGGCGATCGCCTTATTCACATCCTCAATCATACTCTGTATTTTCTCGCAAAACTAGTAAACTATTAAGACTATAGCTTAATTTAAACCTTGATATTATTTATAGTACTATTATTTAAATGCATTTAAACCCGTGATATCCATACCGGTTATAAGTAAATGAATGTCGTGTGTACCCTCATAGGTTACCACGCTCTCTAAATTCATCATATGTCTCATAATACTATACTCTCCCGAGATACCCATGCCTCCTAAAATCTGGCGTGCATCACGTGCAATTTTAAGAGCCATATCGACATTGTTTCTTTTTGCCATAGAGATTTGCGCAGAAGTAGCTTTGCCTTCATTGCGCAATGTTCCTAAACGCCACGCCAGTAATTGAGCTTTTGTAATTTCAGTAATCATTTCTGCGAGTTTTTTCTGCTGAAGTTGAAAAGAACCAATAGGCTTTCCAAATTGATGACGTTCTTTTGCATAGCGCAGTGCAGTATCATAACAATCCATAGCTGCGCCAATGACCCCCCAGGCAATTCCAAAGCGAGCCGAATCTAAGCACATAAGCGGTGCACCCAACCCAGATTTATTGGGTAGTAGATTTTCTTTAGGCACTTTTACATTGTCAAATATCAGTTCGCCTGTTGCGCTAGCGCGCAACGACCATTTATTATGTGTTTCTGGAGTTGAAAACCCTTCCATTCCGCGTTCTACGATAAGACCGTAAATACGTCCTTCTTCGCTTTTTGCCCAGACTACAGCGATGTCTGCAAAAGGGGAATTGGATATCCACATTTTTGCACCATTTAATAAATAGTGATCCCCTTTGTCTTTAAAGTTAGTCACCATACCGCCAGGGTTAGAGCCGTGATCGGGCTCCGTAAGGCCAAAACATCCCATATATTCGCCACTGGCTAACTTCGGAAGGTATTTTTGACGCTGTTCTTCATTCCCAAATTTAAAAATGGGATACATAACCAGCGATGATTGTACAGAAGCCGTAGAGCGAACCCCGCTGTCACCGCGTTCTATTTCCTGCATAATAAGTCCGTACGAAATTTGATCTAGTCCTGCGCCGCCATATTCTTCAGGAATGTAGGGGCCAAAAGCCCCAATATCTGCAAGGCCTTTTATTATTTGTTTTGGGAATTCAGCCTTTTGTGCCGCCTCTTCAATTATGGGCGATACATCGCGCTTCACCCAATCCCTTGCTGCTGTGCGTACAAGTTTTTGTTCTTCAGTTAGCAGGTCATCTAAATTGTAGTAATCTGGAGACTCAAAAAGATCTGGTTTCATAATTGTAATATTTTCATTTTAAATATTTTAAATTTAAAATGATTGAATTAATAGCGGTTATACTCTTTGTTTTTGTAGAAAATGACAAAAAATCTATAACTAATATTACAATTTTTTAGATTAAAATGCTCAAATGAGCGCTACATTTTGAGGTAGAAATCTTTGACAAGATCTATGTATTGAGACGTGTAGACATGTCTTTCAATCTCAATAATTAGCGTGTCTTCTTCCGGTTTAGTTTCTTGAGTGGTAAAAGCTATTAAAGAACGCTTGGGAGATGTTGCTGCAGCAGTACCTTTTACACGCGTGATTTTTGAAGGATATAAACCTGTTTTTGAAGCAAGGCTTAAAAATTCTTCTTCACGTGCGTTGGGAATTATTACACAAAAAATACCGTTTGTGTTTAATAAGTGACGGGCAGAAGCAACCAGTAAATCAAAAGGCATTGCGTCTTCAAAACGTGCTTGCTCCCGAGCTGAGTTTTTTTGTTCGGTAAGGGGGGCATTTCCTTCAAAATAGGGAGGGTTACATACAATTAGATCGTATTTATCTTCAATTTCTGTTGCGAACTCATATAAATGTGCGTGATAACAAAAAAGGCGATCTCCCCAGGGCGCATTTTCAAAATTAGACACGGCTTGCTCGTATGCAGCATCATCAAGCTCTAAGGCATCTATAAGCTCGGCGTCAGAGCGCTGAGCAAGCATTAAAGCAATAATGCCGGTACCGGTGCCTATATCAAGTATAGCATCTGGAAAATGAGTTACCGGTGCCCAGGCACCCAGCAAAACGCCATCTGTACCTATTTTCATGGCACATTGATCCTGAGCTATTGTAAACTCTTTAAATTTAAAAGGCTTTGACACTTAGAAAATAATTAGAGGCTAGATGTAAATATCAATCAAGCCTTCTGGCGCATCAATTGTAATGATTTTTGTACTGCGATCTACTTCTTTGATAAAGTCATCATTAATAGGAATCAAGACTTCTTTGCCTTTATGATCAATTTCAAAAAGGGCCTGAGAGGTATTATCGTTTACACCGGTTATGGTGCCCACTTCCCCAAAAGAAATATCTTTTACCGTAAAACCTATAATCTCGTGGTAATAAAACTGTGTGCCTTCAAGTTGAGGTAACATTGAAAGCGGTAAAAAAAGTTCTGCATTAATTAGATCTTCTGCATCTTCTTCTGTGTTTACGTCTTCAAAATCAATACGAAGTAATGTAGATTTATGCAGCTGGCAAGAATGAATAAAAAATGGAACCAGATTGCCGTTAAAATCGACAAATACTGATTCCAGATTTTCATACATTTCAGGCTCATCGGTATCTAGCTTAGCTAGTAACTCGCCCTTAAAACTAAATTTCCGCACGATTTTGCCCAGATAGAAACATTCTTCTTTGCGCATCGTGAGTTTTTTTATTTAGCTTCTTCGTTGTTTTCTTCAGTCGCAGGAGCTTCTTCAGTTGCAGCTTCTGCCTCAGGAGCAGCCTCTTCAGCTACTTCTTCAGGTTGAGCAGCAGCAATACGAGCTTCGTTTGCAGCTTTTTCAGCAGCTAAAGCCTCTTTCTTTGCCTTTTCCTGTTCTTTAGATAGATTGTCTTTTTTAGACTCTACTTTAGAAGATTTTTCTTCTAACCAAGCATTGAATTTTTCTTCCATTTGCTCCTCAGTAAGCGCACCTTTACGTACACCACCGGCTAAATGATTTTTCAATAAAACACCTTTGTAAGAAAGTAAACGTTTTGCAGTTTCTGTAGGCTGAGCCCCGTTTTGCAACCATTTTACTGATGAATCTACGTCTAAATCAATAGTCGCAGGATTTGTGTTTGGATTGTAAGTTCCTAGTTTTTCTAAGAATTTACCATCACGTTTAGCGCGCGTATCTGCGGCTACTACCCAATAAAAAGGTTTTCCTTTTTTACCGTGTCTTTGTAATCTGATTTTTACTGGCATAAAAATTAATTTTTGAGGTACCCGACCTCGATTATAATTTGTTGAATACTATAATTAAACACAGGCTTAAAAATAGTTTCTCTAAATGAGGGCGCAAATATACTACAATTTTCTGGCTGTCAATACGTTTTTAATCTATAATATCTTAAATTTGATTCCTTATACTTAACGTGTTATGTTGAAGAACCTTGCTGCTTTTTTAGGTCTGCTTTCTATTATTTCCTGTACAGACGATGTGAGCTTCAACACACCGGCTTTTCAAGCGATACGTGACACGGTTTTTTTTAAAGCTAATATATCTAGGGCAGAAGTTGTTGATGAAGATAATTTTGAGGTTACTGTTCCCGGCAATTCGGTACCGGTAATTCGCTTATCGGGTATATTAAATGAAGAGCAGGTAAGCCTTACGCTACCTTTTTATGGTGAAGGTGTTTTTAATATAGAGCCTGATAATCCTACTTACGCAACGTATATTTCGGCCTCCGGGAAAGAGTTTTCGACGCTAATTGATGGTGAAGGCTCAATCGTAGTTGAGCGAATAGAAGATAGTACGTATACGGGATCTTTTAGATTTAGGGCGCGATCACAGGTAGATAGCAGTGATGTGTATTTTACTAAAGGCTATTTTTATGAAGTTCCTTTTTATAAAAAACCACCGGTTCCCGAAGAAATTCCGGTAGTTGCAACTTCTTTTTACTGTAGAATAAACGGAAATACATTTAATCCTATAAGTGTTAATGCATCAGCTGGTTCAACAGCTATATTAGGGTCTGGTAATCAAAATACTGTTATAGTACGATTAGTTTTCCCGAAAAATGTTGAACCGGGTACCTATCCATTAACAGATTTTTCAGTTACGAGTCCTTATCAGGCTTCGTATCAATCTTCAAATACAAACCCAATAGTTCAAAGCGGAACACTAACCATAACTTCACATAATAGAGATGCAAGATCTGTAGGAGGCACATTCTCTTTTACAGCACAAGGATCGAGTACTGTGCAAATAACAGATGGTAGATTTGGGTTTAACTATTAACTATTAGATTGCTTTATTTTAAAAAAAGCAAATAGAGTACAGGTTGCTAAAATGATCCAGAATAGATCTACAAATGCAATTTGATAATTAGCCGCCGCAAAATTTTTCCAGATTCCGGTACCGGTCATAATATAGTTAGCTATAGGTATCAAAAAACCAAAGATACTTCCCCATAACAAACTGAATTTTATACAATAAGTTCTGTTTTTTCTAAGTATTAAATACAAACTTGCCAAAGCCCAGATTCCTAAATAAAACCAGTATAACGACGTCTCATTATATGGGTATGCAAATTTGACTACGACAAAGCTAACCGCAGTTACAGGATACATACTTAAACAAATTGCGAGGTAAACCAGAGCGACTCGCCTGTAAAACGTTCGCTTTTTTATGGGAGCATTCTTCTTGTCTCTTGCCAGCAACCAAATCATCACACCAGAGATTATAACTACACAGGTAATGATGCCTAATAAAAATGAAATGATGTGTAGTAAGTATCCTCCATAATCTCCAAAATGTAACCGATACATTACATTTTTTACGCTGTCAAGATATGAGGCATTAGCGTATGGGTTTTTTATAATCGTTGTTTCGCCAGTAGCTACACAATATTGTAATTGTCCGGGAGCATTAAATTTTGCACTATAATCCTGCTGTCCCTTAACAGTGACATACATATTAGCGTCGCCGTAATTATTTATGATTAACTCGTTTATATTAAAGTCTGGCCAATCTGTTCTGGTATTTTTTAAAACTAAATCGAGTTCTGGTTTGCGTGCTAATTTTTGATTTGCAAACTCAAATGAGGGTGTGTTGTACTCCAGCTCTTCATATATTTTTTGTTCATCACCACCATATAGGGTAATCGCTGCAGGAGAAAGCAGTAAAATTTTAAGCATAAAAAAGGCTCCGGTTACAGCAAGTACAAATTGAAAAGGAAGTCCTATAAAACCCAGTGCGGTATGCGCATCGGTCCATAAAGTTTTTAATTTCGCCCACGGGCGGAATGTATAGAAGTTGCTTATTATTTTTTTCCAGTGAATAAGCAATCCTGTAAGTATCGCAATTAGAAAAAAGAAAGCAACAAAGCCGGAAACATAATAACCTACCGGATAAAAAAACTGGGTTAGAAAATGAAGTCTGTATAAAAACTCGCCCAGCGTGTAGGATTCTGTATAGGTTTGCTCAGTAAACTCTAGCGGATCTAAATAAAAAAAATGTGCTCCGGCATCCGGTTTTTTTAATAAGGTGTCTTTTTGAGCAGTCAGATTTACACTAACACGTCTTTCTGCATAATACGTCTTAAGAGTTATATCTCTGCTATTTAGGTTGTAACGTGAATTGAGACTGTCTAGTATAGGATCTATCTGAGCAGGTAAGTTATCATTTGTTAACGCATTTTGATTGCGTTCCCAGGCAATGATGTCATCTCTAAAAAATGAAAAAGAACCTGCAAAAAAAATGATATATAATGCCACGCTAATCACGATACCACTTACCGTATGTAAACTAAAAAACAGATTGTAAAGTCGATTTCCCATAGTTATTATAGTGTGGGTTGATTAGCTGGTACACAAAATAAAAGCATCCCCAAAATCACCGAAATACCGGTATAAATTACAAGGGCATGCCAGGTTTTCTTCGGAATGTATGCAGTTATAAATAAAACCGCCCAAAGAATAAAGCCGCTAAAAGTAAATGTTACTAGAGCTATGCTTTTTGATACATATGATGCAGCTAGTAAATGTACTAATGTTGTTATTGCATAGCCACCTACAAATCCTGTAAGTAGGCGTAGGAGGCGTTGTGCCCGGGAAGTCGTTAAATATTTTGAGTTTGCCGGCACTATTATTTAGTTTTAAAAAGATTTAAAGGAGCTAGAATTAATAGGAGGCAGCTAAAAGTCATCAAGGTGATGCTGGCCGTAAAAAAACCTGAACCAATGCCCAATTCATTCATAAAAATACCATAACCTATACATAGTAGGTACAGTCCGAAAGAATTGAGAACCCATCTATTCTTTGGGGTTTTAGTTTTTTCTATGGTAGCATTTTTAGGTTGGTTCTTACGCGATGTAGTATACATCAGGTAAAAACCAACCATTAGCAAGGAGCAGGCGATAACTAGCATTAAGGTAAGCTGGTATAAGTGGCACAATGCCAAATAAATTGATAATCTACCCCTTTAAAGGCTCCGGGTGTTTTTTCATTATGAGTTACTTCAACGATATATTTTGTGCTAAACGGTTTTGCATAGCTTATGATGCCGTTTTCGTCTGTGGTAATTTTTTTTGTCCATAAATCAAGCATAGATACTGTAGCTTCTGCTTTGTTTAAAGGAGAGCCATTGTATAAAACCTGTAATTTAACTTCGTTAGATTCGTTTTGCAGTTCTTTAATTACGAGACCTTCAGTAAAAAGTGCAGGATTAACAGATTCTTCAGAATTTACATTTACTTGTTTGAATGTTTTATAAACCGGTTTAAATATTCCGAAGTCATATTGTGTATAATCCAGGACATCTATATTTTGATTTTCAAGATACACGAGATAAACACCGTCAACTTTAGGTGTAAATTCGGCAGAATAGTGATCTGTATTTGCTGTTGTTTTAAGGAGGTGTTTTTTTCCGGAAGGGTCAACCAGCCAAAGTTTAAAATCACGTACACCTTTAAATGCTTCACCCTGTACTTCTTCAACAACACCGTAGGCATATTCCCCAAAGAAAACCTGCACCTCCTGAGATTCGTTCAGGTTTCCTTTAGCACTGGTTTCTAACCATAAATAGTGTGCAAATGCAGTGTTTGAATTGCTTAAAAGCACAATCGTAAAAAGTAGGATTAATTTTTTCATCTTTAAATTTTAAAAGTTATAGGTAAAATTGGCGAGCAAAGAGCGCTTGTTTTGAGGACTAATTGTTGACCAGCCTTTGTAATACGATTTATTGGTAATATTGTCTAGCTTTAGTGAAATGCGGTAATCAGAAGTTCCGTAGAAGATTGATGAATTCAAAATGGTATATTCAGGAAGTGTAAAGGTGCCTCCTAAATTTCGGTTGAAGATTTTGTTCTCGCTTGCATAGTTTCCACCAAAACCAAAACCTAATCCTTCTAATTTACCGGCTGTTAATTGGTAACTTGCCCAAAGATTCATAAGATTTTCAGGCCCTGCACTTTCTGGTCTTAGGCCTTTAAAATCTGCATCTCCTTCTACAAGCTTACTGTCGTTATAACTATACCCGGCTACAAGATTTAAGCCATCTATGGGATTTGCTATTAGACTGGCTTCAAAACCTTTACTTTCTTGAGTTCCGTTTTGGGTAAAGAAATAATTATTGGCATCAACATCTACGCGCAGTGTTTTGTCTTTTACCTGTATGTCGTAATAGCTTAATGTGGCGCTAATTCTGTTTTTATAAAGATTGAATTTTGTACCTACTTCAAACTGGTTTGCCTGCTCGGGATCAAGAGTTCTTAATGTGGTAATACCAGCTGCAAGTTCTTCTACAGGTGCCGTATTACTGAAACCGTTCATGTAATTTGCAAAAATAGATACCTTATCTAAAATGGGTTGATATACTAAACCAAATTTTGGAGACAGTGCCGTTTGTGCGTGATTGTTATTGCTAAAGCGATCAACACGTAAACTTAACATCGCAGAAAGTTCTGGAAGAATATTTATGACATCTGAAGCGTATGCGCTAAAGATTTCCTGTTCAGACTTTGATGGATTTATAGCTGAGTTTTCTAATAAAGCATTAGTGCCCGCCTGGGTTAATATACCAGAATCATCTGTAAAATTAGCAGGATCTGTATTTCCAAGTACTTCTTCATTAAACTCCTGAAGGTTGTCGCCTATATAAATCATACCATTTGCCACGTAGGGAGAACTGTTGTTAGTTATGGTGTTTTTATAATAATCAAGCCCCACGACCAGCCTATTGCGTACCGAGCCTATTTTAAAATCTCCTATAAAATTTTGCTGTAGGTCTGTAGCATTTGTTTCTGAATTCTGCTTGCTGATATAACGGGAAAGACTAATCCCTTCATCGAGTGTGGTATATTGTGTGCCTTCATATAAATAGGAGTAATAGCCATCAGATTTTGACGACGAACTCGAGAAAGCAGTCTGAGAGGTCCAGTTATCATCTAATTTATAATTCATCTGTGCCTGAAGACTATATGTTGGGGTTTCTATATACAAGTCATTACCGGTATAGGAGCGGTTGATATCATAACCAAGCTCTTCAATAGTATGCACACGAAGGGGTGCAGCACGGTCAAGAAAAAGCATAGTTTGGTTGGTGCTTTTTCCATTATAAAATTCAGTATTTAGAGTAAATGAGAGGCGGTCATTTACACGGTAAGCTAATGAGGGAGCAAAGAAAAAAGACTTCTTAAAACCTGCATCTTGATAACTGTTTTGAGTGTGATAAGCGGTATTTACGCGTAAGGCGATGTCTTTGTCCTGACTTAATAAAGTGTTCACATCTGCAGTAACTCTATTAAGACCATAACTACCGGCGGTATATGACAATGTACCCCCAAAACCGAAAAACGGTTTTTTAGTAGTAATATTTATAAGTCCACCATAAGAAACTAAACTGCTACCATATAGTGTTCCTGAAGGACCTTTAATCACATCTATATGTTCAATATTTGCAGGGTCAGGACTTCCGTTAGTTAGTGCAGGAAGACTATTTACGAGATTAGGTTGTGTTGCAAAACCTCGCAGCGAAAAATAGCCGGCACCATCGCTGCCGCGACCCGTAGATTCCCAAAGCTTATCTATACCAGGAGCATTTTTAAGCGCATCATCAAAGTTAGTAATGACCTGCTCTTTTAATAAAGCTGAAGTTATACTCGTATAGACCTGAGGATTTTCGATATCAGCAAGAGGCATCTTAGAAACACTCATACTCATCGCTCTATTAAACTTATTGTGTTTTATGCCATTAATACTTACCGCTGCAAGTTGTTCCTGATTTTCTTGCAACGTTAGTACACCAAGTTTTTTAGTTTCTCCATCGGCAAGTGTGAGATTTAAGTATTTTGTTTTAAAACCTATGTAAGAAATTGTAATACGGTAATTACCCGCTGGGATTTGATCAAGTAAAAAATTTCCATTAAAATCTGTTGTAGTCCCTAGATTAGTTCTTCCTACATCAATAGTTGCTCCTTCTAAAGGTTGAGCTGCTGAATTTTGAACTAAGCCCTTTAATTGCGCAGTTTGAGCTGAGGCCTGAATAGTGATTAGCGTAAAGAGAAAAATACCTATAAAGTTACGCATTGTTATTTAGATTAAATTAATATAATTTTGAAAGGCAAATGTATTTGTGATTTTGTAAACATCAAAACTTATTTAGACTTAATTTAAATAGATAATTATTACATTTACTCATTAATTTGATAGTCAGTTGTTTGATTTGTTATTTTAATATATAATTAACAGATTAGCCTATGTAAAATCTAATTTTGAAACGACTTTTATTGTTCAACCAGGTGTTCTAATTAGCTTATTTTTACAATAACTTTCCTTTAAACTCAACCGCTATGAATGTGACTTCTAAATATTTGGCTGCAGACAATCGCTATGAAACTATGCGCTATCGCCGTTGTGGAAGGAGCGGAATTAAGTTGCCTATGATTTCTCTGGGATTGTGGCATAACTTTGGTAATTCAGCAGATTTCACAAACGGAAGATCAATTTTAAGAACCGCATTTGATAAAGGGATTACGCATTTTGATCTCGCTAATAATTATGGTCCGCCGTATGGTTCTGCAGAGACTAATTTTGGTCAGATTTTTAAAGAAGATTTTAAACCGTATCGGGATGAACTTATCATTTCATCAAAAGCTGGTTATGATATGTGGCCCGGACCTTATGGAGATTTTGGTTCGCGAAAATATTTAATCTCCAGTTGCGATCAATCATTAAAGCGTATGGGCTTAGAGTACGTAGATATATTTTACCATCACCGTCCAGATTTAGAGACACCGCTTGAAGAAACCATGGGTGCGCTAGATCAGATTGTACGATCTGGAAAAGCCCTTTATGTAGGTATTTCTAATTATGGTGCAGCACGTACGCGTGAAGCGGCAGCGATTTTAAAGCAGCTGGGAACACCTTTTCTCGTGCATCAGCCCAGATACAATATGTTAGACCGTTGGGTTGAAGATGGTTTGCTAGATGCGTTAGATGAGACCGGTCTGGGAAGTGTGGTTTTTTCACCTTTACAGCAAGGATTATTAACAGATAAATACCTCAACGGAATCCCAAAAGATTCACGCGCGGCTAATTCTATGTATCTCTCTGAGGACCGAATTACAGAAGATCTCATAAATACGGTTAAGCAATTAAATACGCTTGCAAAAGAGCGTGGCCAAAGTCTTGCGCAAATGGCCATTAGCTGGTTGCTAAAAGATCACAGGGTGACTTCGGTATTAGTTGGGGTGAGTAAAGTTGAGCAGCTTCAGAACAATATAGATGCGTTATCTAATCTTGAATTTTCTGATGACGAACTTTCAAAAATTGAAGTACTACTGAAAAAGAATTCTTAATCACAGCTTTAATTTTATATTTTCCTGGCATTAATTGTAATCTAAATTGCATTTAGCAGACTATATGGGCTGAAAGTTTTAAAGTAACCTTTCATCCTAATCATTTTATTAAATAAGACGAGTGCTGCTATGCCAAAAATTACGCTTTCCCTGTTACTTATTTTGCTACTAAAGGTAGCTCCTGCATTTGCTCAGGATAGCCTTTTTGTTGCCTTTAACACCGATAAAAAAAATACATTATGGAATGATTTTACCTATGATATGGGTAATGTCGTAGGAGGTGTAGGTTTTGCGTATTCAAGGCCGTTGCATTGGCAGAGTGATGATTTTCTAAGGTTTGGAGGTGTTGCTGCAGGAACTACAGGTCTTTTTTTACTAGATGATGAGATACGCAAAACACTCGTTTCTCATAAAGATGATGTGCCGCCTCTTCTTTTAGATTTTGGCTATTATTCTGGAGCACCCCAGAATAATTATGGAATTACGGGAGCGGTTTACCTCACGGGTTTATTTACTAAAAATGAGAAATTAAGACGTACCGGAGTTTTAATGATAGCCTCAGCAACTGCCGCGGGAGTTGTACAACAAATAAGTAAATCACTGGTAGGAAGGGCACGACCGGGAGCCGGTTTCGGAAATCACCATTTTAAACCTTTTGGCGGTAGTTCTTCATACCGTTCTTTTCCTTCTGGTCATGCCGTTCTTACGTTTACAACAACCTACTCTATTGCAAAGCAATTTGACAATAAGTGGATTAAAGGAGGTATTATAGGTGTAGGTTTAATACCGGGCTTAAGCCGAATTTACGAAGAAGCACATTGGGCAAGTGATGTGGCTTTAAGTTGGGCGATGAGTGCATTTATTGTAGAAGCAATAGATAAGTATCTTGATAGAAAATATGAGCAAAAATACAACCCTGATCTTGCTGCTAAAGAATCAAATTTTGAATGGAATCTTACCTTCAGCGGAGATCAAATAGGAGTTGTACTTCAATTTTAGAAATTGAGCTTTTGTTTTATTGAATCAATTTATTTAAGTACATTTTACGCTTTACCTTAATGCAGTAAAATATTTTATTTTCAACCTGTTTAATTGTTTACCCAACTTTTTGAATTCTAAGAAAAATATTTATGCCCGTTCGGGGCTTTTTGCAAAGGCAATTCTCTTTTTAGCAATTGGGGTTATAACTGCTATGGAAGCTTTTGGCCTGGGCGGTTTTAAAGCAGGCAGCTTTACCCTTATGGATGTTTTAGCTAAACAGGAATTTGGAAACGCCTTGCTTATCTTGTGGGCAGTTGCACTTTTTGGGTATGTCTTCTGGCGGGTTTATGAAACCATTGTTGATAATGAGGACTATGGTACGAGTATTATAGGTTTAGGCCAGCGTATCGGATTTTGTTTTGGTGGTCTAGTCTATGCGTTTTTAGCTGTCAGCGCGTTGCAAGTGGTATTCAACCCAGACGGAACAAGCTATTTAACAACCACAGATTTTCAAAAATTTATTCATACAGATTTTGGGAGAATTTGTGTTGTAGGAGCGGCTTTAGGGATGATGGGAGGTGCTTTAAATGAGTTTTATATCGCTTTTTCGGGTATTTTTAAAAAGACTATAAATATAGATGCCATACGCCCTAAACTTCAAAGAGCGGTGATGAGTTTTGGTACTATAGGGTATGCCTCTCGCGGTTTTACAGTAAGTATAGCTGCATTACTTTTACTGGACTCAGCATATACCACCCGCGATATTACGAGCGCAAATAAAGAAGCTGCATTTTCATTTATGCAATATGCCTTTGGCGACCTTATTTTAGGGTTGATCGCCATAGGCTTTATCGTTTATTCCATGTATGTATTTGTTGAGGTGCGCTACCGTAAGATTGATATGTAATTTATAAAATGTGGTATTCTTTTAATTCTCTTAATTTACTTTCCAAGTAAACTTTTATTAAACAACTTTAGAATACGTTTATACTCATCTGTCCAGCTGCTGGGTTCTATAAACCCGTGACTTTCTACCGGGTAAACTGCTAGTTCCCAGTTGTTTTTTTCCAGCTCGATTAAGCGTTGTGTTAACCGCACCACATCCTGAAAATGAACGTTAGTATCTACCATACCATGCTCTATTAGTAAATCTCCCTGTAAGCCTTCGGCAAAATAAATAGGAGAAGAGCGCTTATAGGCTATTGGGTCTTGAGTAGGTTCGTTTAAAATATTTGCCGTATAGCCGTGGTTGTAATGTGCCCAGTCTGTAACAGAGCGCAAAGCAGCACCGGCTTTAAATGTTTCCGGCTCGTTAAAAAGTGCCATTAATGTTATAAAACCGCCATAGCTTCCGCCGTAAATACCTACTTTTTCAGGATTTATACCGTAATTTTTGATGAGATATTGTACACCATCTACCTGGTCAGAAAGATCTTTTCCGCCCATATGGCGATAAATTCCTGTTCTCCAATCGCGACCATAACCGGCACTGGCACGGTAATCAATATCAATAACGGTATAGCCCAGGTCGGTCAACATATTGTTAAACATGTATTCTCTAAAATAGCTAGACCACCACTTATGTGCATTTTGCAAATAGCCTGCGCCGTGTACAAATACTACCGCAGCACCATTTTTTACTGAAGTTTCAGGAACATACAGGCGTGCAGGTACCATAGCACCATCTGCAGCTTTAAATTGTATGTTTTCTGGTATGCGCCACGGGTAACTTTTAAAGGCATCAGACTGGCCGCTGGTAAGTTGCTTAGCGGTTTCTGAAGCTGAGGTTTTCTTAAAATAGAGTTCCCAGGGTTTGTTACTGTATGAATTACGTATCGCCATATACTTCTCGTCTGGAGATAGTGCAACTTCATTGTTGCCGGGAAGCGTAGTAAGCTGCCTCATAGTACCGCCCATCACCGGCATTTTATAAAAGTGACGCTCACCCGCATTTACTTCCGATGTGGTTAAAAACCACGACTTTTTATCATTAGATAAAAACGGATCAAAAACCTCATATTCCCCTTGTGTGAGGGCTTTTTTCTTACCGCTATTTACATCAAGCAGATACAGGTGTGAGTACCCACTTTCTTCAGACTGAAAATAAATATGTTTATTATCTGGCAACCAGCCTAAAGTACCGCCACCAAAAGACCAGCCAATTCCCGGGCCGGCAATCCAGGCCTCGTCGCGCTGGCGATCTAAGGTTTTAAGACTGCCATCTTCAAGGTTTATAAGGGCAATCCAGCGGTCTTTATTATCTTTAGAACGCACATTTACAATGGCTTTGCTTCCGTCGTTAGAAAAGATAGCTTGCGATACAATAACTTCACGTTCTTTAGCCTCCCACTCTTTATCTGGGTAATCAGAAACATAATCAGGTAAATCTGTAATTCCCGTTAATTTTGAAGGGTCTACACGATATACCGTATCTTTTTTACGGTTATAAATTGCTAAAGAAGATTCGGTATTATCATCGCCTACTTTGCTGCGTGTACGTAAATCTTCGGTATAACCTGACGCATCTACATAATTAGGTACATTAGTGCTTTCTCCACGATCGCGCTTTGTCAATACAATAGTTACAAAATTTGCGTTAGGAGCAACCTGTAAACTGTTAATAGATTGTTCGCCCGAGTAAAAGACAAACGGTTCTGGGTCTGCTGTCATCTCGCGGTAGGCTTTAGAAAGAGAGTCCTGTTCTTCGCGCTCTCTTACGATCTGCAACAGGCCTAGGTTTTCTTCTTTTAACCATTTATTTTTATCAGATAACTTTTTATCCTTATCATCTGTTGCTTTTCCTTCTTTAAAATTGGTAAGTTTTTCTAGACTTCCTTTTGCAGTATTAAAAACATAGGCATTGTTTTCAAACGTAAAAGCGATTTTATTTTCATCTGAAAGAAAAGTAGCATCGCCCAATCGTGCCCCCAGATCTACTATTAAACTAGATTCATTTTTCGCTACATCATAGAGGTAGAGGGCATTGTCTTTAGTGTATAGTTTTTTAGTTTTTGAATTATTAAAACTGCCATACGAGCTAATCATCGCTTTGCGCTCAGCGAGCGACACTTTTTGAATTTTATCAAGTTTGTTAACTTCTATTTTATAGAGACTATCGCTTGTATTGCCGTCAGGATTGTAATCAAAATAGATGGTGTTGCTTTGCGTTCCCCACTGTACATTTTCAGGAAAGTTACCCATCCATTTAGGATCTTTCATTATTTTTTCTACGGAAAGAGCGCTGGTTTGAGCAGAAACAGTAGGATTGCTGAAGCACATAAGGGCAACCAGAAGGGTGCCTAAATAGAATTTAAACATAGAATATTCTTGAAAATTAGAGAACAGCCTGAAAGTTACAGAATTGTTTGAAAAGTGGGGGTTGTTTTTTAAGGATAGCCACGAGTTAAAACAAAAAAGCCTCACCGTTTAAGGTAAAGCTTCTCAAAGGTTTCACTACAAAACCAGTTTCCAAATCTCTTTGGAAACAACACAACATCGTTATAAAGAGGCAGCTTCAAAACTGCAGTTATTTCTTAGTAAGAAAACAAAAATAGTATTAGTTTTTTGAATTTTGATCAACAAACCTAAATTTTAAGATTGCAATTTGATCAATACGTAAACCGGTAAATGATCTGAGGCATAATGCAAATCTTTAGAATCGCTTAAAACAGCGTGCTTTAGAACCTGAGACGTATTGCTTTTTCCCTGAAAAATATAATCTATACGTCGGGTAACCGGCTCATCAAATTTAAAACCATTATATGTACCCGATGGTCCAAAAGCTCCTCTGGGAGTCAGTTCATTTGTGTCAAATAATTTGGTTTTTAAAACCGCGATAGGATCACTATCTGGTTCAAGATTTAGATCTCCGGTTAGAAAAACCGCTGCATTTTCGGTATTTAATTCGGTCATTTTTTGCAGAATTAATGCAGCTGCTTCTTTACGAGCTTCAACACCTACATGGTCAAAATGCGTATTAAATACATAGAATTCTTCCTGAGTAGTTTTGTCTTTAAATAAAGCATAGGTGCAAATGCGCGGCAAAGCAGCATCCCAGCCGGTTGAGATTTTTTCGGGAGTTTCAGAAAGCCAGAACGTATCACTTTTAAGAACATCTAATTTACCAGCATTGTAAAACAGTGCTGAAAATTCGCCTTGATTCTCTCCTTCACGCCCCACACCTATATGCTTGTATCCCGTAAGATTATGATCTAAATAATCCATCTGCTCAGGCAAAGCTTCTTGAACGCCCATTACGTCTGGAGCATAAAATAACACCTGATTGGTTAAAAACTCTTTCCGCTGACTCCAGGCATCATCGCCATCAGATTCTGTGCTCAATCTAATGTTATAGGTCATTAAACTAATTTCCTGAGCATTTAATGCTGTGAGGCACAAAAGAAGAATTAATGGAGTAAGACAGTTTTTCATTTTAGAGATTTAATAAAGGTTGAAAGATATAAATATCTAGTTCGCTTGGTTTAGGTTTTGGGTGATCCCTGCGTTAACGATCAACGTGTTTATTTTTGGGTAATAGTTTCTGTATTCTGAATCTTTTCGCCTTTAATAATTACATCATTTAAAAACTGTGCAATTTCATTTGTAAAAGCATAACCCAGATTTGCCCAGTCGTGATTTCCGCCTTCTGCTGTGAGTAGACTGTAGGAAGCATCTAGATGTTTAAGACGTTCTGCGATAAAAGCATCACCATCTAAAGGTAAAAATCCCGGGGTTTCTGCGCTGCAAAAATGGTGGGGTTGACTGTTATACGGGACTAAGTTATCTGCGTCTCCGTGAATGAATATTCCGGGAACAGCATTGTATTTTGTAATATATCGCGCATCAACCACAGCCCCGGCAAGAGACACAACTGCTGCTATCCTGGGGAAGTCTCCAAGACTTTTAAATTCAGGATGGTTTGCCATATAGGCGGTATTTAAAATACCTTCAGCACCAGCGCTGCTTCCTGCAAGAATGATTTTTTGAGTATCAAAACTAAATTCTGTATTTGTTTTTAAATAGGAAATAGCCTTTAGAATATCTGCAGTTGTTTGCTTAAAAGTTTCCATTTTTTCTGAAGCAGGACACGCACAACCAAAACCTGTTGCTTTGCCTTTTCGTGTAAGCGTATAACTTATAGAAGCTACTGCATAGCCTTTTGCTGCCATTGTTTGAGCAAATTTAACTTCTAAAGGATTGTCACGTTGACCACCAGAAAAACCACCACCGTGAACTAAAACAATTAAGGGTCTGGCTGCATCTTTCTCATTCTCTTTAGCGGTATAAAAATCTAATTTTAAAGAATCAGAATAGGTATGTGTAGACTTAACCAGATCAGCATATATCTGACCTACATAGTGTTCTTGTGCTTGTGTAAGTATTCCTGTAACCAGGAATAAAAAAAGAATACTGATCTGGCGTTTCATCTAATTGTAATTTAGTTTAGTTCAATGTAAACGTTTCTTTTAATGAAGCATTGCTGTCGCCTCCTACAAAAATTTCAAATTCCCCGGCTTCTGCAACAAAATCAAGCGCGCCGTTATAGAATTTAAGATCATCTGCTTCTAAAGTTAGGGTAACTGTTTTTGTTTCGCCTTTCTTTAAAAATACATTTTTAAACCCTTTAAGTGTTCGCTTAGGTGGAGCGAGAGTACGTACTACATCATGAAGATAAACCTGTACGATTTCTGTACCGTCATAATCGCCCGTGTTTGTAACATCTACCTGTATTTCTACAGGTTCGCCCTGTGCAATTTCCTTTTTAGTTACAGTTAAGTTTTTATATGCAAAAGTAGTGTAGCTTAACCCATAACCAAACGGTAACAACGGTGCATTAGGTACATCTAAATATTGAGACTTAAACTTCTCAAAGGCTGCAGTAGGAGCCGGGCGGCCGGTATTTTTCTCACTGTGGTAAATAGGGATTTGCCCTACATTACGCGGCCAGGTAGCGGTTAACTTTCCAGATGGGTTATAGTCCCCAAAAAGCGAATCTGCAATAGCATTACCCGCTTCAATACCGGGATGCCATACCTGTAAAATACTTACCGGTAAAGCCAATTCTTCTTCAATAACCAGTGGACGACCACTCATCAAAACAAGAACCAAAGGCTTGCCTGTTTCTGCGAGAGCACGTATTAAGACTTTTTGACTTTCAGGTATTGTAATGTCTGATCTGCTTGCTGCTTCCCCGCTCATTTCTGTTGCTTCACCTACAACAGCAACGATAATATCTGCTGTTTTAGCTGCTGCCAAAGCTTCTTCTAAAAGGCTATTGGGAGTTTGTTCTGAAATATCGATACGTGGTCCAAATACATTTACTTTTTTCGCAAAAGCGGAATCATTAGAAATATTTGCTCCTTTAGCATAGGTGATTTTAGCATTTGGGGCTACATTTTTCAATCCTTGTAAAACAGGAATAGATAGTTGCGGGTCACCAGTAGGCGCCCATGTTCCCAACATATTATTTTTATTATCAGCTAAAGGACCTATCAACGCAATGTTTGCATTTTTTGCTAACGGAAGTATGTTGTTTTCATTTTTCAATAGAACAAAAGATTTTCTGGCAGCTTCTCTGGCTAATTGCCTGTTTTCAGCAGTTAGTATATCACGTTTGGGTCGCTTGCTGTCTGAGTATTTATAGGGGTCTTTAAACAGTCCCAATTTATATTTAGCAACCAGAATACGACGACACGCTTGTGTGATTGTTTCTTCGGAAACGTTACCTTCATCAACAGACTTTTTTAGAGTAGTAAGGAACCCTTCACCTACCATATCCATATCAAGACCTGCATTTATTGAAAGGGCAGAAACTGCCTGCAAATCGCCCATACCGTGAGCAACCATCTCATTTACTGAAGTATAATCTGAAACTACAAAACCATCAAAACCCCATTGTTCTCTCAATAGTGTAGTTAATAGCCATTTGTTACCACTTGCAGGAATACCGTCAACATCGTTAAATGAACTCATTACACTCTCTGCTCCTGCGTCTAGGGCAGCTTTGTAAGGAGGTAAATATTCATTGTACATACGTACTCTACTCATATCGGTAGTGTTGTACTCGCGACCCGCTTCTGAAGCGCCATACAACGCAAAATGTTTTACAGTAGAAATCATTGTAGCTTCGTCAGATAAATCGGTTTGCTGGTACCCGTGAACCATAGCTTTTGCAATTTGAGACCCCAAATACGGATCTTCACCGGCTCCTTCAGAAATACGTCCCCAACGTGGATCACGCGAGACATCTACCATAGGAGAGAAATTCCAGTTGATACCGTCTGCTGTTGCTTCTTTAGCAGCAATCTGAGCTGTTTTTTCAATCAATTCCATATCCCAGCTGCTGGATAAACCTAACGGAATTGGAAATGTAGTTTTATAACCGTGTATGATGTCTGAACCTATTAAAAGCGGAATTCCCAAACGCGTTTTCTTTACGGCGATTTCCTGCGCCTGTCTTATTTTGTCAGGTCCTGAAACGCCGAATAAACCACCTACATTTCCGGCTTTAATTTTTTCTTCAACATTCTTACTTACTACCGAACCGGTAGCAATCCCGCCACCCGGAGTTAATAAGTTAAGTTGACCTATTTTTTCTTCAAGCGTCATTTTTTTTAGCAATTCTTCTACTTCAGGAATGCGTTGCTGATTTTGGGAGAATGCAGTACCGAAGCTTGCGATTGCTAAAATGAGTAGTAATTTAGGGAGTGTATTTTTCATAATTCTTATTGCCGTGTATTTTTAGTTTTGTTTAGTGTGACTAAAAAGCCATTGTAAAAAATCGGGTTCAGCAAATGCCGAATCCCAACTGTTGTGATTAGCGTGTTCATAAAGCTTTACTCTGGGTTTTGCACCGGCTTCAAGCAGTGCCTGCGCCATTTGCAAGGAATACACAGGGTTTACCACATTATCTTCTGCACCATGAATTACCCAAAATGGAGTTTGAGTAGCATAATTATTTACTTCGCTTGTATTTCCTGCACCACAAATTGCGATTGCTGCAGCAAACATTTTTGGGTTGCGTTGAACGATTTCATACGTACCCATACCACCCATAGATAGTCCGGCAACATAAACTCTAGAAGTATCTACTTTACTTTTTTTAATGAAAGAATCCACTAATTCTACTGCCATCTTAAGATGCGGTGTTGGCTTTTTTTCGGGGTGAAAGGTGATGCCAATAGGAGAACTTGTGCGATCTACATCTACATTTGCCCAATACGAATTTGCAGGGCACTGCGGAAAAATTACAATTGCTGGAAACGCATTGCGATTACCGGTAGTTGCAAACAATTTTGCGCCATGAGTTAATTGAGCTGTATTGTCTGAACCACGTTCTCCTGCACCGTGCAAGAACAGAATTAATGGATATTCTTTAGTCTCATCATAATTTAATGGGTACTGAATACGGTATTGTAAACTGTCTCCTGCACTGTGATAAATGCCAGCTTCAAAACTATCCTGAGCCATCGTGCTTACAGAATATATGAGTGCTATAAAAAAGGTGAGTTTGATTTTCATACGAGTATTATTGAGGTACGGTATAATTAAAGTCGAGTTTTTCAAGCCCTGCCTGTACGCGTTCATTACGCATAAATAAGTTCCACAGTAGCCCTGTTCTATGATTTTCAATCATCACTAAAATAGGTCCTTGATCTATTGCGAGATACGCTTCGGCTACTTTGTAATTTTGATCTGGACTAAAGGCATCGTAAAAACCTGCAGGTCCTAAAAGGATGTTTTTAATGCTATAAAATCCACGTAATGCTGCCATAGATTCCTGTGGTGTGTATGGGAACGAACTTAATGCAGCTGTGGGTGAGATCACACCGGTATCGTTACCGGGACGATGGGCTTTATAACCCAGACTTCCGTCTGTATTAAGTGTGTAACTTGCTGTTAATCCCCAAAAATCCTGACCATAATCGCGCCATCCCAAAGGGTTTTGCACGCAATAGGCATAATTACTCAACGCGTGATTTACAGTAGCGGTCTCATAATTTACGTAGGCATCAGATAACCCAAAAGGATTTAACCCCAGGTAGGAGTAATGTGCCCAAAACAATGGGCCGCCGGTTTGTTCTGAACCTGCGTGTTTTACTTCTAATGGATAACCATATGCCGAAGCACTAAATTTTAGATTTCCGTTTAATGCCCAGCCCTGCTTGTAAACATCAGCATCAATACTGTAATCTTGTGAAGCGGCAGCTAAGATATAAGTGATTAAAGTTTCATTATATCCCTGAAGCTTCAGGTTTATCGCAAACTCATTGTTAGGACTCCAGTGCCAATACAACACATTCTCACCTTGAGTAAACCAGTTCCATTCTATACCGTCAACGAGTGTAAAAGCGAGTTCTGAAAGTGCTTGTTCTTCGGTAGAGCCATTTTTAAAATATTCTCCAACAGTTATTAAACCTTGAGCAAGAAAAGCGGTTTCTACTAAATCTGCTCCATCATCAAGTGTACTAAATGGAAGCGCTTTTCCGGTTGTGCCGTGAATCCAATGCGGCCAAGCCCCGTGAAAGCGATCTGCATTTTCTAAGAAATTTAAAATTTTTGAAAGGCGGTTTACCGCTTCTGTACGTGAAACGAAATTACGTTCTATCCCAACCAGAATTCCCATTAAGCCAAAACCCGTTCCGCCAGTAGTGACCGTGTTTTGATCCTGATTGGGATTTGCAGGAATATAGCGTTCTCGAGCTGCTCCAGATTCTGCATTAGCAAAATCCCAAAAATATTTAAAAGTTTCCTGCTGGGTAAGATCTAATAATTCTGCATCAGTTAACTCGGGCTGGGGAGTAGGATTTTCACCGCCGTTGCCTTGCCCGGGATTTTCTTCAGGTGCTTCTGCAACAGCATCACTGCTATCACTAGAACATCCTAGAATTAAAAAGCAAAGAATTATATAGACCGCGTTTTTAGTCATTTTCTGGTTTTAAATACGGACTTTCAAATCCGAGTTTTTGAAGTCCCTCGAGGACATCTTCATTTTTCATAAATAAATCCCATAGCAAACCACTTCTGTAATTCTCAATCATTACCGGAATAGGACCCTGATCAATCGCCAGATAGCGTGGCAGGTACCAATCATCCTGTAAACTAAATGCATCGTAAGGGCCGTATTTGCCAACCAGCGTATCTAAATTTGTGTACATATTGCGTAAAAATGCCTGACTTTCAGTAGGCGTATATGGAATAGAAGATAAAGCTGCAGTAGGAGAAATTACACCCAGATCATTGCCGGGGCGATGCCCGTCATAACCCTTCATAGAATAGCTTGATGTCATTCCCCAAAGATCTGAGCCATAGCCTTTATAACCCTTTGGGTTTTCTAAGGCATACTCATATTGAATTTTAGCATGGTTTACATTTAGTTTCCAATAGTCGCCGTATTGATCTGATAATCCTTTTGGGTTTAATCCTAAATACGAGTAATGTGCCCAGAACATAGGGCCTACAATAGCTTCGTTATCGTGCTCAAAGTGATTTAGAACGGTACGCAATCCATAAGCAGTTGTGTCTTTCGCAATCTTACCATTCAAAGCCCAGCCCTGTTCATAGACTTCTTTTGAAATAGGGTGAGTAGGAGAGGCAGCAGCCAATACATACATTATTAGAGCTTCATTATAACCACCCACCGGGAAGTTCATCTTCCAACCCACATTAGGTGACCAGTGCCAGTATAAGGTGTTTTTACCTTGCGTATACCAGTCCCATTCTACTTCTCCCCACATTTTTTCAATTTGGCCAACTAAAGCTTGTTCTTGCTCATTTCCATCACGGTAATACTCAGCTACAGTAAGCATCCCCTGTACTAAAAATGCAGTCTCTACAAGATCACCACCATCATCAAATTTGCTGAATGGTTTAACCTTGCCGGTAGTGCCATCTAGCCAATGTGGCCACGCCCCGTGAAATCGATCTGCTTTTTCTAAGAAGTTCACCATTTTTTGAAAACGGGCAAAAGCGGAGTCTTTAGGGATGAAACCGCGTTCTGTACCCGCAATTAAGGCCATAAAGCCAAAACCACTACCGCCTATGGTAACTACATTTTTATCGTTTGAAGGGTAAATATCATCAAGATGTATACGCTCTGCGGCGAGCCCCGAGTTCTTATTTGCTCCTTCCCAGAAGTAGTTAATAGTTTGTTTTTGAACAGTGTCTAGTAATGCTTCGTCAGAAAGAGAATCAGAGGTCGTAATTGCGACCTCTTGATTCTGACTCTCAGTTTTAGAATCTTTACATCCTGGCAGGGATAAAAGAACCAATCCAATTAAAAATAAACGCATAAAGCTTTTTTAAATAGGTTTACCAACCTGGGTTTTGTGTCATTTCCGGAGTTTGTACTAACTGGTTGTTGGGTATAGGAAACAACTCATGTTTGCCTTCAATAAAGGTTTTGCCGTCTGCTGCCATTGCCGCTTTAGCTTGTCCTGTACGTATTAAATCAAACCAGCGATCGTGTTCCATAGCTAATTCTAAGCGGCGTTCTTTCCAGATTAATGGTCGTAATGCAGCTTGATCTGTAGTGGTGACAGCAGGTAACGAAACGCGAGATCTAACACGGTTAAGTGGTGTTAATGCAGCAGCGCTTTGCCCCAGTTCATTTAAAGCTTCGGCTCTAATTAAAAGAATCTCAGAAAAGCGCAATACACGAATATTCTTATCGCCATCACCCTGGCCTCCATTTGCAGAAGAGTATGCTTTCTCATTGTAGCGCGGGTTCTCAACACCTTCGTCTATAAATCTTCCGTCAAATAAAGTTTCTCCTGCAAAAATTATGGTTGCATCTCTACGTATTACATCTCCTTCGGCATTAAAAGCATCTTCCAGATTTTTTGAAGGTGTATTAAAGCCCCATCCCATACCATTAGATCCACCACGGGTTCCTTGAGTTTGAGAATATTGCTGAACACCATGCTGAGGAATTTCTCCGCGAGCTTGAATTTCAAATAAAGACTCAGGACCATTTTCTGTAGATTCTCTCCATACTGTAGCATAATCTGGCTCTAAATCATACTGATTAGAAGTAATTACAGTATTAGCCATATCTGCAGCTTGTTGCCACTTTTTCTGATATAAATATACTTTTGCAAGTAAGCCTTGTGCAGCTCCTTTAGTTGCGCGACCTAAGTCTTGCGCAGCATAATCACTTTTAAGCGGTAGTGCAGCAATTGCTTCAGTAAGATCTTGCTCAATATAGGCGTACACGTCTGCAACAGGAGCACGTTCTACTAAATCTATGTGCTGAAGCGGAACTGCTCCAAAAGAACGTACTAACCAAAAGTAATTTAAAGCTCTTAAAAATTTTGCCTCAGCAATTATGCGTTCTTTAGGTGCTGAAGATTGTCCTTCATAAGCCTCGGTAAATTCAATTGTCTGTGAAGCACGACCTACAGTTTTATACCATTGCGTCCACATAGAAGTCACAGAACCTGATGAAGAAGTAAAGGTCAATTCATCAAGAACACGTTTATCTGCTCCACTATCTGTAGGCGAACTTCCTTTATCTGAATTATCAGAAATCATATCGGTAATTCCCAGATAGGAGAATGCATAGGCAAAATCAGTATGCATCCCATATACTCCGGTTAAAAATTCTTCAGGCTGAAAGTTTTCTGCGCTGCCTTCTGCCACAGGATCTACAATCTCAACTTCTTCAACAAAGTCATCACAACTGGTGAATGTCGCTGCTGTAAACAGGCTAAGCAGGGCTATTTTATAGGTATATTTCATAATGCTTTTTGTGTTTAATTAAAGTTTGAAATTAGCTCCAAGAATAAAGGATTTGGTATTAGGGTATGCTGAAAGTTCAATACCTGTTGTACTGGTAGGATCTCCATTCTGATTTAATTCTGGAGTAAACCCTGAATAGTCTGTAATCATAAACGGGTTTTGTAAGGTCACGTAAATACGCGCACTGCTAATGATAGATATTTCAGGTAGTGTGTAACCCAATGTAATGTTGTTAATTCTAAAATAAGAACCATCTTCTAAGTAATACGAAGAAGCTTCTACATCACGATCTGCACCCGGGTCAGAATTGGTTGATCCTGCACCTGTCCATCGTTTGTTAAATATGTCTTCGGTTATATTTTCACCACCTATACGGGTGCTGTAAAGACCGTTATAAACTTTATTGCCACCTACACCAAAACCAGTAACACTTAGATCAAAGTTTTTATAGTTAGCGCCCAGGTTTATACCGTAGTTATAGGTAGGAATGTAAGAACCAAAGTATTTTTTATCACGATCGTCTATAACACCATCTTCGTTCTGGTCTACATAACGTAAGTGACCCGGAGCAGCGCTTCCTAAAGAAGTGTTAGCATCAATTTCTTCCTGAGTTTGCCACACACCGTCTGCTTCATACATCCACCACGCAAATATGGGTTGACCTTCTGCAAGACGTTTTGTAATACGGCCGTTGCCTAAACTACCACCTATCGCACCATCGTACGCCGGTTTTACGTTTTGTACTTTATTCTCGTTTGTAGAAAAGTTAAGACCTACGTTATAGCTAAAGTCAGATCCTATTTGATCTCTCCAGTTTACTAAAAATTCAAAACCAGAATTTGAAATTTCGGCAGCCTCGTCAAAAAAGTTTGCTGAATACTGTGAGTTAAGTAAAGGCTTAACACTCAAAATAGCATTAGTATTTAAGCGGTTGTAGTAATCTATAGTACCTGATAATCTTCGGTCTAATAAAGCGAAGTCAAAACCGGCTTCAAATTCTTCGGTAACCTCCCAGGATAGGGGTTGAGCAGGAGAACCTACTGCAGCGCCCAGTATTAAACTTTGAGCAGGGCCAAAAACATAGTTTGTATTGCTACTACCATCGCTGGTATTAATTTGTTGAATGTTAATAGGCACAGACTGGTTTCCTAATTTACCCCATCCTGCAAAGAATTTAAGATTGTCGAGTACGCCGTTATTTTCCATAAATGCCTCATTAGTCATCGTCCATCCTAAACTTACTGCCGGGAAATAACCAAAGAAATTACTGTCACCGGTAATAAAATCACTGGTCCCATCTCTTCTAATTACTCCACGTACATAATACCGCTGATCGTAATTGTATTCTACACGTCCAAAATAAGATTGCAGATTAGTACTTTGGTATGTATCACCACCTACATTGTCTTTAAATAACTGACTCGTTCTGGTATTAAAATTACGTAGGCTGCGTTCTGGTCTTACGTCATAGGCCTGTGAGCTTGTAAATTCACCACCTTCATAATTTTCACGGCTTAAACCCAAGGTAGCGCTCAGGTTATGTTTGTCAAATTCTTTTGTATAAGTAAGAAACCCTTCCACATTCCAGCGATACGATTCAACGCGGCTAACTGTGTACGAGTTATTTGCAAATTCTGTTGATACCAATCCGGTCTTTTCATTAGGAATTCGACCTGCTTCAAACTGAGCTTCAGTTCTTGTAGGATTATTATTTAACCATTGATCTCTAATGTCTGAATAGCTATGGTTTGTTGAATAAAACTTAGTAGCTCCAAACCGGGTAGTCAACATTAAATCATCAGTAATATCAAACTCGGTAGCTATTTGTCCTTGTAAACTTGTAGTATTTATATACGTATCTTCATAGTAAACCTGGGAAACCGGGTTTCCGTGAGAGTTTAAACGACCTAACGTTTCGCCTGGTGCAGTTTGAAACCCAACAACACCAGTTTGTTGATTTACCAATGACTGACCAAAGCGACCGTTATCATAACGCACAGGAACAAGTGGAGACTGGCGGTATGCTGTGCTAAATGCTCCAGATGGTTTTGGAGTTTCATTGGTATAGGCAACGTTTAAGTTTTGAATAACTCTAAAGCGGTCATTAAACAAATGGTAGGTATTGTTGCTACGTATCGTACCACGACGATACTCCTGACCTTCTAAAATTCCTTTTTCTTGATATAAGTTATAGCTTAAGAAGTAATCAATGTTTTCGTTTGCACCTGAAACAGAGAAACTATTATTTTGAATGGTTCCTGTTTGTAATAATTCGTCATACCAGTCTGTATCATACTGCTGGTTATCTTGTAATAAGAAACCACCATTTGCTGCACTTTCTTCATTAAAATATTGTGTGTATTGCTGCGCATTAGCCATTTTTACCTGGTTTAGCACAGTTTTAGCACCATAATACGATTCAAAAGAAAAAACGGCTTTACCTTGTTTCCCTTTTTTGGTAGTTACTAAAATAACACCATTTGCTGCACGTATACCGTAAATGTTAGCATAAGATGCGCCTTTTAAAAAGTCTATGCTTTCTATATCATTTGGGTTAATACTACGTATATCGCTTAAAGGTTGCCCATCTACAATATATAGAGGAGTTCTACCTCCTTCTGCTGTACCTAAACCACGCATCAAAACGGTAGGAGAAGATCCCGGGGCGTCGTTTGTGATAATATTTACACCTGCAACTTTACCCTGTACAGATGTTAGTGCAGAGGTAGCAGGCTGTTTTGTGATTTCTTCACTTTTAACAGAAACAATTGCACCGGTAATATCAGATTTTTTCTGATTTCCGTATCCAACAACCACGACTTCCTCAAGTTCGTTAGAATCATCTTGCAACGTAATGCTATAAGTAGCGTCATTAGTTATAGAAAACGTTTGAGCTTTAAAACCTAAATAGGTAACACGTACCTGATCTCCTTCAGTTACTTCTAAAGAAAAATTACCGTCAAAATCGGTTACTGCATAGTTGTCTTTATTAACAACCTTCACTTCTGCTCCGGGTAAAGGAACATTTCGGGTGTCTATTACAGTTCCCGTAACTGTTTTTGTTTCCTGCGCAGTTACACCAAATGTAATAAGCGTCAGCAATAACAGAAATGTTATTTTAAGTTTCATACGCACTATATTTTGAATTAGTTTTTTGTTATTTGAGGGTGAATATAGAAGAGTTGTGAGTTAATATAGGTACATAACAAATACATCAAAACGTTAATAAAATTAAAAGCATTGATAATCAATCAATTAAAAATATAAATAATTGATTATAACGTTTGCGAAAATAGGTTTGATGTAGTGATGAGAAAGTTTAAAAGCGTTAAAATAGCTTTTGAAGTATGAGGATTTAGTAATTTTTAATCAGATATTTTGATAAATTCTTACCACTATTTAGGTTTAGTTTTTTACGTAAACGGTATCTGTGAATTTCTACTCCACGAACAGAAATTGCCATTAAAGGTGCAATTTCTTTAGTCGTCAAATTCATCTTTAAGTACGCACATAACTTTAAATCTTTAGAACTTAATGTTGGATGATCTTCTAATAATTGATGAAAGAAGTCATCATTAATTTCTTTAAAAGTGGTCTCAAATACTTTCCAGTTGTCTTTGGTATCTATGATGTGATTAATTTTATTTTGAATGGTAGATACTTTCTTTGGGTTGATACCCGAATTTTTTACATCTTCCAGTTCATTTTTAATATCAATAAGGCTGCTATTTCTTTTTGCTGCCAGATAAGTAGTATTGGCCAGTTCTTTGCGCTTTGTATTGATCTCTTGTAGCAGATTATTGCGTTCTGCAAGTTGGGTTTTACGCTCCTGTTCTTTTATAAGGCGTTCCTCGAGTTCTTTACGATGGTGGTTTAATTTTCGTTTATTATAAAGACCAATCAAAATAATGATACCAAAAACACTGAGTACATATATCACAATCATTAAATTAGACAAATACCAGGGTCTCTTTATTGTAAATTCTACTTCTAAAGGATTTGATCCTTTTTGACCATTAATAAGTGGCCAGACCTTTAAGGTATAATTTCCTGCTGATAAATTTTGAAATTCTAATGCTCCTGAAAAATAGGCGTTCATCCCATTTGATAAGGTATAATAAAACATAGGCTTGTGCAGGGCCGGCGCAGCAATGTCAAAGCGTACACGAGAAGCTTCATTAAACGGAATTTCATAACTGGTATCATTCAGTTTTAAAATAGCCGCTGATGTTTGAAGGCGATTGAGAAGCGGTTGTTGTGAGTTAGTTTGTTTTGTGTTTTTGTGCAGTTCCTGAAGATTTATTCTTCCGAAGCCTTCATTAAGCGTAATAAAATAGATACTGTCGTTGCGTTCAATTACCTTTTCATAATTCTTAATTACGCGGTCTTCAAGTAAGGGTTCATACACATAAATACTATCATTGATGAAGTTTGTATATACCAGGCCATTTCCATTTTGATTTTTAAACCAGTACTTATTATTTTGATTATTTATGAGCGCGTACGATTGATAATTTTTTAAGTCTGTAAAGTTTTCCAGATTATCATTAATGCTGTTATAGCGGTACCAGTTGCCGGCATTGTAAAAGGCAATCTCACCTTCAATTTTATGTATTTTAGTTTTTGAAGCAACGAGATCTGCGGTTTTATTAAAGGATTCCTTGTTTAGTAGTTTAGTGTTTGTGTTGTCAAGCTGTGCACGGTAAAAGCCTTTGTAGGGATGTGCCGCCCAGAAATACTTTTTATCTTCAAAAATTACGTGTTCTACAGGGGCGCCATCTGTTTCGGCAATAGGAGCATCGTTTAGTGCATTTGCATTAGGGTTAAAATATTTTAAGCCATTGTAGGTGTTGTTTAAAAACAAGTTTGTTTCTGGAATAGAAGTAAGACTATAACTTCCTGATGGCCCGGTAACCCGCTCTAACTGATTTCCTTTTAATTCATAGAGACCCAGGTTGTGGTTTACAAACAGCCTTTCTTCAATCTCTGTAAAACTCCATACCTGTCCTTGCGAGCCGGGTATAAAGTAAATCCCGGTATCAGTAATTTTGTGTACGCCAGTGTTGCTGCCCACATACAATTCACCTTTAAAAGATGCGATATCGTATACCGCACCCAATTGCCCGGTATTATCTAATAAGTATTGTATAGGTGCATCAGGAATAATTACATCTATACCATTGTCAAGGCCTATCCAGATTTTACGTTGATCTTTATGCAGCGATAACACCGTATTGTTTTGTAAGCCGTTTTGCCGATAGTGATTTCTGAGAGTTTGTGTTTTAGGATTGTAATAAATAATACCTCCTTTAACTGTGCCTATTATAAGAAGGTCATCATTAAAGACTTCTATTTTATTAAGTTCATTTATTTGAAGAAAGCGTGTAAGAGCATCGCTACCCCAGGGTTCTAGAGAACCGTTTTTAAGTGAAAAAATACCTTGAGTACGGGTGCCTGCAAGATTAAAATCTTTATAAGTAACTAATTCTATTATTGATGTTTGATTGAGTTTAGAAGTAGTAATTGGTTTAAAAACACCACCGTCAAATTCAAGGATCCCGCCAGAATTGGTGCCTAAAAGCAATCTTCTATCTACTACATTTAAAGCGGTAATAATCTCTTGTGGCTTAAAGGTTCTAATGTTTTCACCTGTATAGCAGTAGAGATTTCCAAACGATCTAAATATAACGGTATTCTCCCAGGCACTAATTTGCCAAAATTCTTCATTAGCATATTTCGTTTTAATAAGTTTTGAAAGTGAGGTATAGTTTAGCGAACCGTAATCGTCTTTTTCCCAATAGCCAAACTCCTCATAAGAACCGGTATAAATGCGATCTCCCAAACAAAAAACAGATCGAATGATGGTTTTATTAGGAAGTGTAAATACTTCCCAGCGTTGCCCGTCAAAGCGCAACAATCCTTCATTATTTGCAGCGTATAATGTACCATCTTCATCTGTACTCAATCCCCAGTTTTGACTGGCAGCATCATAATCACTACTGCTGTAGCTGGTGACTGGAGGTAAAAAATTTTGCGCTAATACCCTCATTTGACTCAAAGTCAAAATAAATAGGAGTAAAAAAGTAGGTTTTAATTTTTTAAACATGATTACCTGTATTAACAGATGGCAGGCACAATAAATTGTGATGGTATAGGTAATCTTAATGCTATAGAGTACCTAACAGGTTTTAAAATTATTAAAAAGCAGTAACCTGACGCCAATATTGATTTTAATCTTAAGCTAAACTATTCATTAGTTACATCGGCGGGTTGAATTTGGCTTAAGCGCTGCGAATTTACTATCGCCAAAACCAGTAATCCAAAAAGGGTTAGTATCAAATATGGGAAAGCAACGCCCTGATCTATTAGAAAACCTATAAGTAAAGGCGCGAGCGCTGTACTTAAAATCATAGCCATCGAGAATAAACTGTTTACGGCACCTAGTTTTTGAGTACCATAAACTTCAGCGAGTACTGCAGATTTTACGGTACCTGCCACACCTGTAGTAATGCCGGTCATAATAAGAAATAGTAAGGCACCCCAGATACTTTCCATAAAAGCAAAAGGTATCAAACCTAATGCCTGCGGAATCAGGAAAAACCGATATAGCTTTTTAGCAGTAAATTTATCTACCCATAATCCCCCTACAATAGACATCAAAAATCGGGTAATTGCGTAGCCGGTAAAAAAAGCTGCGTATAATGAAACTGACCAGCCTTTTTCTTCAACAAAGGTGTATTGATACAGGAAAATCGCTGTAGAAGTAAAACTCAACATAAATGTAGAAGGCATAAGCACGCTAAAACGTTTGTCTTTTAAGATCATCCCAAAATCTTTAGCAAGCATTTTAAAACCTGGTCTTTTGGCGACCTGAGATTGTTCATCAAAATAGCTTAAGTCCTTAAAACTTAAAAAAAGCAGATATAAAAGGAGAATCGCCGCACTTGCCTGAGCGGCAAATTCAAATCCAAATGTTAGAATAAGTGTCGTAATACAAATAGGAAACAGCGCTTCTCCCATTGGGAATCCTAAAGCCGCAATACTTAACGCTTTTCCGCGGTTAGCACCATAATAGCGGCTCATAACGGTCTGGCTAATATGACTCATCATACCTTGTCCTGTAAGGCGTAAACCTATCATTGCAAGAATTAAGAGACTAATATGATGAGTAGAAATACTAAGAATTAGACAGGAGGCTATTAGCCCCACAATATTTAAAAAGACTACTTTTTTTACGGGTTTGTGGTCTATGGTATGACCTACAGAAATTAAAATGACCGAAGCGATTACCGTACCCAAAGCGTAAATACTGCCAAAGGTGCCTTCAGAAATCTTAAAGGTTTTAAGCAGTTCGGGTACATAAAGCGATATTAAAAACGTTTGCCCGAAGCTGGATAGAAAGGTAAGCGACCACCCAAAACTTGCCGATTTATAATTGTGTTTTAAAAAATAAATAAGGCTTTTCACAAATAATTTTTTGATGGAAAGATTCGCGTTGTATTTGCGAAATTACTAAACCCCGAAGCTACAACGTAGATTTTGACAAAACACTTTTCGATTTTTAAATAAATCAGAATAAGTAGGCATTAGAAACCACTTTAATTGACCAAAACCCCGTAAAACTTATGATTAGTAATCTGCAAACAGGGCTAAGGCACAAGATTTGCATCTTTTTAAGAGAAACTAAATTTAGGCTCACGAACTTTACTGCTATACGGTAGATTGAATTGTTGGCCTAAGAGAAAAATTAAAATAACGAGTTATGAATTATTTAAAATATATAGGTCTGGTATTGGCAATAGGAGTGTTTTCGGCTTATTATACTCCGCAGCAGCTTTCAGAAAATGTCAAGAAACACGATTTAACAATTGTAAACAGCTGGGAGCTTCCTGACGCACTACGCGAAGTGTCGGGCATAGATTGGATAGGTGATGATAAACTTGCAGCTATTGAAGATGAAGATGGTATCATTTACATCTACGACTTAAAGGCAAAAAAAATTACTAAAGAAATTGAGTTTGCAGACGATGGCGATTATGAAGGAATTGCGGTAAATGGTAAAAATGCCTACGTAATGCGCAGTGACGGTTTGCTTTTTGAAGCACTCAATTACCAGTCAGATCAAATAATAACTAAGACTTATCAATCTAAAATGTCTCATAAAAATAACGTTGAAACGTTAGCATTAGATGCAAAGAATAATCGTCTGTTAACAGCCCCTAAAGATGAAGACCCTAATGATGAAAATATTAAAGGTGTTTATGCTTTTGATTTGAAAGGGCAGGCTATGCTTTCAGATTTAATTTTTAAAGTAGATATGAAGGACAAGGCGCTAAAGGATTATGAAGAGAAGAAAAGTTATAAAACGTTTAGACCTTCAGATCTGGCGGTACACCCTAAAACCGGGGAACTTTACGTGCTTGAAGGTGTAAACCCAAAGCTGCTTATTATGAATACAAAGGGAGACATTAAAAACGTATTTAAACTCGATAAAGACGACTTTGCGCAACCAGAAGGAATAACGTTTAGTCCAGATGGCAGGTTATTTATATCTAATGAAGCAGCGGGTGGAAAAGCCACAATATTAGAAGTTAAAATTCTTTAATTGTATTTAGATTTTACAAACCAAATACCATCTAAACTAAAGTTAACAGAAAGCGAATGAATGTTCTCACGTATAAGTCCATTTGCTAGCTCGCCATTCTGTCCATACGAATACATTAAATTAAGCTTAGAACCGCTTCGGCTAATAGGAAGCCCTACTCCCACGCTCATCGAATAATTTTTAACATCAGCTCCAGAAAGATTTAAATAGCCGGTATCATAATTAAGTCCGGCTCTATATTCTACATTTTCCCAGTAATATATACTTCCAGGTTTTGGTGTGAATGATAATCCGGTTATAAAAATATTTTGATCAATTAGGGTGCCATATCCCGATTCTTGATCGGTATCAGACCATAGTTTACGGGTATAGTCTGCATAGACCGCATAGTTTTTTCCGAATTTAAATTCGGTACCTATCCCTACTTCTAGAGGAAGTTCAAAATCTTTTATCGATGTATCTTCAGTAATCGCATCAGCATAATCCTGCGTGATGATACTATTTTGGGTGGTTTTTAATTGTGAAGGTAATTTTACAGTACTTCCTATTGCTATTTTATCGGTCACTTCATACTGTAATCCTAATCCAAGTCGGTATCCAGAATATCTATTTTCACGTTGAATATTTAAGGAATAGTCATAAATAGTATTAAATTCGGTCTGTTCTGTTTTTCCGAAGAAATATGAGCCAGTTATACCGAGACGAAAATTATTAAATACCGCGTAACCATAATTTAAATCCAGCGAATTTAATGATCCATTACCACTTACATCTGATGAGTAAAATTCTGTTGAACCTTCAATACTGCGTTCAATACCTGTAATATCATATCCTACATTACTATAAGGAGCGAGTACAACACTTACTGCAGATTTTTTTGTTACTGGAAACGCTAATGCAAGATTTGAAAAAGTTGAGTTTGTTTGTTTAGATGTCCCTGCTCCTTCATTAAGATTAAATAATTGGGAGGTGTAACCTATATCAAAATAAAAATGATTTAGTGGCATAGCTCCTAATGAAGCTGGATTTAAACTATTTAGGGAGTTGTCTGACTTTAAGGCAATCCCGGCACCACCTAAAGCATTTGTTTTTCCGGTACTAAAGGTGTTAGGGATACCTGCTCCAAAAAGCGAGTACGGGGAATTTGAAAGTGCATTAGTTTGTGCCGCCAGACCACCTGTTGCCAGCAATATTATAAGAAGTATGTATTTATTCATTATCGTAAACTGCATAAATAAGAATGATTTGTAATTTGAGTGTTTCTGAAGCTTTGTTACCGTAAAAGCTGTATCTATTCACACTTTCACTCATTGCAGGATCTAATAGTGCCAAGTACCAATTATCTCCATTAGAATCCGTTGTTTTCTGATCTAAGAAGTAATGTATAGGTACCGAAAAAGTAGTTTGTGAAAATTCATCAGAGTTTGCGACAACTGTACCTGATGCTTCATTGCCTTCATAGTCATATAGGTTGCCGAGAATCTGGTTTTTTTGATCGATGATATAACAACTAAGACTACTTCCCGCGGAAAGTGATGTGCTTTCTACTTTTGTGTTTAATGAGATTAGCAGATTAGCACCTAATAGAGTTCCGCTGCCTTCTATATAATCTAAGCCGGCAAGATGCGGGATTGATATGCGCGAGGCTATACCCAGACCTGCCTGTATATAGCTAAACCCACCACTATCTTCTGCATCTACATTAATTTCCTGATCGTCTAAATTTTCAAAATAGGTAGTATCGCGATCACTGCTAAGATTATGATAGGAATACGAACTATTAAATGTCATATCAAACGAGTTCTCGTCTTCTTCTTCAACCTCATTAGGTAAGGAGTAGTAAATACGAATACTACTAGCCGGTAGAAATCCTAAAATTGTGGTGTTATTTTCATCAGGCACTAAAGCCAGTCCGCGGTGGGTACGTAAAAATTCATCACTATTATTAATATAATTATCTTGAATCTCGTCAAATAAGAGTTGGCCATAGGCATCTTCAAGTCTAAGGTGTAAAGAATCTTCACGTATAGGTCTTGGAGTGTAGGTAACTTCGCTTATTACATTTTCATCATATTTAAAAGTGGTTGTATTGTAGAAATACCCGTCATCTGTAGGTTGAATATCTTGCAAAACTTCGTGAATGCGCAATGTTTGAACCTGCGTGGTATCATTATAAAAGTAGTCGTCATAATTTAATATGAGTACTATAGAATCAAATACAGCATCACTATCTAGTGTGTACATGCTGTTTGTTAACTGGGTGTATATCGTGCTCGAGGTTTTACCGAATATAGGATCATCATAGGAGCCTAATAATAATCTACTGGTTGAAGATACTTGTACCGAGTCAAATTTAAAGGTGCTGCTTTCAACAGTCATTGTATCTATATACAAAACACGTGTATCACTATCGACCCAGTCTTCACCCACAGGAAAACTTGCATCATCTTGAGAACACGATCCTAATAGCAACATAAACGAGCTAAGAAGAACACACATTTTAATTAGGATTTTTGACATAGTGTATTTGAATTTAGCAGCAAACCTAGTAGGCTCATTTGGGGTGGTCAAATACAATAGACAAATACCTTAAATCTTACCCTCAATCCTCGCTTTTTATCTATGAATAAACTGTAGCAGCGTTTGTCGATAAAAAATGCATATGGGTAGAGGTGATCTCGGTGCTCATCCATTATGTTTTTTTAACCAAAACAGCTCCTCTAGTTTTGGTCAAAATTAGAATGAAGGAATGCACAGGTATCTTATAATGGTTTTAGTATTAGCATATAACAGCTTTGGTTTTAGTCAGGAAATTAATCCGCAGATTAGTTTTGATTATACGCTTATGCCTGCTACATCAGAAAATATTTCTGCTCAGCTTTTTGATGGTTCCTTGGCTATTCCGTTAGAATTTGGTGCATTCAGTATAAAGCCGGTGGTAGGTTTGCGTAATTATGATTTTGAATATTGGGAGGGTATGTCCTTTAATACAGAGCCAGTAGAGCGTATTCATAATTTATATTCTGGTGTAGAGATTAATTACAGTTTAGATGAGAGTTGGGAGTTAGGAGGTGGTGTAGAGGTTTTTAACGCTTCAAACTTAGATGCAGATCAATATGTTATAACCGGCAATGCCCACCTTAATTATAATTTCAAAACTGCATTTCCGGTAGCGGTTGAGGTAGGAGCATTATACGATTCGCCATTAGGGAAACTCGAATTTTTACCTACCGTTGCTTTGACGACAACCTATAGAAAATATCAGATACAATTAGGTTTTCCTAAAAGTAGCCTTCAGTATAAATTATCTGAAAATAGCTTGCTCGAAGCGGCTTATGCTTTTGAAGGAGATTATTTTCACCTAGCAGATGAGCTCACTTTTAATTCAGTTGAACTAGCGCGGGAGGTAGGCTTGAGTCAGCAAAAATTAAGCCTTGGCTATACGTATAATCTAGATCCTAACTGGTCCTTTTCATTAAGTGGTCGATATCTATTAAAAAACGAACTCTCATTTTATACGGGTAACGACGATACGATTTACGATCTGGACCTGGGTGCCGGACCAGTTTTTTCTACCGGAATTAAATTCAATTTTTTCAATAAATAAACAATGAAACGAATGACTAACAATCGAATATTTTTAATGCTTACCGGTATGGTAACGCTTGCATTTGCAAGTTGTAGTAGTGATGATGACTTTGAACGCGGAAACTGGCAAGAACGCTCTGTTTTTGATGGAGTGCCACGTAGTAACGTTGCCGGTTTTACGATAGGTAATTTTGGATACATGGGAACAGGATATGATGGGGATGATTATTTAAATGATTTCTGGCAATATGATATTGAGAATGATTATTGGGTGCAAAAGGCAGATTTTCCTGGGACGGCACGTAGCTCTGCAAAAGGGTTTAACCTGGATGGTATGGGTTATTTAGGTACGGGTTACGATGGGGATTTTGAGCTTGCAGATTTCTGGCAATACAATCCGGGATCTAATGTTTGGACTCAGAAAGCAGATTTTGGTGGAGGTGAGCGTAGAGCGGTAACAGCTTTTAGCGGTTCGGGCTATGGGTATATGGGAACCGGCTATGATGGAGATAATGATCGTAAAGATTTCTGGAAATATGATCCCGCATCAGACTCTTGGATAGAGCTTGTAGGTTTTGGTGGTGATAAACGTAGAGATGCAACAGCATTTACCATTAATAGTACGGTTTACTTTGGTACCGGTGTGAGCAATGGCTTATATCTTACAGATTTTTGGAGTTTTAATACTGCAACAGATACATGGAGCCGTTTGACAGATCTTGATGAAGAAGATGATTACGCAATTACCAGATCAAATGCTGTAAGTTTTAGTATAGATGGCCTGGGTTATATAGTAAGTGGTTATCTGGGAGGTGCTATAGGTAGCACTTGGGAATATGACCCTTTAACAGATGAGTGGGAAGATATTACATCGCTAGAGGCAACTGCCAGACAAGATGCGATAAGTTTTACTACAGGTACTCGTGGTATTATCGCATTAGGAAGATCTGGTAGTTTATATCTTGACGATTCATATGAATTGTTTCCTCAAGATGAATATGACGATGAAGATTAGTAGTTAAGTTTTTTTTGTTAGCCCGGGGTGTTTTTATAAGTACAAAAAAGTTTTAGCACTCCGGGTTTTTTTAACCCTAACAGTAAAAAGTTATGAAATTTAAAAGAGGGCTTTTATATTTAGGCATATCTTTAAGCTTTATGCTTGTAGCAAGTGCGATCTGGCTCGCCTATCAAGAAAAGCCATTGTATACGCACGTTTTCAAGACTGAAACAGGTTATGGCTATTCTATTATTGATCATGGTAAAATCATTATCAAGCAAGAGTATATCCCTGCGGTAGCATCACAACTTAGTTTTTGTTCAAAAGAGGATGCAAAAAACACAGGAGATCTGGTGTTGTCAAAAATCAGTAAACGGATGAGTCCTGCAATTACCCACGAGGAGCTGCAAAAAATAGGAATTAAATTTAACTGCCAGAACTAGCATATGTCTAGAAAGATTTTACTTCATTTAGGAATATGGTTAACTTTTATAAGTCTGTTCATATTTGAAGTATATTCAAGTTCAGACTTGTTTTCAATGCGACCAAGTCTAATTCTACTATTTAATTTATTGCTTTTTTACTTTAATTATTCGGTGCTAGTACCGCGCCTGTTATTAAAGAAAAAAATTACGCATTACATCATATTACTTCTTGTCATTTTTATTCTGATATTAATTGTACAAGAATTTATTTTTGAAGGTCCGCCGGGAAAATTTAGAAATCCACCAGATTTCAACCGACCAAAACCGCCCATCTTTAACTTTTTAAGGTTTTTATTTCCGCTTATTATGTCGTTGAGTTTTGTTGTTATAGGTACAACAATTAGAATGTATGAGCAGTGGAATCGCAGTATGGTAGAAGAAAAGGAGATTGAGGCATTTAAAACCCGCACAGAACTCCATTATCTCAAAAATCAGTTAAGTCCGCATTTTTTATTCAACTCGTTGAATAGTATTTACTCTTTGATTTATAACAAATCTGAAGAGGCATCAGAAGCGGTAATTATGCTTTCAGAACTAATGCGTTATATGCTGTATCAGGCAGATAAGGATTTTGTAGCGCTTACAGACGAATTAAATTATATGCAAAATTACGTACGCCTTCAGCGCTTGCGTATCGCAAATAATGAAAATGTCACGCTTAATATTCACGGGGCTGTAACCCATCAAAAAATAAGGCCGTTATTACTTATCTCATTTATCGAAAATGCGTTTAAATACGGTACAGACTATAAAGGAAATACTCAGGTACGTATTGTAATTCACGTAACCGAAAATGTGCTCAAATTCAGTTGTAAAAATCTTATTGGCTCACGTAAAAAGGATCTTAATAATTCTGGTATCGGACTTCAAAATACACGAGAACGCATAAAATTACTTTATGGAGATAAACATACCTTAAATGTTTATGAAGAAGACTCCAGTTTTATAGTTAATTTAGAATTAAACTTAGATTGATGCGCTGTTTACTTGTAGATGATGAGCCTCTGGCATTAGATGTAATAGCATCTTACCTCGAGAAAGTAGAAGGAGTAGAACTTGTAGCACGCTGTACAAATCCTCTTGAAGCAATACATATTTTAAGCGAGCAGTCTGTTGATCTCGTTTTTCTTGATATAGAGATGCCCAATCTTTCTGGGATTGATCTAGTAAAATCGCTCGATCGTCTTCCGCAGTTTATCTTCACAACCGCTTATCCTCAATATGCGCTTGAAGGGTTTGAGCTCAACGCAACAGACTATTTAGTAAAACCTATACCTTTTCCGCGCTTTTTAAAAGCTATAGCTCGAGCTAAAGAAAAATTTGAAGCCACTTCTAATAAATTGGCAGAACCCAAAGCACTACAGGCACCTCAAATACCAGACACAACTCCGGCTTTTATATTTGTCAAATCTGAATATGAAAATATAAAGATCGATGTCGCAGATATACGCTATATGCAGGGCTTAAAAGATTATATAAAAATTTACACCCAGCATTCAGAGAAAGCAATTCTCACGCTAAGTAGCTTTAAAGAATTATTAGACAAGCTACCTCAGCAAAATTTTTTAAGAACTCATCGTAGCTTTATTGTAAATATCAATGCCATACGAGCGGTTCAAAAAAGTAAAATTGTAATCGACGAGATTCGTATTCCTATTGGCGATACCTATAAAGATGAGGTATTTAAAAAACTCAATATTTCATAATAGACTACATACGTTTCGACTTTTAAGCTGTTGTTGTAATTCTTAACCAAAAGGTAAAGCGTTTTATTACGAGAAAGCGCCGCTATGTATTTCTTTTGTTTTAACTGAAAGACTATGCAAGCCCAGCTTACCAGCTATACAGATTTAGAGCTACAACTTCTCCTCAATAAAGATCGGGATCACGCCTTTAATTTAATATTTGACAAATACTGGAAACGAGTAAACATTTATGGCGTGCTACGTTACCTACAAAATTACCGGTAGGAACCCATAAAATAGAAGTTAGAGCGACAGATCAATATGGAAAAACCCATAGTGGTGAAGCTTCCTACAGATTAGAATAAAATTATTAATACTTGTTTGTTTGAGCCTGCCTATATTGTAAAATAGATGGCGGGCTTTTTTTAAATTGAATCCACAATGAAAAATGTAATTTTAGGAACACTTACTCTGGTTTTAATTGCGACAGGCTGTAAGTCAAAATCTGAAGAGCAAGAACCGATGAAGGTAGCAGAACAACATACAATACAGGTACAAGGTCACCGTGGTGAACGCGGTAATTTGCCGGAAAATTCGATTCCTGCATTTTTAAGTGCTTTACGTAAAGGTGTTGAGGTTCTTGAGCTTGATGTTGTGATTTCTAAAGACAAGCAGGTCGTGGTAAGTCACGAGCCGTATATGTTGGCTTTGTATATGACAACTCCGCAAGGGGATTCCATATCTGTTACAGATGAGAAAAATTATAATCTGTATGAAATGAATTATGCCGAGATCAAACAATTTGACGGCGGTTCTAAAGGAAACGTTCGCTTTCCGCAGCAGCAAAAAATGAAAACCTACAAGCCGTTGCTGAGTGAGGTTTTTGATACTGTTGCGTCGACTATTGAAGCAGAAAATCTTAAACCTGTAAAATTTAATATTGAGATTAAATCTGAAGAAGATGTTTATGGCATATTTCAGCCCGGTCCAGACGAATTTGTAGAACTGGTAATGCAGGTGATACACGATAAAAATGCAGAGGATAAGGTAAATATTCAGTCTTTTGATAAACGTATTCTTGAGGTGATGCACAGTAAATATCCTGATATCGAACTGGCATATTTAGTAGAAGAAGGTGACTTTGCAAATAATCTCGCATTACTCAGTTTTCAACCCCAGATTTATAGTCCGTATTTTAAGTTACTCGATTCAACAGAAGTTGCCGCAATACACGCAAAGGGAATGCAGGTTATTCCGTGGACGGTCAATGAGCCAGCAGATGTTGACGCAGTTATTAATTTAAATGTAGATGGTATTATAACAGATTACCCCGAGCGGGTGATTGAGAAATTGAAGAATTAAATGAACTACAAACTCAAATCAATTCGACCATTTATAGGAGCTAAAGATTTTGAAACTTCATGTAGGTTTTACCGGGATATGGGTTTCAACGAAGTGTTGCTTCCGCCTAAAATGGCAGTGTTTACTCTAGGAGATTTCTCCTTTTATTTGCAGGATGCCTACGTCAAAGATTGGATAGACAATACCATGCTTTTTCTCGAAGTTGAAGACTTAGAACAGCACCTGATTGATATAAAAGCGCTTCAATTGCCACAAAAATATCCCGGAGTTCGGGTTTCAGAAATTGTGACTAACGATTGGGGAGCCGAGTTTTTTGTGCACGATCCTTCCGGAATACTCTGGCATATAGGAAGTTTTAAAAATTAAAATTTACCGTATAATATCATTTATAGATATCTGGTTAAGGATTAAATTTCAACCAAAAAATCACGGTTAAGAAAGGTATAGTATTAGTTTTGTAAACTTCAGTATTGAGTGAGGTTTGATGTTTAAAAAAGAATCTTTTTTACAATCTAATGGGGTCGCGCTTGCAAGTCTTTTTTTGGCACTTGTATATGTACTGGCGCCATTACAGAAAGAGATGCTTACACTGCTTCACGATCTGGAACATAAATTTGATCATGTTACTTCTAGTGATCACAATCACGATTTTTTAAATGCAGAGCAGCTTCTTGCAGAAGCCGGTCACGATCACCGTACTTTAGAATACATCAAACAGGTATTAGAGCCTTTTGGGGATGATGTTCAGCAAGAAAAGAAAGAACAAAAGCCGGTTAAAATTGATAAACATCTTCCTGGCACACATTTCAAAACAGACTTTGCAACTTTTCAGTTAAGAAAAGAGCAAGTGATAAAATTTATCGCTGCTTCACAGCAACAGTGGGCACTTCATACGCCATCACCTCCTCCTAAATTAGTATAGTTTATATCGTTTTACAGCAACCGCTACACCAGGGGTTGGATTTCCGGTACGGTACATTTCTCCAATAACCAGGAGAGGTGATTACTGTGCATCTTATTATTCAATTAAAACTATACTTATGAAACACAGTGTACTACTGTTACTGTTGCTTTGCGCATATCTGGGTTTTGCTCAGAATTTTAGCGGAAGCATTATTGATATTAAAAATAATGCTTTAGAAAATGTCAATATTTATAACCTTTCTAAAGGCAATCATACCCATACCAATCACAACGGAACGTTCATACTACCTAACGCACGGGTTAATGATTCTCTTGTAATCTCCAGATTGGGTTTTCAAACCTTAACGCTGGTTCTTACACCAAAACTGCTTGCTCAGCCCCAGGTGTTAAACCTTGAAGAAGCGAGTACCTCACTAGATCAGGTGGTGCTTACTGCAGAAGTGAATAGCCTGAGCAGTATTGTAGCTGTAGATCTACAGCTCAATCCCGTTAAATCTTCACAGGAAATCCTTAGAAAAGTACCGGGTCTTTTTATTGGTCAGCACGCCGGTGGTGGTAAAGCCGAACAGATTTTCTTACGGGGTTTTGACGTAGATCACGGCACTGATGTTGCCATTAGCGTTGACGGGATACCCGTCAATATGGTGTCTCACGCACATGGGCAGGGTTATGCAGATTTACATTTTGTGATTCCTGAAACGATAAAGAATATTGACTTCGGAAAAGGTACTTATTATGCAGATAAAGGAAACTTTAATACAGCAGGTTATGTTGACTTAAGATTAAAAGATCAGCTCGATGCAAGTAGTATTTCGCTGGAAGCAGGTCAGTTTAACACCTCGCGCTTAACAGGGATGTTCAATCTTATTGATGAAAAAGCGCATACCGCTTATCTGGCTTCTGAAATCTATTTAACCGATGGTCCTTTTGATGCGCCTCAGGATTTTAACCGCCTCAATATTATGGGGCGGTATACATATACCAATCCCAATAAAGACAAACTCACACTTAGTGCTTCGCATTTTCAAAGCAAGTGGGATGCCTCTGGGCAAATTCCGCAGCGGGCTGTTGATCAAGGCTTAATAGGTCGTTTTGGAGCCATAGATGCTACCGAAGGTGGGCAAACCAGCCGGTCAAACCTCAGCCTCAACCACCTTAAACATCTGGAGCATGACGCGATTTTAAAAACCAATGCTTTTGTCTCCAAGTATGATTTTGAATTGTTTTCTAATTTCACCTTTTTCTTAGAAGACCCGGTAAACGGTGACCAGATCAAGCAACAGGAAGATCGTTTTATAGCAGGTTTGCAAAGTGTGTATGAGCGACGTCATCTTCGACTTGCTGACGAAAGTACACTCGATTATCAAGCCGGTGTAGGGTTTAGATATGACAATGTAAATGGGGTAGAGCTGTCTCGTACCCTAAACCGCCAGACTACTTTAGAACGTCTGGCTTTGGGAGATGTAGATGAACTCAATATGTTTGCATTTTTAAATACCGAATTTAAAACCGGAAAGTTCACCTTTAATCCGGCTTTGCGTCTCGACTATTTTAAGTTTAATTATTATAACAAACTCACCGAAATCTATGATAATAAAAGTGAGTCTAAAGTAGCTTTCAGCCCTAAATTCAATACAATATTTTCAGTAAACCGCAATTGGCAACTTTTTTTAAAAACAGGAATTGGTTTTCATTCTAATGATGCACGTGTCGTTGTTGCAAATAGCGGAGAAGATATTTTACCGGCTGCATACAGCGCAGATCTGGGAACTATTGTAAAACCTGTAGATAAACTGGCACTTAATGCCACCTTGTGGACGCTTATTCTCGAGCAGGAATTTGTGTACGTGGGCGATGCCGGTATTGTAGAACCCAGCGGAAAAACCCGTCGTATGGGGGTAGAAGTAGGAGCGCGTTATCAAATTTTAGACTGGTTATATCTGTATGGTGACGCCAATTATACCTATGCCCGAAGTACTGAAGAGCCTGATGGTGCAGATTACATTCCGCTGGCACCTAAATTTACCTCGGCGGGTGGTCTAAGTGTAGAAAATCTAAAAGGTTTTTCAGGTTCGTTAGGCTACAGATGGTTAGGCGACCGGGCAGCAAATGAAGACCATTCAATCACCGCAGAAGGCTATTTTGTAACCGATTTTAATGTCAATTACACGATTAAGAATTGGACGTTAGGTGTAATTGTTGAAAATCTTTTTGATACTAATTGGAATGAAACTCAGTTTGCTACAGAAAGCCGACTCTTCAACGAATCCACACCGGTCGAAGAAATTCACTTCACACCGGGAACACCCTTTTACTTAAGAGGAAAGGTCACCTATAGATTCTAATTACAATAAAACAAAGGGGAAGTTTATAGAGCTTCCTCTTTTTAATTTACTAATTAGGCATTAAAATTTTTACAAAGATCATTTTGAGGCTAAACGTATGTTTAAAATTTAAATTGTTTTAGTCGTAGCTATCATATAATCAACTATTAATTGCTATTTACAGCTTTCGCTAATTCTCGCAATATACCAAGGTAATTTATTAAGCGTATAAAATACATATTATGTATGCGAGTAATGGAGTATTTACTTAAATTTATAATTAAGTACGCAAACGTTTGAGTACTTTTCAAAAACCAATTTATTACCTATGAAAAACTATGTACTTCTTTTTATTTTAAGTGTTTCCTTTTTTGCGCAGGCTCAGGACACGCTATTTGGAGCGCCAGATGAACTTACTCCTAAAATTAACGATGATAAAACGGTAACATTTACGCTTAGAGCACCTAAGGCAGATAGCGTACAGGTAACCGGCGCTTTTTTACCCTTTACTAAAGTAAAAAGCCCTATGGGCGATATGGATAAAGAAGGGATTGCCAATATGACTAAAGGCGAAAACGGTGTATGGTCGTATACGACTTCAGTTCTTCCTTCAGATTTGTACAAATACCATTTTATAGTAGATGGTTTGCGTGTTGCAGATCCTACTAATTCTTTTGGTCTTCGTGATGTTTCAGCAATCACAAACTTTTTTATTGTTCCGGGAGATCGTGCAGACTTGTATATGGTGCAGGACGTACCTCACGGTACACTTGCCAGTCGCTGGTATGATTCACCGGGTTTAGGTATAGATCGCAAACTATCCATTTATACACCACCAGGTTATGAAGATTCAAAAGCAGACTATCCTGTTTTGTATTTATTACATGGTGCAGGGGGTGATGAAGAAGCCTGGTTAAATCTGGGGCGTACAGTACAAATTCTTGATAATCTTATCGCACAGGGTAAAGCAAAACCTATGCTGGTTGTAATGCCTAACGGTAACGTAGATCAGGATGCTGCACCGGGAGCTGGAAGCAGAGGCTATTATATGCCTACCTTCTTTACTGCAGAAACAATGAATGGTAAGTATGAAGCTAACTTTATGGATGTAGTAAAATTTGTAGAAAGTAATTACCGCGTTAAGGCTAAACAGGCGAGCAGAGCAATTGCAGGTCTTTCAATGGGTGGTTATCATACGATGCATATTTCGCGTTTTTATCCGGGCACTTTTGATTATGTAGGCTTGTTTTCTGCAGCGATTAATCCGCGTATTGACCAAAGTGGAGTAGGCGTTTATGACGATCTTGACGGTACCTTGAAAACTCAGATGGATAAAGGGTATAAACTGTATTATATGGCAATAGGTGAAACCGATTTTCTATATAAAACGAATGAAGAGTTTAGAGCTAGACTTGATAAAATAGGAATGCCTTATGAGTATGTAGAAAATGGTGACGGTCATATCTGGAGAAACTGGCGTATTTATCTTTCAGAATTTGTACCTAGATTGTTTCAGGAATAAACTTTCGCTTTCGTGAAAAATAGCAAGCCCTTTCGTAACTGAAGGGGCTTTTTTTATTAAAAATTTGCGTGTTTACGAGTACTAATTTACAGAACCAAATCCACAAAAAGCTGCTCCAGCGTTGCTTCTAAATCAACACTAAAACCCGGATGCGTTTTTGAAGTTTGAATCACCGAGCTTCGGGTGGCCGTAAGCCATCTAAAACGTTCAGAAGCTTCCAGTTGGGCGATAGGTCCGCCGTTTTTAGCACCCGCGCAAATCGCTTTAAAAGCTTCCAGATTCTTGGTGACCTGTTCTACGTCGAGTTCAGGGCAAAAGGCTTCCAGTTTTTTGGTATCCAGCTGAAAGCGCATCCCAATAAAGCTTGGGCGTTTGCAATACACAATCACGCCTACATTAAAAAATTCCTCACGATCAACCGCGGGCACAAGGCGTATTACCGCGTACTCATATAAGTGCTTTGCGTGCATCTTGTGCGGTTTTAGTGAATACTTCAGATTGTGCCAGTCGCGTACTTAAAAACTCAAAGTAGATTGCGCGTATCTCTTCTGCGTTTTCATCATAGCCTTCCCATTCAAGCCATTCTTGCGGGATGAGGTTAACGATATTTTGTAAAACTTCAGCTGATATTAAAGCTTTTAGTTTTGTATTTGCTTCTTCAAGTGCACTTGCCTGCGGAAGCAATACGTGATCTTTTATCAACCCAAAAGGCGTTTGAGCTCCTTGTTCCCAATTGGTAAAACTATGATGAAAATACAGTGATGCGCCGTGGTCTATAAGCCACAATTCGCGGCGCCACATCAGCATATTGGTGTTTCGAAACGTACGGTCAATATTGGTCATAAAGGCATCAAACCATACAATTTCTGAAGCTAAAGTGGCGTCTATTGTAGTGACCACCGGATCAAAATTTATTGCCCCCGATAAAAAGTGCAAACCAATATTTAAGCCCTGACTTCCTTTTAATAAATCCTGAATTTCCTCATCGGCTTCGGTACGGCCAAAGGCTTCATCAAGATGCGCAAATACCACTTCAGGAACTTTAAAACCTAATACCCTGGCCACTTCACAACCTATCAATTCTGCAATTAGCATTTTTACCCCGTGACCGGCGCCTTTAAACTTAACAACATATTTAAAACCGTCATCAGCATCTGCTACAGCAGGCAGTGAACCGCCTTCGCGCAGTGGCGTTATATACCGCGTAACATTAACGTGGCGAATTTCTGGAGTTGAATTCATTTACGTGTTTTTAAGGCTTGTAAAAATAGGTTTTTTGTATGGGGTCTGTGCCTGAAGTGTGACCCTCCCTGGCAATAAATGATAAAATCGCGATAGTTTGAATTGTTAGTAGAGAGTTTTTTAGGTGCAAAAAACAAGTGGTTTTGAAATTTATATTATTTAAAATCAATGTATTATAGAAAAAATAAATATTTTTCGAGATACATTGTATTGCTATGTAATTTATTTTATATTTACATTGTATTACTAGGTACAAACTAAAACAATGTATTTTGAAAGAAGAATTTGTAACAAAGTGGCAATCTCAGGTTAAGAAAGGAACCCTTTCGTTTATCGTATTAAATGCGATAAGTGCTAAAGAATTGTATGGCTATGAATTGATAGAAATAATTAAAGCTTCAACCGCCATAGAAATCGCAGAGGGAACCCTTTACCCCTTGATGAATCGCTTAACTAAAGAAGGGCTCACCACTTCTAAATGGGTAGAGCAAGAATCAGGAATTCCGAGGAAATATTATATCCTCACCAGTGATGGTGTCGCAACATTAAAGGAAATGCGCAAGTACTGGCATCAATTAGAAACATCAATTAAAACAATCACTACTAATGAAATTTAAACAAATCGTATTTGAAAATATTGAAGCACAACGTATATATGCTAATTATATACAAACCATAAAAAATGTTCTAAAACCGCTTTTAGCCGCAGATCGTGAAGAAGTACTTATGGAATTTAACAGCCATATTTACGAACATTTGCAGCAAAACAAAAATGTTTCAGAAGTAAAAGCATTACTTGATGTAATTGATAAACTGGGAGCTCCTGAGGTGGTGCTAAAGTCTTTAGTTGCAGATAAAATGCTTGATAAAGCAACTCGTAGTTTTAATCCTTTAGATGTTTTTAAAGCTCTGGTATTAAATATTACTAATGGGATTAGTTATATCATTTTTGCCCTTCTCTATCTTTTTTTAGGCACGTTTATCTTTTTGATCTTCGCTAAACTTTTAAATGACGATGTGGGCATGTATTATAAGGACAATGAATTTGTGGCATTAGGTTTTATCAATAACACAGCAACATATACAGAAGTACTGGGGTACTGGTTTATACCGGTAATGCTCGTTGCCATTCTCGTTTTTTATATGCTTATCACCTTACTCCTTCGTTTAAAAAAGTCAATACGTAAAAACAATTAATACTATGAAATCATATCTATACATTCTGTTTGCAGTATTCAGCAATATTCTGGTTGCACAGCAACAGTTCATAACGCCCGAAAAAGAAGCACAAATCACCAGTTATATTAACAATTTTGAAGAGCATAACAGACTCTTGGGTAGCCTCTCTATTTTTGAAGGTGATACCGAAGTGATAAACCGTTCCTTTGGGAGTATCCCCGCTTCGGCAACTACAAAATATCAAATAGGTTCTATTACCAAGCTGTTTACAGCGGTGCTTATGGCACAACTCGTAGAAGAGAACAAAATAGATTTTGATGAATCTTTAGCAAATTACTTCCCGCAGATGCCGGGTGCACAGGATATTACGATTAAAACTATGCTTAACCACACGAGCGGTCTTAAAGATTTTGTGGCAAAGCAAGACAGCCTCTACTATTGGCTAAAAAAGCCGGTGCAGCAAGATGAAATTTTTGAAGAGATTGCACGCCAAGGTCTTGCTTTTAAACCTGGAGACAGTATTGCTTATTCTAATGCGGGTTATTATTTACTGGCACGTATACTTGAAAAAAAGTATAAGAAATCATACGATGTTATTCTGGCTGAAAAAATTACCCAACCTTTAGGACTTAAAAATACATTCAGTCTTAATCGTGAAAGCTTTTATGATAATACGGCAGGTTCTTATACAAGAAAAGAAGATAATTGGGAGCCTCTTGAAGAGTTTTACTTTCCGAATGTTCAAGGAGTGGGAGATATTATAAGTACGCCTTATGACCTCAATGTTTTTATGAAAAATCTCTTTGATAATAAATTGCTGAAACCCGAAACACTAACGATGATGCTCCCTAAAAAAAGGGAGTGGTTTGGGATGGGTATGATGACGGTGCCTTTTTATGATCATACTGCATACGGTCACGGTGGTGATACCTATGGTACACATTCGGTTACCTCATACAATCCAGAAAATAAACTCAGAATCACCTATATTATAAATGGGGAAGATTACCCTACAAATGAATTTGCAATAGGTTTATTAAGTATTCTCTATGACAAAGAATACAAGTTGCCTCAATTAAAAGAATACACACCTAAACGGAGCTTTTACAAAACTTATGCCGGGACGTACAGCGCTGCAGACTTTCCTATAAAAATTAAAATTTATGAAGATGCAACTGTTTTAATGGCACAGGGAGAAGGGCAACCGGCTTTAGAATTGTCTCCGGTTGCAGAACATACTTTTGAATTTTTAAAAGCAGGCTTAACTATTCAATTTGACCCTTATGCTGAAACACTACTTTTAAAACAAGGCGGGCAGGAATTTAAACTGAAGAAGGAATAGTTACCTGATGAATAACTAAAAAGCAGTAGTTTTAGGGAAACTAAAAATTTAAAATGAGACTGTATCTTTTATTTATAGCCGCGTTTACACTTTTAATATCGTGCAAACCTTCCACAGAGAAGAACGCAGAACCTACTCTTAATCAGGAGCAACATATAGAGCCTGCGGTTGCTCAGGAAGAACCGGTTTTTGAATCTGAAGCAGATGCAAAACTTGCCTTGATGCAGGGTAACTGGTATAGCACTGAGGATGCTGCAGCGTATATAAAAATAAGTAATGATCAATTACTTATGGGTTATGAAGGTATTGAGGCTGCTTCAAATACTTATAGGATAACTATTGTAGATGAATTACCTGATGGTGAAGTGTCTAATCCTGATACGCAGTACTTGATTCTAAAGCAGGAAGCTGATATGATGACGTATGCTATTGATGAACTTACCGAAGATTCCTTAAGACTTCTATATCTGCCCAGGGGTAATTTTTTAACCTATAGCAGAACAAAACAGTAACCTTTATAAATCTTCAAAATGAAAAAAATAGTTTCCGCAGCCTGGCTTTACGAGAATCTGAAAGAGGAAAACCTGATTATTTTAGACGCGAGTTTAGGCGCCACTATAGATGGTACCCAAACCGATCTTAACGAAAAAACCATCCCCAATTCCAGGTATTTTGATTTAAAAGCTAACTTTTCTGATGGGAATGCGGCGTTTCCTAACACGCTTCCTACAGTGGCACATTTTGAAGCAGAATGTCAAAAACTAGGCATAAATACCGATTCAAAAATTGTGGTTTTTGATAATCTGGGAGTATATTCGAGTCCGCGAGTATGGTGGATGTTTAAAGCAATGGGGCATAAAAAAGTGTATGTTCTCGATGGTGGCCTTCCGGAATGGAACGCGCAGGGTTTTGAGGTGGAAGAACGCAAAGGCGCCAACTGGGAAACCGGAAATTTTAAAGCAACACTTCAGCAGGAATTGGTGGTAAGCTATGATGAGGTGGTTGCCAATACTAAGAACCCTTCTTTTCTTATTGTAGATGCCCGTTCTGAAGGACGTTTTAACGGCACCGAGCCTGAACCCCGAAAGCAATTGCAAAGCGGAAGCATTCCACATTCGGTAAATACCCCATATACCGAGGTTTTAGAAAACGGCAAATTCAAAAGCAAAGGCGCGCTTCAGGAAGTGTTTGACGATACGGTAGAGCAGGATAAAGATTTAGTATTTAGTTGTGGATCGGGTTTAACAGCATGTATTATTATGTTGGCTTCTGAAATTGCCGGACAAAAAAGCAAGCGGGTTTACGATGGCTCGTGGACCGAATGGGCCGAACTGCAAAACCTTAAAACCGGTTTGTAACAAAGGCACAGGATGCCGCAGGATGCGATTATAGTAAGCTTCTATTAATTTGAAGTCTCAAACTATCTTAATGTACAAACAGTTTAAATTAGTTAAGTTATATACAGAAGCGTTAGTATTCGGTTTATTCGTATTGAGTTTTGGTTTTAGTAGTTGTGCTCAAAATAAAACCATTACAAACGATTCGTTTTGGAACACGATTGACGGGGAACCTATTTACAGTCAGGGAGGTGGTGTTTTTCAATTTAATAATCCGCAGAGCGGAAAACCTACTTATTACTGGTATGGCGTGCATTACAAAGAAGCCGAGACCTATCGCAACGATCCCAGTGTAACGCTAGAAAATAACCATTTTCAAGGGGTGACTTGTTATTCATCTACAGATCTGGTAAACTGGAAATTTGAAAAACATGTACTTACTCCGGAAGCAGTAGGTTATGAAGAAAATCCTACCTGGCTGGGACGTATGGGTGTGGCTTACGTACCCGAAATTAACCAATATGCTTTGCTTATTCAGCATGGGAAGAATGTGATGATCGCTCTCGCTGATTCCCCGCTGGGGGACTTTATAGTACATCGGCATATTGATATGACAGACCGTATAGGCACCCCCAATACCGGAGATCAAACCGTTTTCACTGATCCTGCAACGGGTAAATCCTATCTGGTGTATTCTTACGGGCAGGGTCGAAATAAAATTTATCTGTCTGAAATTGGCATTCGCGATGGCAAGGTAGATTTATTAGATTGTGTTGAGGTTTTTCGGGGAGCAAGTCGCGAGGGCAATTGTATGTTTACCTACAACGGAAAATACTATATGGCAGCCTCCAATATTTACGGCTGGGACAGTTCGTTTGCCTATTATCTGGTAGCAGACAATATCTATGGACCCTATTTGCCCACAAACGAAATGAAAATTATGCCGGGTAGCGAAGCCGATTATGCGCACATTACCCAAACTGGTTTTTTCTACACCATAGCGGGAAGCCAGCAGGAAACCGTTTTGTACTGCGGGGATCGTTGGGCAGAATTTGCAGGAAACGGCCTTGGGTACAACCAGTGGTTTCCAATATCTTTTGAGGGTGAAACACCGCATTTTAATTCGTTAAGCGCATGGAATCTCGATGAACAAACCGGAAATTGGACAGTCGCCAAAACTAATAATTATGTAAAAAACGGTAGTTTTGAAGCTGATCGGCGTTACATACCCAGCAATAACAAACCGGTGCAGGAACAGCTTTTAGGTTGGAGTACCGAAATACTAAAAGGGAATTCCATTTCCACCACTGATCCCAATTCCCCGGTGCTGAATTACTTTAATACGGAAGCAGACCGCAAACAGGTGGTGGGTGAAAAAAGCCTGTACATTAGTGATGCTATCCCTTTTGAGCGGTTAATCTCTCAGGAAATCACGGCAACTCCCTACGTTGATCTTCCTGACGGAAACTACACGCTAAGCGCAAAAATCAAGAACACCGAAGGTTTTCTTAAGCTACAACTTTTTGCGACTAGCGCAGGAAGCACGCGAACACTAGATTTTAAAGCGGCAACTGCAGAGTGGACGAGCATCAGCTTATCAAACATCAACATACAAAATGGAAGCGTTACTATAGGTTTTGAAGTGAAGGCTCAGGCTGGTGCAGAAGCCATCATTGATGAGGTTGCTTTAATTCGGGAATGATTTTTTGTCACAGAAAGCTTAATAAACATCCAATTCTAAAAATGCTGAAAATTGGAAATCGGCATATAGAAAAGATCTCGTAAAATTTGATGTGAGGTTTCGTGAAATTTTCTGCTGTTTGACCCGCAGGGGAGTTCAGAAAATTTAGAAGCCGAATGATAAATTTAGAGATCATTTCTTAAGCCTAGCGTTTTTTGTTTCTTTTTTGGGCAATGCAAAAAAGAAGATATTATATTAATGAATAAAAGCAAGTGAATGCGCTTAACTCGGCCGGCGCACCGGCCTCAAACAGAACCGCCTGCGACGTTTCGCCCATTTCAAATTTTACGATATCTCCTTGTAGGCCGTTATTTAAGAACCCATAATTTTCGTATACTGAAGGATAAAAAAAAATTACAATCATCGGTTCAGAATAGGGGTGGAAAATTCAGGAAACATCAAATTTTAAAAATGCTGAAAATTGGAAATCGGCATATAGAAAAGATCTCGTAAAATTTGATGTGAGGTTTCGTGAAATTTTCT
>NZ_JBGQOK010000009.1:0-152069 GCF_052119605.1 Leeuwenhoekiella sp. W20_SRS_FM14 | reverse complement strand
AGAAGATTTATCTAATTCTCTCATTAATTTTTGAAAATCAAAATCACTCATAAGTTTGTTTTAAATGTTTTACAACGTGTTATATCAAAACTAAATATACACTTTATCAGTGGAAGTTGCGTGATAACAGTATGTTTTTATTGTCTTTAGCAGTTTGCTGTTATGCCCAAAATTACGCTTTTTAATAAATTATTCTTCCGCAGCATAAAAGCCCTAAACAATACTGCAAATTCTAGATTTTAAGCTAGTGATTACTGGAGCACCCTGTCTAATATCAACTATCTTTGCCACAAATTCAGGAAGTACACCTATGTCATTTAAAAAATTAATTGAGCCTTTAAAAGAAACACTTGCACACAAAGGGTTTCAAGAACCTTTGCCCTTGCAAAAAAAAATACTCTCAAAAATTAAAGGAGGTGCCAGTATGTTTGTCATTGCGCCTAAAGGTTCTGGTAAAACAACAAGTATTATTTTAAGTGTCATACAAAACCTAAAGGAGGCTGTCGCAGATGCACCTCGAGCACTAATTTTTGTAGAAAATAAGCAGGCGGCTCTCGATCTTGAGACAGAATTTTACGCTTACAGACAACAGACAGATTTGCGTGTATATTGCGCTTATGACGAGAAAAACATAGACGACCAGCGCGATGAGATTTATATGGGTACAGATATCGTTATTGCAACACCTAAGCGATTGAATAAGATATTTTTTCTTAATGGTATAAACCTTAACGAACTTCAAATGTGTATCGTTGATGATGCGCAGTTTTTACTGGGTAAGAGTAGCTTTTCTGATGTGGTACGCACACCCGAAAGTATAGGTAAATGCCAGTACCTTATATTTTCAGAAAAATTTGACAAACGTTTTGAAAGTTGGCAAGATACCTTTATGGCTAATTCGTTATATATTAAGCAGTAAGAAGTCTTAAATTACTCGTAATAGCAATTCCTAAACTATTTTTTTTGGGGGATTCCGTTTAACGTATTCCCGGTCAAATCAGTAATTTTCAGTAAACAGAATTCTATCTTTGCACCATGCAGTCTACAATTCTTTTTATAACCCCACCGTTTACGCAGTTAAATACTGCTTATCCCGCAACGGCCTATCTTAAAGGCTTTTTAGAAGAGCACGGGGTTTCAGTAACGCATTTTGATTTAAGTATAGAACTCTTTACCTCAATTTTTACCGGTGACTTTCTGCGCGCTATATTCAAGGAAGCTCAAGAATTAGAAAATTTCCAATATCCACAGGTACGTAAATTAAAAGACCGTTATATAGCCTGTGTAGATGTGGTTATTGGGTTTTTACAAAAACAGGATCTCGAGACCGCGCATAAAATTCTTGATCCTTATTTTTTACCGAAAGGACATCGCTTAATAAACGTAAATACATCCATAGATTGGGCTCCCGGTGAATTAGGAATTATAGATAAAGCAAAACACTACGGAACGCTTTTTATTGAAGAAATAGGCGATTTTATACAGGCAAATGTAGATGAGTTTTTCGCCTTTACAAAATATGCCGAGCAAATTGCTACTTCAGCCAGTAGTTTTGACCAGCTTGATGAGTTTTTGAGCTACCAGCCTACGCTTATAGAGGAGCAAATGTTAGACCTTTTAGTAGCGCAAATAGAAACCTGTAATCCACTGCTGGTGTGTTTTACCATTCCGTTTCCCGGAAATTTATTTGCCGCACTACGCTGTTCTCAATTTATAAAACAACTCTTTCCGCAAATTAAAGTTGCTTTTGGTGGCGGCTATTGTAATACCGAACTGCGATCTCTTGAAGATCCCAGAATATTTGAATTTATAGATTTTATCGCTCTGGATGATGGCGAAGGGCCACTACTTAAACTTGTAAGTTATCTTGAAGGTACGATAGATGTAGATCAGCTTGAGCGTACCTATATTCTTGAAGGGAACACGGTTGTGTATAAGAATAAATTACCCAATACCATTTACCACCATCGCAATTTACCGGCTCCTGATTATTCGGGATTACCTTTTGAGAAGTATGTTTCTTTTCTAGATGTGGTAAACCCGATGCACCGTATGTGGACAGATGCACGATGGAATAAATTGACGATTTCTCACGGGTGCTACTGGAAACAATGTTCGTTTTGTGATGTGACTTTAGATTATATAGGCAATTACCAGAATACAACTGCTGCCAGTTTAGTAGATAAAATCGAAAAAATAGTTAGCGATACCGGCATTACGGGTTTTCACTTTGTAGATGAGGCAGCTCCGCCAAAAATGCTAAGAGCTTTATCTCAAGAACTTATCGCTAGAGGGGTTAACATCACCTGGTGGACAAATATTAGGTTTGAAAAAACCTTCGATTATGAGTTGTGTGCATTGATGGCACAAGCCGGTTGTATTGCGGTTACAGGAGGTCTTGAAGTAGCTTCAGACCGCTTGCTGGCCAAGATGAAAAAAGGAGTTGACATTGCTCAGGTGGCTCGTGTAACGCATTATTTTTCGCTAAATAAGATTATGGTGCATGCGTATCTTATGTACGGCTTCCCCACTCAAACCGAACAGGAAACCATAGATTCACTTGAGGTAGTACGCCAACTTTTTGAAAGCAATTGTATTCAGTCTGCGTTTTGGCATCAGTTTACCACAACGGTACACAGTCCTATAGGTAAGAATCCGCAGGATTTTGGGATAAAGATCACAGGTCCTGTTTTTGAAGGTTTTGCTCAAAATGATTTATATCATGACGATGTGCAGGGAGCAGATCATCCTAAATACACGACCGGTTTAAACCGTGCCTTAAACAGTTACTTAAACAATACCGGCTTTGATGCAGATTTACAAAGTTGGTTTGATTTTCCGGTGGTCAAAAAGAGTCACCCGGGAGATTTAATTGCTGGTTTTCTGAATGTCGAAGCTGCTTCGTAAAGTTCAATTTTTTCAATGAATTGTTCTGCATAAAATAAAAAACTAATAGTGCGATACGGCTTTGAGGCCTATTATAGAACCTATGAGCGTGGTGATAAAAAAGATGCGCAGAAAGGTGGCGGGTTCTTTAAAAACGAATATTCCAACCAGTACAGTTCCTACCGCGCCAATACCCGTCCACACTGCATAAGCGGTACCTATAGGCAGTGTTTGTGTAGCTTTGATAAGTAGACCCATACTCAAGCAAAGCGCTACTAAAAAGCCTGCATACCAGAAATACATTTCGTTGCCCGAAGTTTCTTTTGCTTTACCTAAACAAAACGCGAAAGCTACTTCAAACAGGCCCGCAATAATTACTAAAATCCAATTCATAAACGTGATGTATAGGCTGCAAAGGTCGAGATTGAAAAGTGATTAATTGGGCTATACTAAAAAAAATACTTTTTTAAATTTCGCAGGGCGGAAATACTAAAACTTCTCTCTTACGAGCCGGTAAAATAATCATACGTACATTTTGCAATCTCTGCAATGATTTGTTGGTTGGTTTCAGGCTCTTCGGAAGAATTACTCACAAATACACTTATGTAGAAGTACGAATTATTGGGTAAGAAAACAATGCCGATATCATTTAAAGCAGCTGTCAAACCGGCTTCCGTTTGCCCACTGCTTCCGGTTTTATGAGCCACTACAGTAGTTGCGGGCAATAAGCCTTTAATACTGCTTTTTCCGGTGGTAGTTCTTTTTAAGGTATCTAATAAAAACAAATAGCTTTCGGTACTTAATAGGTTTTCATTTTCATAAAAGCGTTTTAAAAGTTGGGTTGAAGCTCTAGCAGTCGTCCAATTCTCAAACTGATTCTCAAATTGAGCCTGCATAGTCATTTCGTTATGTACAATGGCGATATCTTCTATACCAAGCTGCCGTAAATAGTGCTGAAGCACAGCAGGACCGCCCAGTAGGTCAAACAGCACATCGCAGCCCATATTATCACTCCACGCGACGGTATGTTTTAAAATTTCTTGCAACTCCAAAGTCGCCCCATTAGGATATTTTTCACGCAGCGGGCTCCACAAATGTTGATAGTTTTCTATCAGCTCTTTAGGTATTTCAATTGGGGTGTTCAATGCAAGTGTTCCGTTATCAACTTCATTTAAGATTGCCAGTGCAAGGTGAAATTTAAACACACTTTGCATCGGCAGATGTTTTTCGCCATTTATATAAAGGGTGTCTGCCTCGTGCATTCCGTGTATAGCCACGCCCACAGTTGCAGATTTGTTGTTGATAACAGCTTTCAGTTCATTGCGTAGGGTTTCAATAGATTGCGCAGAGAGTGTGGTTGCTATAAAAATGAATAGCATTGATAGTGCCGTTTTGTTACTCATAACATACGCGTTAAATAGATTTACCCGGCTAAATTAAGGAATATAAGTGCATAGTTTAGAACACTTTTTTAATACAAATAAAACTTAATCAATACGTTTTAAAAGTTCTCTGGGAACCTCTAAAAATTCCTGATAACACCAGCTGTTAGGGCAATCTTCATTTCGTTTGGTATGCTCAGCAATTCTAATGCGTATGGTGGGACCACCGTCATCAATTCCACTAAAAACAGCACCTTTTTCAAATGTTTTTTCCGTAGTACCTACCACACCGCCTACGGTTACCGTTTCTGAATAGCTAGTAATAAAGGCGTAATTGAGTTGCTCATTTTTATCTTCAAGAGCACTACAGGAAATTAGGACCATACCTAAGACTAAACTATAAATAAGTTGTTTCATAATCTGATTTAGTTATTAGATACCACCAGCGGTAATTAGTTGCGTGCTTCAGGTTAATTTAGGAGATAAGGTAAAATATAATGTTCTAAAATCGATTCGGGTTGTTGCGTTTTTCCGTTTCTATGATTCCCGGAAGTAACTACAATAACTACTTCAAGCTTCGGAAGTATAAAAATATATTGTCCGCCCGCACCTCTGGCCTCGTAAGTGTCTATTTTGGTGTCATTCAAGGTGTAGGTATGATGCCACCAGAAGTAGCCATAGCCGTTTTTATCTTCTGTATTTTCTAATACATGGTAGTTTTGTAACGAGTTTTCTACCCATTTTTTTGAGATGATTTGTGTTCCATTACACCTTCCTTTATTTAGATACAGTTCGCCAAATTTTAGCATATCAAGCGGTGTCAAATACATTCCTCCGCCAAAATAGGGTCTTCCTTTTAAATCGGTTTGGATGATATAGTTTGAGATCTCTAAAGGCTGAAATAAATACCGGTCTATAAACAGTTCAAGAGGTTGAGATACCCTAGAATCAATAGCAACTCCCAGAAGATACGGGTTTGCAGACCCGTAGTTTGCGTGTGTATTGGGAGCGTAAATCATTTGGGCTTCCAAAATACTTTTCGTCCAGTCTGGTGTAGGTTGATACTTATCTTCTACAGCAAGAGATTCTGGGTTGGCATTTAAACCGTAATCTATCGCGTCTAACCCAGAACTCATCGTGAGTAAACTTTGGAGATCTATTTGTGCCTTTAAGGTGTCTTTATAGCTTTGATAGGTTTCCGGTAGAAAATCAAAAATAGATTGATCTACACTTTTAAATAGCGATTGGTCTTTTGCAATCCCCACAATAGCCGAAGAAATACTTTTAGATGCAGAGCGCATATCGTGCGGAATGCTTGCTGTATAACCCTTAAAATAGGTTTCGTATATACGCTTCCCCTTTTTCGAAATAACTACAGAATGGGTGTTGGGTAAAGAGTCTTTAGCAATCAAAGTTTCCAGTAGCGTAAGCTGAAGCGTATTGGGTAAATCTCCGAAATGTATATCTTTAAAATCGCCAGTTTTCCAGTCTTGTTGAGATTTTGATAACGTCATTACAGTGATTAAATGATCGCCCAGATACATTCCCAATTCAATTTTTTCTGGTAGAAGGGTTCCTTTAAATACCATACCGGTTTTAAAATCAGTAAAAAAAATACGATTGTTTTCTTTGCTGAAGTTAGCACACCAGGTCCCTGTAAATCGATCATCAGCTAAAATGGGGTAGGCTTCATAAGAGTCACCAGAACCGTTTTCTACGCTTAAATAAAAGTCCTGTGCTTTTAGAGAATCTACCATAAGTAGATTCCAGATTCCGGTATAAAAATTAGCTTTTGTTTTAATAAGATCAAGATGATAGAGCAGGAGTCCTGATTGTATAAACCCTGAAATCGTCTTTTTATCTTTAGATATATTACCGGTAAACGATAGATTTTCAGCAAGAGGTATGTTTAGAGCTTCGCCGGCTTTAAATTGAAACGATTGCTCTAGAATTCTATGATCATTTACAATTTTAAAAAGCGCTTCTGAAATTGTTGTGTTTTCTATAGAAATAGTTAAGCTGAACGTTTTTGGGTTTGCTATTTTACCTTCCCAGTTACCGTTGTACTGCGCCATATCCTGTGCAAAGAGGTTAACACTAAGTAGTATAAAAAACAAAAAACTAATCTGTTTAAGTCTCATTTTTGATTGATTTTGATGAACGGTAAAAATGAGCTTTTTAAAACTGAAGAAATTGTATAAAATTAGCGTCGCTGCCTATTTTTTAAAAGTTTTGAAGGTGTGGTGTGGTAGATGCGTTTAAAATTTGCAATAAAATGACTTTGATCGTAAAAACCGCAGGTATAGCAAATTTCAGTCATCGATAATTTATTTAATAAAATAAGATTAAACGCCTGATTCACTTTAATTAACCGGATGTAATTGCCCAGGCTGGTGCCAAAGTATTTGCTAAATTCCCTAGATAAATGTGCAGGGTGTATTTGTAATTTATGACTTAAATTCTCAAGAGAATAGATGATTTCTTCTTCAAAAAGCAGTTCTTTTAATTGATTTACCCAAACTGGTGTTTTCTGTATTTTAGTATTCGGCTTATGCATCAAATCGAATAGCGCAACCAGCGTACTTTCAATACCCAATTGAGTATAGCAGTCATTCCATTTTGCTTCTAAATAGATAGTATTCATAGCCATTTTAAATATTGGGTTTTGAATGGCAAAACTTCCCTTAAAATCAGTTGATTCAAACCCCTTTTTAGAAAACCAATTTCTATTTAATTCTATATGAAAACCTCTCGTAAAATCTTTCGGTTTAATATTGTAATGTGCGTCATCCCAGTTGTGAAATAAGAGATCACCTGGTTTTAGGTAGTAGAATTCTTTCTTATTTGATTCCAATAACTTTCCCTGTAGTAAGTAGGTGAAATACGGATTCTCGTGATAGTGCCAGTCAACCTTATCGTGAATGTATTCGGTATCTGTAACGGTAAACGCATCAAAAATTAATTTTTGATTATGTCTGCCATAAAATTCTCCCGTTTCTAATTTGCGCACTGTTTTATGGGGTTTTAGTGGATTAATTTAATGAGGTAATGACCCAATTAATTAACATATAAGCGCATTCCTGTTCCTATTTAGCTAGTTTATAGTTTGCAATGCTAAAACCTGTTCAATATGCGTCCAGTGATCTTTTCTCATGGTATATAAAACCCGATTGTAAAATCTCATTTTCCATCTAAAAAAAGGATTTAAACGCTTACTATAGGCAGCGGTACAGGCGTTGTTTAGCCAGGCTTCATCAAAACCATCCCATACTCCTGTGGGGCTAATCAGGTTTTCTTTTAGAACCGGAAAGACTTCATACAGGTCAATCTTTTTTAAGGTTGTCACAGATAGATTAGACTGTTTAAACGTATGTGCTATCGCTTCATAATCGTAAACGGTCAACTCGGTATCGAGGTAAAACGAAGCTATAGCGTTCCAGAGTTGCTTTCTAATTTCAAGTTTTCGATTAGTATTAATTGAGTGTATTCTTGAAGATATCTCTTCTTCTTTTTGAAGAACCGCGTTTTCAAAATCATTTTCTTTAGTTTTCATGCTATTGATCTACTAAAAAACACATTTGGGGTTACGCGTTGTTTATGAGGTGTCTAAATTAGTCATAACTATTTAATTATAATCGGTTTAATTGATTTAAAAACCTGAGTTAATCTTAATTCTTCTTCTTTTTCAATACCCGTCCTCGGGGTTCATTAGCTTCGTGCAAAACTACTTCTGAGTGTAGAAATTTTGCAGCTTCGGCAGAATCTTTCACCTTAGTAGCACTGCGTTTGAGCATTTCAAATTCAAAATCTTTAAGTACTTGTTTGCGAATTCCTATTTCTTTCCAGTTTGAAAATGGACCACATCCTTTATAAATAGCTCTGGCAAGTGCTAAGGCATCTAATAAGGCTTGATTGGCACCTTGCCCTTTAAACGGACTCATAGGATGCGCTGCGTCACCTATAAGTGTTACTTGAGTCCCATTTTCTAAATCTGTAGGCTTTAATAGTGCCCTATCGTAAACCGGGTAGCCCGAAATTAATGAGGTTTGTGTAGTTTTAATTATCTGCGGAATAGGAGCGTGCCACTGCAATCTGCGTGAGGCTTCCTCTTTTAATGCCTGAGGTCCTTTTCCATTTAATAGTTTAGCTTCTTGTTCAGGCAATGGGAAACTGAGTTGCCACATAATAGAGTCTGTGGCATACGGCATCATATAAACGCGTTCGTTTCCGTTTGCGGTTTGAAAAACGGTAGCTGCATCTAACAAGGGACTTTCAAGATCTCCCAAATCTACTAAAGGGCAAATTCCTAAAATTACGATACAGTCCAGATAACGCAAAGGAGTATGTTTATCACCCAGGAGCAGTTTGCGCACCGAACTGTGTATGCCATCTGCACCCACAATAAGATCTGCTTTATACTTTTTTAGTTGGCCATTAACACTAAAACTTAGGGTTGGTGTTTCGCCATTTGTATAATTAATAAACCGATGATTCCACCGTACAAGATCTGTACCTTCAAGTTGATTGAGAAGTTGCTCGCGCAGGGCTTGTCTTGCAATGTGAATGTTTGTACGCTTTGAAAACGTAGGCGCTTCGGCATCTAGCCATTTACGCATTCCCCATTCGCCGATTATACTACCATCTGTTGTGTGAACGACGTGTCGTGTAGAGACCACGCCCTCTTGTAAATTAAAAAGGCCTAATCCTGCAACTGCTTTACTTGCTTGCTGAAGGGTAAGTGCATACCCTTGAGAACGCGCATCAAAACCTGTATCACGCTCAAATAAGATAAAAGGGATACCACGATGCAAACAGGCCACAGCTAGAGCAACACCGCCTATGCCACCTCCTACAATTGCTATGAGCGGATAGTTATTAGAATCAGGAAGGGGTTTTTCTGATACAGCAACTAAACCAGAGCCGGCACAAAATTCACAGGTGTACAGGTGACCTTTAAGAAGAGTAGGAGCAGGACCTTCTCCTTTATTGAATTTATCAAGTGCCTGTGCATAACTAAGACGTACTTTTTTACGAAGTCTGCGCCTTTTTTTGCCTTGTCCTTTGCATTCCTGACAAACTGCATGGTATTTTTTATCCTTTTCTGTGTTCTTCAATTCTTATTGATTAATTCTCATTAGAAGCGATTTAAAAACTCAGTTTTAGTTTAAAAATTACTTTTTATTGTGCAAACGAATTTAGCAATTAGAAGTGGAATGGCAGTATCAGGTAGTTTATTGAAATTTAGAAAAATTACTTTCTCAATAAATCTGAAGGCTCCGGTTCTGAAACCGATTTTTCTGATTTCGGAGTGTTTTTCAAATCCTGCATTTCTACACGGGTACGCGGTAAACTATGCGGATAATTTTCCTGTATAAAAAGTACTAGTTTTTCACGTACTAACACCCGTAAATCCCAGGAAGTAGGAGAATCTTTTGAGCTCATTAACGCTCTGGTTTCTACCACCTCATTTTTAGTATCGGTTACTTGTAAGACGTTAACCTCACCATCCCAGAGGTCTGTATTTTCAAGTATGCGGGTCAATTCATTTCGTAAAGCATCAAAGGGTACATTATAATCGGTATAAATAAAAACAGTACCTAAGATGTCTGATGAATTACGCGTCCAGTTTTGAAAAGGTTTTTCAATAAAATAAGTGGTAGGCAATACCAGACGGCGTTTATCCCAGATTTTAACAACGACATAGGTTAAATAAATTTCTTCAATACGCCCCCATTCGCCTTCAACGACTACCACATCATCTATACGTATAGGTTGCGTAAATGCAATTTGAATCCCCGCCATTAAGGTACCCAGCGCTTTTTGTGCGGCAAAACCGATTATAATTCCGGCGATTCCCGCTGAGGTTAGAATACTTACACCTATAGCTCTAATGCTGTCAAAACTCATAAGCGCAATGCTTACGGCAAACAGAATGATTAGAAAAATAAAAACCCGTTCCAGTACGGTGAATTGTGTGTAAATTTTACGAGCGTGTACATTATCTGCCGCACTCATATCATACTTTGTTAAAATGTTTCTCTTAAATGCTTTGATGATAAGAATCAATGCCCAGGTTAAACTTATAATAAAAAGTAGGGTACTGCTGTGTGATAGTACACTTGCTTGTACATATGAAGTGATTTCTTCCTTCGCAAGTACAATTCTAAGAATTAAAGCAAGTAAAAATAAGGCAAGCGGAATACGTATGCGTACCGCAAAATTTACGGGTAAAATCGTTCTGGGACTTTTACCGAATTTTTTTAAGATGTAGAAAAGTATACCGAATGCCACAATTCCTGAAATCAGAATTATAACAAGAAAAAGGGATGTTTTTGAATCTATAAAACTAATCATACAATTTTATTTAGTGCTCTATATTTAAATCTAACTGCTTGAATTCAATTTACTTGTTAAGAATTTTAAAAACTTTTAAAGCTTGTAAACTATAACGTTAGTAAATAAGCAGCTAGTTATTGAGTATAGGTAAATCTTAAAAAAAAAGCCTGTGGTTTTTAATCACAGGCTTTTGTAAATAAATTAATAAGTAAAGATTTAATTTGTTGAATATCCCGGATTTTGCTCCAGAACGGCATCTTTATTCAGTTGTATTTCGCGTAGCGGAATAGGTAAAAGTTCGTGAAATTCCTGTAAGCCTTCTATGCGCATAGTCTGAGGCAAAGGTATGTTTGGGTCCTGCACATTAAGACGGGTTGCACGTTCCACAAGTGTTTTGGTACGCATCAACGTCATTCTTCTGTTTTCTTCGGCAAGTAATTCACGTACACGTTCATCAAGAATAAAATCTAAAGACATATCTCCCGCAACTACCTGTGGGGCGTTTGCACGTGTTCTAAGTATGTTTATCGTTGTAGCAGCGCCTGTTGTGTTATTTTGCATTACTTGTGCTTCAGCCTTTAATAAATAGGTTTCACCTAATCGCATTAAGATAAAATCTTTCCACATACCAAAACCAAATACATCTGCTGGGTCAAAATGTCCCCATTTTAATGTGTAGGGTTGAATTCTTGCAAGGGTATCAATCCCGGTATACGGTACTAATTCTCCGTAAATATCTGCGAAATTAGAGTCAGGATTGTTGTATCTAAAGCGTTTGTGAATACTATATTTTGAATTACGCATATCGCCGTCATCATATAAATCATAGATTACCCAATTATTTAGACGTATACGTGCAACACCTCGACCTCCTAAAGAATCTGCAGGGATCATCCCGTTTACGTTATGATAACCGGCTCCCCAAATACGTCTTTGTTGAGGGTTACCACTAGAACCACCGCGTACATCAGAGGGGTTCTCATTTTCTAACACCCATAAAGCTTCGGTATTGCCTTGCGAACGGCGCTGATTTCCTTTAAAAAACATATCAGAAAATGGATCTCCTTCTTCTGAGGCTTTAACTCCATAACGTTGCGTTACCAGTTGAAAAGCCTGGCTGTTGATGATAATATCTGCCTGATCTTCGGCAAGGTCTGGTTTTCCTGCACGCAGGTAAAATTCTGCGAATAATTGATTGGCGACATACTTGTTTACACGAGCTTCAAATTGAGGAGCATTTGTAGGTGCGCCCAGATTTTGAGTTGCAAACTGTAAATCTGTTTCAATTTGAGTATTAATTTCGGCTAACGTATTACGCGTATAATCAAAGCGAGCTTCAGTAATAGGCTCAGTAATTAAAGGCACTCCACCAAAAAGTGTAGCCAAATTATTATAAGCATAGGCTCTAAAAAATCGAGCTTCAGCATTAATAGCATCTTTTTGTTCTTGCGTCAATTCTGCAGAAGTAGAACTTTCAATACTTGCTATTATACTATTTGCATTTTCAACCATATTGTACCACAGTTCCCAGCTTTGAAAAGCAGCATTGTCATCTGTAGTTAACTGGTTGTATTTGTAGTATGGTACTTCAATTCCCTGAGGAGCGGTAGGCCAGGTAATGTCTGTTCCTGCTTGCCATACAGATAACCAGCCTTGATCACTACTGCGGGTATAAAAAGTACTCAACATCTGGTACAAGCCTAATAATTGTGCTTGATAACCCAGTTCATCATTCAAGGTTTCTGGTGTATAGTCAGAACGTATTTCTTCTACCAGAAAATCATCACTACACGAGCTTAACATAAAAATGTTTAAGCTCAAAAGTGCTATAATTATCTTCGATTTATTTTTCATAAAAGGTATCATTTATGTTTATGGAGTATTATAATGAGACGTTAAGTCCCAGTGAAAAGGTGCGTACTACCGGGTAGTTATTTATCCAATCGTCTGATCCTCTGGAGTACTGTGTACTTTCTGGATCCCAACCTTTCCAATCTGTCCAGGTATACAGGTTTCTTCCCGTTGCATAGATCATTAAGTCACTAAGTCCTAATTTTTCTATCTTCTCTATTGGAAATCTGTAACTAAAGCGGATGTCTTTTAACCTTACAAAACTTGCATCTTTTGGGTAGCCATAGCCTAAAGTATTGCGATAGGTAAGTGACGGGAACTCATTACTTTGATTTTCTGGTGTCCAGTAACCTACTTCTGTTGGGGTATTTCTACGTGCCAGCTCATCACCATAATTAAGATCTGTATTTCTTTTTAAAACTCCTTGTACGGTTTGTAAGAAAATTGATAAATCAAAGTTATTATACGAGAATGTATTCGTAAGACCTCCCGTCCATTCAGGAAGAGAAGAGCCTAAATAGGTACGGTCATTTTCTGGATCTATAACACCGTCACCGTTGAGGTCTTCAAATTTAAGATCACCGGGGTTTGCATTAAAAGTACCCGTATCTTCACCTTCTTGCCAAACACCAGCTAATTTATAATCGTAAATAGCACCTAATGATTTACCTATAAACCAGTGGCTAGGTATGTCATCTTTACCATCACCATACAGATCTAAGATTTCATTTTTATAGGTTGAAAAGTTTACGTTTGTTTCCCATTTAAAATCACCGGTATTGATATTAGTAGAATTAATACTGAATTCAAATCCTCTGTTTTCTACTGCACCAATGTTTTCAATAATGTTACGGGTACCCGTTAAAGCCGGAATGCTTCGGTTAAGTAGTAAATCTTTAGTTTTAGATTTATAAACCTCAACAGAACCATTAATGCGGTTGTTCCATAAACCGAAATCTGCACCCAGGTTTCCGGAAGTTGTTGTTTCCCATTGTAGGTTAGGATTTCCCAAACCGTTTATAAATGTACCGGTGTAAGCTTGCCCGCCAAAAGGATAAACCGTTGTTCCTGTTCTGGTTTGTGTTTGATTTATACCCACACCTCGGTTTCCGGTTTTACCGTAGGAGAATCGAAGTTTTAAATTATCTATGGCATCTGCATTTTCCATAAACGATTCTTTGTGAATGTTCCACCCTAAAGCAGCAGATGGGAATACGCCATATTTACTTGTATTAGCTCCAAAAGCAGAATACCCGTCACGACGTATTGTGGCAGTAACTAAGTATTTACTGTCATAATTATAGTTTACACGACCCATTTGAGAAACCAGGGTTGAAAGTGTGCTGTAGTTACGATTAGGATCTGCAGATAATACTTCGGCAGCAGAGATACGGTTAAATGACAATTGATCATTTACAAAACCTACACCGGTTAATTCTTCTCTAAAGAAATCATTAGACTGTGCGCTGTAAAGAGCAGTAAAATCTAGATTGTGTTTACCAAAACTTTTAGCATACTTTAAAATATTTTCTATAATCCATACCTTTTCTTCATCACCACCTATTACAGCGGTCCCACGGTTATCATTTGCCGCCCTACCTTTATAGGTTTTGTACGAATACGGATTGATGGTGTATGATGCATTTACGCGATACGATAAACCTTCTAAAAAGGCAGGAGTAATTTCGGCAAAAACATTCCCAGAAAGGGTGCGCTCGCGTACTTCACGATCTGTGGTTAAACCTAATAATGGGTTTTCATATAACAACTCAGGTAACATAGGGTTAATAATAAGTTGACCATTATCATCATAAGGTACAGAGTAGGGGCTCATAGCTGTTGCAAGCAATAAATTTGCACGGCCGCCATCAAAGTTGTTATTAGCAAAAAATGTGTTTAACCCCACTTTTAAATAATCTGTGATTTCAACATCCAGATTAGAACGTAGTGTAAGTTTTTCATAATCATAACCTTTTATAACACCTTGCTGATCTAGGTAGCCGCCAGATACAAAATACTTGACTTTCTCACTACCACCGCGTATACTTAAATTGTGTTCCTGAATAATTCCTGATTGGGTTACTTCTTTAAACCAATCTGTAGTCCTGCCTGCGTCATAGTTTTCTATTTCGCTCTGATTCTCTAAAATTCGATCTTGTGTAACACCTGGATTGTTCTGACTAAAGAAGTCTGCATACTTTTGTACATATGCATCTGGACCTAATGGTTTAAGAACATTAGCAAATTCTTCTACGGCTACATAAGTGCTGTAATTAATAATAGGTTCACCACTTACACCTCTTTTGGTTTGTATAAGTATAACACCATTTGACCCACGTGTACCATAAATCGCAACAGCAGATGCATCTTTTAAAATCTGAATAGACTTAATATCTCGTGTATTAATGTCATTTAACGTTCCTGTAAAGGGAATCCCGTCAAGAACAATAAACGGACTTGTACTTCCTGTGATAGAATTTACGCCACGTACTTGTATTTCACCACTAGATCCCGGCACAGATGAATTCTGACTAATATTTAAACCGGCAGTAGTACCTTGAATCGCTTGTGTGACGTTAGTTACCGGTAAATTTTCCAGTCGGTCTTCTGGTACAGATGAAACAGACCCTGTCACATCAGAACGTTTTTGGCTACCATAACCTACGACAACGATTTCGTCTAGAGCGCCAATATTTTCTTCAAGAGCGACATTAATTTCTGATTTTCCATTTACAGGAATTTCCAAAGTTTTCATTCCTACATACGAGAATACTAAAACTGCATTTTCTGAAGCGGTATTCAGCTCATAATTACCGTCAAAATCTGTTGTCGTTCCCGTTGAAGTACCTTTTACTAGAACAGTAACTCCGGGAAGGGGCATACCATCTGCTGCAACAGTAACCGTACCTGTAATTTTTTGCTGTAAACCTTCAGACCCTGTTGTTAAAGCCATTGCGGGATAGCTTAAAACCAACAGCAGGCAGAAAATCATTGAAGATTTAAAGCGCGTTAATTTTTGTTTCATAAAGTGAAAAATTAAAATGAATACTATTAAATTGAAGGTTAAATGTATAAATAACATTTAATATGTGATTCATTTTTTCAGTTTATTTTTTTACGTTCCTATTTAAGACGAAGCCAGTAGGTATAATAGATGCGAGGTTTTTATACCGAAATGTTAAAACGTTTTATCTCATTAATTAATTGAGTGGTTGATTTGCAGACTAATAGAACTTTCACAAAGAATTTACTATCAAAAGAGAAAATTGAAACTAGATAAATAATATTTTTTCAATATAAATGTAAAAAACACATTTATATTTGTTTATTTTGTTATTTTCCATTTACTGAAAAATGTAGAATGATTTGAAATGGTCAAATTTTGAATCGTGTTTACACAATTGATACTAAGTAGTTTTTAGCTTGCTTAAAATTAAAAAGTTGTTTCATTTTATGCCTCGTGAATTATTTCTAAGGCCATTTACTAATTAATTTCTTAATATGTTATCATTAAAAATTTCGTTTATCGCACTGGCCAGTTTGGTATTTTCGTGCTCAAACCCTACGGAGCCTGTACAGAAAACAGTGTATTTATTTACTTATTTTACCGGTAATGCAGAAGGTGAGGAGGCCGTGCATTATGGGCTAAGTAGAGATGGTTATAATTTTTATGCCTTAAATGATGACCAACCCATTGTAAGTACAGAACGTATTAGCGAGACTGGCGGTGTACGCGACCCTCATATTTTAAGAGGTACAAATGATGCTAACCTCTATATGGTACTTACCGATTTAAAGACCGATAATGGATGGAGCAATACAGGAATCATTCTGGCAAAGTCACCAGATTTAGTAAGCTGGGAAACAACGGTTATCGATCTTGCAAAAACATTTCCCGAGTTTTCAGATATAACCCGCGCCTGGGCTCCACAAACCATTTATGATGAGGCTGCCGGTAAGTATATGATCTATTTTTCAATGCTTCAGCCGGGAAGCTATGATAAGATTTACTATGCCTATATCAATAAAGAGTTTACCGCTTTAGAAGAAGCCCCAAAACAGCTTTTTTATAGCCCCGATGAGAAATCGTGTATAGATGGAGATATCATAAGTAAAGATGGTAAGTTCTATTTGTTTTATAAAACGGAAGGGACTGCGACAAAAGGTATTCGCGTTGCGGTATCAGACCGTCTTACCGGCGACTATATCCCTAAAGAAGGTTATGTAGACCAGACAGATAGAGCAGTAGAAGGCTCTAGTGTATTTAAAATGATAGATAGCGATACCTATATTTTGCTGTACGATATGTACATAGATGGTAAATATCAATTTGCAGAAAGTACAGATTTACTCAACTTTAAGGCGCTGGGAGCAGATAAAATCTCTATGAATTTTCATCCGCGTCACGGAACGATTATTCCCATAACTGAAGAAGAATCTACGCGCTTATTAAAAGCATTTCCTTCTAAAGACTTACCCTTAATCTTAGGAAGCCAGGCAACTGCTGTAAGACAGCAAAATATAGTTGTTGACCCAGTTCAAAAATCTGTATACCTTCCTGTACGGGTAGATAGCAGTTTACAAAATTTAGATGCGCAGTTGATTACGTTTCCGGGAGTGAAATTAGAAGAAATAGGTGCTCAGGATTTCTCTAACGGAGCAAAGTCATATACAGTTGTTTTGCCAGGTGGCGAAAAAGTAACCTATACCGTTGAAGCGGCTGTTGCTAAAAACCCGGCATTAGATGGCTATTACGCAGACCCCGAAATTATCTATTCAAATACAGATAAAAAATTCTATCTCTACCCTACCAGTGATGGTTTTGATGGCTGGTCTGGCACCTACTTTAAAACTTTTTCTTCTGAAGATTTAGTACACTGGCAGGATGAAGGTATAATTCTAGATTTAAAAAAAGATGTAGAATGGGCAGATCGCAATGCTTGGGCACCGTGTATTGCAGAAAAAGAAATCGACGGTAAGCTGAAGTATTTTTATTACTTCTCAGCAGCACAAAACATAGGCGTTGCTGTATCAGATAATCCTGCAGGTCCTTTTACAGATAAGGGTACTGCTTTTATTAGTGAGAAACCGGCGGCAATAAAACGTGGTGGCGGCCAGATTATAGATCCAGATGTTTTTACAGATCCTGTGAGTGGTAAGAGTTATTTTTATTGGGGTAATGGGTATATGGGAGCTGCAGAACTCAATGAGGATATGCTCTCCTTAAAAGAAGAAACAATTGTAGAATTAACGCCAGACGGCACTTATAGAGAAGGTACCGAAGTGTTTTACAGAAACGGAATTTATTACTTCCTGTGGTCAGAAGATGACACCCGTAGTCCAGACTACCGCGTGCGGTATGCAACAGCTAAATCTCCATTAGGGCCGTTAACCATACCAGAATCTAATATGGTGATTAAAAAAGATGAAGCAAACCAAATTTATGGTACAGGGCATAACTCGGTAATAAATGTTCCGGGTACTGATGACTGGTATATTGTTTATCATAGATTTACGCGACCACGCGGCCTGGCAATGGGTGGTGCTGCAGGATTTCACAGAGAGGTTGCAATAGACAAACTTATATTTGCAGAAGACGGCTCTATACTTGAAGTTACCCCAACATTAGAAGGTATTAACCCGGTAAGTGTGATTGATAAATAACCTAAATTTCATTTTATACACAATTATTAAAAAGCCCTTTACTTCACGTAATGGGCTTTTTTTATTTAAGTGTAGATGGGGTTTTGCCGTATTTCTCCTTAAAGATTTTTCTAAAATATTTTGCGTCTGCAAAGCCTACTTCAAAAGCAGCCTGAGATACGGTAAAATTCTCTTTTTCGATAAGATGTGCGGCGCGCTCTATTTTTAAATTACGTATATATTCATTAATATTTTGACCCGTTATGGCTTTTATTTTACGGAATAAAGACGACCTACTCATACCTATTTCTTCAGATACAACTTCTACAGTTTTTATGCCCTGCTGCATATTGTCGTAAACTGCAGTATGAAATTCTTCCAGAAACTTTTTCTCTATCTGTAGAAGTTTTCGGTCTGCATCATCCTGATTTGAGTTTTCATTAGCGTTTTTTATAAATCCTTCTAATAGTTTTTTACGGGTTGCGATTAAATTTTCAATACGGGCTCTTAAAACCTGCACATTGAAGGGTTTAACCATATAATCATCTGCACCTTCAGTATAACCCGTTTCAATCATTTCAAAATTACTTTTAGCAGAAAGTAAAATTATAGGTATGTGAGAAGTTTCTTTATTGTTTTTAAGGAAATGACACAAATCAATACCTGTTTTTACAGGCATCATAATATCGCTTATAATCAAATCTGGTATGTATTTAGTAGCCTGTTGAATTCCTTCCTCGCCATTCTCTGAATGAATTAAATCGTATTTAGAAGCTAATGCACTATCTAGAAACTCAAGTATATCTGGATTGTCATCTATAAGCAGTATGAGTTTACGAGCATTTTCGGTTTGTACCAGCAGATTATTTACGGTTGTTTTTTCAATAGATATATCTGCATCTTTAATGCGTTGCTCAACCGCTTTTTTATTAAATAAGGCATTGGGACTATTTTCTAAAAAGGCATCAATTAAACGGTCATCTTTGGGTAGGGTGAGTGTAAATGTGCTTCCTATACCAGGATTACTCGTCACATCTAATGTACCGTTGTGTAACTCTGCAAAACGTTTTGAAAGCGCTAGACCAATGCCTGTACCATCTTTTTTTACAGATGTGTTAGATTGATAATACCATTCAAAAATATGATTTAGATCGTCTGCCATAATTCCACTTCCAGAATCACTTATACTTAAATATATAGACGTATCATCTTGCGTAAAACTTACCTTGATTTGACCGTCTTTAGTTGTATATTTTATGGCGTTTGAAAGTAAATTATTTATGATGATGTGCAACTTTTCGAGATCACAATAAAATTTAATAGGGTTTTGTGGCATTGTGACCGTCAAATTTATGTTCTTCTTCTTTAATAGTGGTTTATACGTAGCGAGCCATTTAGTTATATGTTTTGAAAGATTATACTCATTAAGATTAAGTTTACTTAGACCTTCTTCACTTTTTCTAAACTCAAGCAACTTGTTGATGAATTGTAATAAATTATTTGCATTACGCTTAATCAACTTTAAACTATTGCGCTGTTCTTTCTGTTTGATTTCCTCAAGTAGAGTTTCTAAGGGTGCAAGTATGAGGGTGAGCGGTGTTTTGAGTTCGTGCGAAAAACCCGTATAAAACCGTATGCGTTCTTCGTTTAAGTCTTGTTCTAGCTGGCGTTGCTTTTTTTCGAAGAGCAAGGAGTTTTTGAGTTTGATACGTTCTGAATAATATCTAAGACCTGCAGTAATTAAAATAATAGAGGTGATTATATAGAAGATATAGGCAGGTAACGTTTTCCAAAAGGGTGGGAGAATGGTGATTTTAAATTCTTTATAGTAAGGGGATTCAACATCAGACTCTGCAACTATTTTTAACGTATAATCACCAGGAGGGATGTTGCTGAAATTTATGCGGTTAGAATTTTTTAAACTGGTCCAGAATTCATTATATCCTTCTAGATTGTAGGAGTAATTTACATTGTCTGCAAAGGGAAATTTTAAACTCGTAAAATCTAAAGAAAAATTATTTTGATTATGTTTGAGTATCAATTGGTCGCTATATGCAATTGATTCTTTTAGAATTGCGTTCTCGTCTTGTGACTCAACAGCTATATCTGTATTGAATATAGACAGGTTTTTTATAATAATGCTATTAGTAGTGCGCTGCACATTTAGCTCTTCAGGTTTAAAAATAGTAAGACCTTTATTACCGCCAAAATACATAAAACCAGAACTACTTTTTAATGCGGCTCCTATATTATATTCACTCTTCTGTATATTATTAAATGTATTAATATTTTCTAATGTATGATCAATATAATTGTATTTGCTAATTCCTTTATAAGTCCCTAACCATAGACTGCTGTCGTCATATAGCGCCATGCTATTGACTGTATTGTTACTTAGGCCATCTTTTTCGGTAAGATTTAAAGCTTCAGTATCATCTCTATTAAAATGTATAATACCTCCGTATTTTAATCCTGCAACAATACTGTCATCATCTAATACCCAAATACAGAAAACAACATTATTGGTCATTCCGCCAAGACTTCCATTAAAATAAGAATATGCCTTTTTGGTTTTAGGATTGTATCTCAAAACCCCATTTCCGTATGAAGCCATCCACAGGATTCCATGACGATCCATTTTAATGTCTCGTATATCCATTTTTGGGTAGATAACATCTAATGCTGATACATAGTCAAATGTATCTTTAGTTGTATTGTATTTATAAAGACCACCGCGGTTTGTACCAGCCCAAATATCATTGTTGAAATCCTGATAAACCACACGTACATCATTACCGTCCTGAGTGTCTCCCTGCAAATAATAGCTCCATTTTTGTGTAGCTAGATTGTACATATTGAGACCATCTCTGTAAGTTCCTATCCACAGGCGTTGTGCATTATCTCTAAGTGTAGCTTGTACCTGATTTGATTTTAAGCCATTAGCGGTACTATAGACTGAATAGTTAAAATTACCGGTAACAGGATCATAAATATCTATACCACCACCATCTGTACCTAAATAAATTTTACCAGTAGCGCATTCTGAAATAGAACTTATACGATCATGAGCCAACTTTTGCGAACCTATAAGATCATTTTTAAGCAATTTTACAGGTTCGCCATCAGGATCAACAAAATTTAAACCGGCATTGGTGCCTATCCACATATAGCCTCTATGATCTTTAAAAATGGTATTTATGGTAGCATTGTAAATACTGCTTCCATCTTCTTTAGGCAAATATTTGCGTACAGAAAATCGCAAATCATCCTTAAGTAACAAATTTGGATTTATGATGTTAAGACCACCCGCATACGTACCTATCCAAATTTGACCGTAATTATCTTCTGCCACAGCATGTACCTGATTATTACTAAGTCCGTATTTTGTATTTGTTTCATTAAGACTTACCAAGCGTCCATTAGGCGTTCTTACAGTCAAGCCATTATTAGTACCTATCCATAAATTATTTTTGCTATCTACAAAAAGGCAATTGATCCAGTTAGATTTTGTTGTTTCAGTTTCAATAGCAATGTGTTCTACCTTAAGGGTATTTAAATTGAGTTTATCTACACCCTTGTCAAATGTACCTATCCAGATTATTGAATCTTGTTGATTAGCAAGACTAGATATTTTTAAGGAGGTTAAATGGTGCTCTCCTAGATATACTTCTTTATTATTTTTATTAAAAATGTGTAAACCTTGATTATAAGCACCTATCACTAAACGAGAGTCTTTTAATTCTATCAGCGAATTTATACTCAGACTTAAGGTAGGGTCTACTTCATTAAATAGTGTTAATTGCTCTTTACGTGGATTATAATTATTTACACCACCATCTGTAGCTATTTTTATAGTGCCAGATTTACTAAGAATCAAATTTTGTATGTAGTTATTGCTTAATGCAGAATTTTCTTTTCTAAAAATTTTAAACTCATTACCGTCATATTTATTTAAACCATCAGATGTGCCAATCCATAAAAAGCCAAGTGAATCTTCAACGATAGATTTTACAGTATTATTTGACAGGCCTTTTTCGGTATCCAGATTATAAAAGCTAAGACGTCGCTCTAAAGGAAATTGATTTTTTAGATTTTCGGTTTGACCATAGAATGACCAAGAGAGAATGCATGCAAGAAACAGTAAGTATATTTTGTTTATCATAAAAAGTAAGCAAAATTTGATTTTTCGAATATCTTAAATTTTTCTTAAACTAAAAGGTACTTTATAGTATCAGATCATAAATAACTATTGATTCTAAAGGGTTTGAACGATTAACCCCCCTAAATTTAGCGATTAACCCCCTATTGTAATGCTTTGATTTATAGAAAATTGTATAAGTAATTAACATTACTTTTTGATTTGACAATTTACGCTCAAATTAAGTGTGTAAATAACACAAAAATCACAATTCTTTAAGATGAAATTAATCGGCTTTTTTCTTTTTCTTATAATGTTCACACAATCGTGTGTATCTCAAAACGCAACTAATAAGCATTTTGAGCCTGGTAAAATTTGGAAAGACACAGAAGGTAAACATATTAATGCACATGGCGGTGGTATTTATTTTGAAGATGGTATTTACTACTGGTATGGGGAGCATAAAGACCGAAGCAGCATAGCTCAGGTAGGAGTGCGAGTTTACTCTTCGACAGATCTTTTTAATTGGAAGAATGAAGGGGTAGCTCTTGCGGTAAGTACAGATTTAGATTCAGAAATCACTAAAGGGTCTGTAATTGAAAGGCCCAAGGTAGTATATAATAAAAAGACCGGTAAGTATGTAATGTGGTTTCACCTTGAGCTTAAAGATCAAGGATATCATGCGGCACGTACCGGTGTTGCGATAAGTGATTTGCCTACAGGTCCATTTCACTACTTAAAGTCATATAGACCCAATGCGGGAATATGGCCATTAAATTTTCCTTTAAAAAACCAGGAGACACAGAAAAATGATGCCAGCCTTGAATGGTGGACACCAGAATGGAGCGCTGCCTTAGTTGAAGGGCTATATGTACGCAGAGATTTTGAAGAAGGGCAGATGTCTCGGGATATGACCATTTTTGTTGATGATGATGGTAAAGCTTACCATATACACTCTTCTGAAGAAAACCAGACGCTTCATATTTCAGAATTAACAGACGATTACCTTGATTTTACTTCTAGATGGGTGCGTATGCAGCCCGGAGGTCAAAATGAAGCACCGGCAGTTTTTAAACAGGATGACACCTATTATATGATTACATCAGGCCTAACCGGTTGGGCACCCAATCCTGCAAGATCCTTTAGCTCAAAATCTATATGGGGGCCGTGGGAATCTCTGGGCAACCCGGCAAGGGGTAAGGGCGCTGAGGTAACCTTTAATTCACAAAGCACTCATGTATTACCGGTTGAAGGTAAAGAGAATACATTTTTATATATGGGTGACCGCTGGAATCCTAAAAATCATATTGACGGCAGATACATCTGGTTACCTATTCTAATCAAAGATGAGAAACCTCAAATAAGGTGGATGGATACGTGGAATTTTGCAGACTATAATGCTACGCAACCCTAGATTTAAAGGTAAAATGATTAACAACTCCTCAATCGATATAGTAAAAGGAGGTTTTCAAATAGAAACAGCTAAACAATTTTAAAACAACAAACTATGATTAAACAAATGAAGGTGCCCATTTTCTTATCAAATCAATCTGAATTAAATAAATGAGAGTATTGACCAAAATTACTTTGACGATAATATAAAATTATGATACATACTATTAATAAATTAAAACACCGGTTTTGCGCGCTTCTCGTGGTTTTAGGTAGTCTCACTTCCGGCAGTTTATTTGCTGCAAATACAGAAATTTTAGGAGCTCCTCAAAATGTGGTTACAGGAACCATTTATGACGGTAACGATAAGCAACCTTTAATTGGTGTTACCGTACAGGAGAAAGGTACTAATAATGGTACGGCTACAGATTTTGACGGAAAGTATAGCATACGGGTTGCTAAAGGGGCTACGTTAGTATACTCATTTGTAGGTTTTGTCACAAAAGAAGTGGTGGTGGGTGACCAGCAAACCATAGATATGACTCTTAATTTGAGTCAGGAATCTCTTGAAGAAACCGTTGTTATCGCCTTTAGCGGAAAGCAGAAAAAGACAAATATGGTGACTTCGGTTGTTTCAGTTAATCCAGAACAATTAAAAGGACCTACAAACAACCTTACCAATATGCTTGCCGGTCGTGTTCCCGGTATGATTTCTTATCAACGTTCTGGAGAGCCGGGTGCAGATAATTCAGACTTTTTTATACGTGGTTTGAGTACGTTTGGTTCGGGTAAACGGGATCCTTTAATACTTATAGATGGTATAGAATCTACTTCTACAGATTTAGCGCGTCTTCAACCTGATGATATTGATTCATTTTCAGTCTTAAAAGATGCTGCAGCTGCTTCGGTTTATGGAGCACGAGGAGCAAACGGGGTGGTTTTAATTACTACCAAACGGGGTAAATCTGGTAAGACAAATTTTAGTTTTAGATCACAAACACGGGTTTCTTCAAATACTAAGAACTTTAATTTTGCAGATAATATCACGTATATGAATATGGCTAATGAAGCTGCTCTTACCCGAGATCGCCAGGCCATATTACCATATACACAAACAAAAATAGATAGAACTGCTGCGGGAGATAATCCCCTTTTATATCCTAGTAATAACTGGATAGATCAGATGGTTAAAGATTATACGGTAAATGAAAGTATAAATATTAGTGCAAGCGGTGGTTCTGAAAAAGCACGATACTATGTGGCAGGTACTTATAATATAGATAACGGAATCTTAGATGTAGAGCCTATTAATAACTTTAATAGTAACATTAAACTACGTAACTATTCCATTAGAAGTAATTTAGATATAGAACTTACAGAGACTACAGACTTATCACTTAATGTGTATGGTCAATTTGATGATTATAATGGTCCTGTAGGTGGTAGAGATCGTTATAATGGTAACCCTGTATCTGGAGGTACCTATGTATTTAATACAGCAGTATGGTCAAACCCAGTTGCGTTTCCAGCAATTTATCCGCAGGAATTGAAGCCGCTTATTGAGCATCCACTATTTGGAGGTGCTCCTTCACAATTAGGGGGAAATACATTGCTATTTAATCCGTATGCAGAGATGGTTAAAGGATATCAAACCAGTAAGGCATCTACGATACAGGCACAAATTCAAATCAAACAAGATCTTGGTTTCATTACTGAAGGATTGAGTTTTAGATCTATGGGCTATATACGACGCTATGCTTTTTATGAAATTCAACGTCAATATAATCCCTTTTACTACTCATCTTCACTTAACCCCATAGATAATTCTATAGATTTAAGTGTACTTAATGATGGTAGTGAAGGCTCTATAGGTCAGACAGGAACCGAGTTTATTGATGTTATAGGTGGTTCTAACCGTCAAAACATCAATTCTAGAATCTATAATGAATCGCAATTAAACTACAACCGCACATTTGCAGAAAAACATACAATTTCTGCCATGCTCCTTAACTTAATCTATAGTACCGAAAATGGAGTAGTAGGTAACGATCTACAAGGTTCATTACCATTTCGTAATCACGGGCTTTCCGGTAGCCTATCTTATTCATTTGATGATAGGTACTTAACATCATTCAGCTTTGGATATAATGGTTCAGAACGATTTGCAAAAGGACATCGTTATGGCTTTTTTCCATCGGTAGGTTTAGGGTGGAGAATATCTAAGGAGAAATTCTTTGAACCTATAAGTGATGCAGTAACAAATTTAAAATTACGCTTAACATATGGTAAAGCTGGTAATGATCAAATAGGTGAAGACCGGGACCGTTTTTTCTATTTATCTAATGTTGATTCAAATAATCCTTTTTATGGGGCAACCTTCGGTCAGGATTTTAACTATGGAAGACCAGGAGTATTAATATCTAGATATCCTAATGAGGAAATAGGTTGGGAAGAATCTGAGCAATATAACCTGGGAATAGATTTAGAACTCTATAAATCCTTAAATCTAACCTTTGATATTTTTAAGCAGAAGCGAAGCAATATTCTACAAACACGTTCTGAAATAGGATCTGTAATAGGGTTAACGGCTCAACCACAAGCAAATTTTGCAGAGCTTGAAAGTCACGGTTTTGAGGTGGCTTTAGATTATAATAAACAATTTAACAACAACTGGTGGACACAGTTACGTGCCACAATGACTTATGCGACTAATGAGATTACCCAATATGACGAATTAAATTATCCCGATAATTTGAGCTATTTGTCGCGTGTGGGGCAGCACTCAAGTCAAACCTATGGTTATATAGCAGAGCGACTTTTTGTAGATCAAGAAGAGGTAAATAATTCACCTACTCAGTTTGGAGATGTAAATGGCGGTGATATTAAATACCGTGATGTAAACGGTGATGGGCAAATCACACCCCTTGATAAAGTTCCTATTGGTTTACCTACTGTGCCAGAATTTATTTATGGTTTTGGGGGTAGTGTAGGCTATAAGAATTTTGATTTGAGTATGTTTTTTCAGGGTTCTGCACGATCGTCATTTTTCATAAATCCTCAGCGCATAGCTCCATTTGTGGTAGAGGGTCGCTATCAGAACGGATTATTAAATGTAATAGCAGAAGATTATTGGTCTGAAGACAACCGTAACGCCTATGCATTTTGGCCACGTTTGAGTCAAACTCAGGAAACAAATAATATTCAAGAATCTACATGGTGGTTACGCAACGGGGATTTTTTAAGATTAAAAAATGTTGAATTTGGGTACAAGGCACCAGAAAGCGTTTTAAATGCTTTAAATATAAAATCAATGCGTGTTTATGTTAGTGCATTAAACCTTGCGGTGTGGAGCAGTTTTGATCTTTGGGATCCAGAAATGGGAGGTAATGGTTTAGGTTATCCTATACAATCTGTTTACAATTTTGGTTTACAATTTGACTTTTAAAAAAATAGCTATGAATATGATATTTAATACTAAAAAAAGCAAAAAACGTTTGCATTCGTTAGTGCTTTCGGTAATTGCCTTAATGCTACTGAGCTCTTGTGAAGAGGAGTTTCTGGATGTAGTACCAGATAATGTGAATACTGTAGATAAAGTTTTTAATCTGCGAAATGAAGCCGAAAAATACCTGTTTACATGTTATTCATATATGCCGGAAAATGGTAATTTACAGGGTAATCCGGCATTTTTAGCAGGAGACGAACTATGGATTCCTGATGAATTTCAGGCAATTACAGTTAACTCACTTAACATAGCTCTAGGTTTACAGCGCACAGGAGATCCTTATAATAATTATTGGGATGGAAGATTTCAGGCAAAACCAATGTTTCAGGGAATTAGACACTGCAATATTTTTATTGAGAATTTAGAGGATCCCTTACAAGTACCAGACATAGATGCTAGTGAACGAGAGCGATGGATAGCCGAAGCAAAATTTTTAAAGGCTTATTACCATTTTTATTTAATGCGTATGTATGGTGCATCACCTATAATTCGTGAAAATGTAAGTATAGACGCAGATGCATCTGAGTTTGATATCCCGCGTTCTCCTTACGATGAAGGCATAGATTACGTTGTTGAATTGCTTGATGAAGCCGCAGCTATATTGCCTCCTTCTATAGCAGATCAAAATACTGAATATGGCCGTATTACGTCAGTCATTGCAAAGGGTCTAAAAGCTCGTGTATTGTTAACAGCCGCCAGTCCGTTATTTAACGGAAACGAAGATTTATCTGGTGTAATAAATCCTGATGGGACGGCATTGTACAATACTACTTACGAGCTATCTAAATGGCAGGAAGCAGCAGATGCTGCTCTTGAAGCTATAGAAACAGCAGAAAATGCAGGTCATGCTTTGTATGAATTTGCAGGTAATACGTTTAATCTTTCAGATACAACTGCTACTAAATTAAGTATACGTAACGCGGTTACCTTACGTAGAAGTCAGGAAGTGTTATGGCCCAATACCCAGAGCATTGTAACAGATTTACAGCGTCAAACTATGGCACCTCTTTCTATAGACGACAATCACAGGTCTGCTGAGAAAATTGTTTCGCCAACGCTTGATATGGCAAAGCTTTTTTACTCTAAAAATGGAGTGCCTATAAATGAAGATAAAAATTTAAACTTCAATAATATCTTAGAAATTAGAGAAGCAAATGCTTCGGAAGGAAATAATATTCTTCAGGGATATAGAACTTCCCGTTTAAACTTTGACAGAGAACATCGCTTTTATGCAAATTTAGGTTTTGACGGTTCGATATGGTATCGTAACGCAGATCAGGATGTTGAGAACGAGTCGCATATTGAAGGTAAATACGCAGACTACGCAGGAAGCAATCATGCGTTTTTCTTCAACGTAACAGGTTATTACTTAAAAAAGTTAGTTAATAACGATCAAAGCTTTGGTGCAAATGGTTCTTCATTTAGATCCTACGCCTGGCCAGAATTGAGATTAGCAGACTTGTATTTAATGTATGCTGAAGCTCTAAATGAAATAAATGGTCCTAGTGGTGAGGTTTTTCAGTATTTAGATTTAATCAGAGACCGTGCGGGACTAGAGGGTGTTGAGACTTCCTGGACTCAATTTTCTAACAACCCTAATAAACCAAATTCTCAAAATGGTTTACGAGAAATTATACATCAAGAGCGTTTGATTGAGCTTGCTTTTGAAGGTCAACGTTATTGGGATTTATTACGATGGAAAAAAGCCGTACGTGAATTTAATCAACCTATACAGGGATGGAATGTTTATGGTGAAGATGAGGCCGCTTATTACCAGATTAGAACATTACATCAACAACGTTTTGTAGCGCCTAGAGATTATTTCTGGCCTATTTGGGAATATGCACTTCTACAGAATTCGAATCTGGTACAGAATCCGGGGTGGAATTAATAAAAAAAAGAAAAATTATGAAAACAAAATTTTTAAATTATTTAGCAGTTTTGGGCTTGATCATTGGGATATCGTGTTCTGATGAAGATTTACAAAGCCCTTTAGAAAATAACGCTAATGCACCTTCGCAAGTTACAGATGTAAGCGTAGAAAACTTACGAGGTAAAGCAAGGGTTTCGTACAAACTACCCAAAGATCAGGACTTGCTCTATGTAAAAGCAAGTTATACACTCGCTAATGGCCGGGAAATGGAAGTAAAAACTTCATTCTACAATTCAAGTATGTTGCTCGAAGGATTTTCTGGAGCGCAAGCTAATGAGGTTAAGATTACTACTGTTAATCGTAGTGAAAAAGAATCAGCACCTGTTTTAGTAACTGTAAATCCATTAAGAGCACCCATATTTGATGTATATGAGAGTATAGAGTCTGGTGCGGCATTTGGTGGGGTTTATTTAAAGGCAGATAATCCTGATCGAGAAGATGTAGCCTTATTACTTATGGAAAAAGATGATCTGGGCGATTGGGTGATTAATCCTAATAGTATTTATACTTCTACAGATGAGATCACAAGTACCATTCGCGGTTTTGATACCCTATCACAGGAGTTTGCTATAACCGTTAGAGATCGCTGGTTAAATTACACAGATACATTATTTACTACAATTAAACCGCTTTTTGAAGAAGCTATTCCTAAATCTGGATACAGAGGGTTGGCATTACCTAACGATGCACCGCGTCATAATTCTACACCGCTTAGTGGTCTCTGGGACGGTAATATAATGAATTGGTCTGGGGTGTATTTAACACAGGGTACCTATACAGAAAATTTACACATGTTTACTATAGATATGGGTGTAGAGGCAAAACTGAGCCGTGTAGTTATTTGGGATTATCCTGAGTATTTTAATGGGCGAACGTATTACTATAAGGGTTGTATGAAGCGCTTTGAAATTTATGGAAGTGATGAATTAGATACTTCTGGAGATTTAGCAAGTTGGACACTATTAGGAACTTATGAAGAAGTTAAGCCTTCCGGGCTTCCTTACGGTCAACAAAACAATGAGGACTATGAGACTGCTGTAGCTGGTTTTAGTTGGGAGATCCCTGCAGATGTACCTAAAATGAGATACCTGCGTATACGTAATCTAGAAAACTGGGAAGGTGGCAAAAGTTTAGCCATAGGTGAAATTCAGATTTACGGTAATACTAATTTTTAATTATAGAAATCATACTGATTATGAAAATACATAAATTAACTAAAATAATTCTTCTCGTACTGTTAACGGTGCTTGGCTCCTGTGCAGATGTTGCAGAAATGGATGATTTTAAAGATTTTACCCTTGATGGTGAGATTAACTATTCTGAGAAGGTAGATTCTTTAAAGGTTTTTTCGGGAAAAAATCGTGCTAAAATACAGGGTATTGTAGACGCAGACCCTAAAATTACTGAATTCAGAGTGTATTGGGATAGCAAAAAAGACTCTGTGGTAGTACCTGTAACTCGTTCGATAGGAATAGATACACTAGAGGTAATAATTTCAGACTTACCAGAGAACATTTATAATTTTGAAATACGCACATTTGACAGTCAGGGTAATAGCTCTATTCCTGTATCTGCAACGGGAGAGGTCTATGGAGAGCGCTACCAGGCAACCTTGTTTAATAGACCTGTGATAGCAAATAATCTCATAGAAGATAGCTTAGTTATTAACTATGCAGGAATGGATCTTACTTCAGGTGTTTTAGGAACTGAGATAGTGTATACGAATACAAGTGATGAAGAGGTAGAATTATATATACCTATAGATGAACCTTCGGTAACTATACTTGATTTTAAAAATTCTTCAACTTACAAATATCGTACATTATTTAAGCCGGAAGAAACCGCGATAGATACATTTTATACAGAGTACAATAACTTAAAGCCTATTCCTAAGCCGTTAATGGTAAATGCAAAAATGCCTTTTGCTACTAGTGCAAGATCTGGTAGGTGGGGAACAGTTGCAGATTGGACTACAAATGATAATGCAAAAACGCACGGGAATCCTCCAGTAGGAGGATTTGATAATAATGGTGGCCGCGATGCAATGGGATTAGAAAGTTGGGGAACGCCCCTCATACGCAATGGTAAAATTCACCAGATGGTAGATGTGCAGCCAGCATCATACACCTTAAATGTAAATTTATCAAACGGTAATAAACTAAGCGAAACAGGGACTCGAGTGTTTGTGGTAGTTGCAAAGGGCGAAGGCCTTCCTGATATTGATGATGTAACAACTTCTACTGATGTATTAGGCTTTAAAAAAATTACAGCTACAGGAAATATTATAGTAGATTTTATCTCAGAAGAAAATGCTCCGGTATCAGTAGGTATTGTGACAGATTTTACTGTAGATCAGAGTTACTGGAAAATACTTGAGTGGGATATAGTAGTAAAATAATAAAGAGCAGACGTACTAATTAATTGATAAATCAATAAGGCTCTTTCTGCACAAAAAAACTTGTGCGGAAGGAGTTGTATTGTTTAAAGAGCTCAATTATAAAGCAAATTTCTATGCTGTATTCAGCTATTTACAACCAAAGTAATTATTAAATATACCTATCATAGATTTTAAAGTTTACTTGATAAATCTATAAATTCCTAATATTTAAGTTTTATGAAAATTAAATATACAATGCCTTTATTTTTATTGATAAGTGTACTCTTTTTAAATTCTGGATGTTCTGGCGAATCAACTTCTGAAGTTACGGCACAGCCTGAGGAACCTGTTGAGCCTGTAAAAGAAATTAATCTGGCAACCTTGATAACAAAAGAGCCAGAAAATTTAGCATCATATTCTGCAACCATTTGGGGACAAGTAACAGATGATGGGGGTACCTCTATTATTGAAAGAGGGGTTTGTTTTGGTTTAGAAACAAAACCAAATTATGATGGAAACAAAACCATAGCAAGCACGGTAAAAGGATCAGGCGAATTTGAGGTTAATCTTTCTAATCTCGCTGAAGGCAATGAGTATTACGCACGGTCGTATGCAAAAAATGCAAAAGGCATCGCCTATGGCAACGAAATACAGTTTACTACAACATTTGCAGATCCACCAATATTTAGTGTAGGAGAAAAGCGGGTTTCAGGAGCTCACGATATTTTTATAGCCATACGTTTAGATGAACCTGGAGATACCGAATTAAAAGAAATAGGAGTTGTGTATGGGCTTGAACAAAACCCAACACTTGAAGATAAGATTATAAAGAGGGAAAATCTTGACGCTTCTTTTACGGAACGTATTAGAGATTTAAAGGAAAATACCTTTTATTTTATTAGACCTTATACCAAAACAAGTAAACGTGTAGTATATGGAGAAGAAGTTTTAGTTAAAACAATCAATGAAGGAAAATTTACATATTCATTTAATGGTTTTGATGCAGCAAATGAAAATCACGTTCGTATTAAAGACGCCTTTGATACGGCGACACAGTATTACAATAATTTTACTTCTATTACTAAGCACGTCGTTGTTAATTATTCTCCGGGCACACCTACGGCAGATGCAAATTTTGCGGGCAATATTAGAGTAGGTTCTAATGCAGGATATCAGCGCACAGGAACTGCAATGCATGAGATGGCGCACACAGTAGGAGTAGGGCAACACCGGAAATGGAATGAGCTAATTAAGGCAGGAATTTATCAAGGAGCAGAAGCTAATGCTATCTTAAAAATGATGACAAATGACCCTAATGCTACCGTAAAAGGAGACGGAGTTCATTTTTGGCCTTACGGTGTTAATGGTGCTCACGAAGATAATGGTAAGGAAATGACATATATCATTCACGCACTTATTATACAGGGTATGAAAGCAGACGGTTTGCCTTCAAACTAATTATTAGTTATTAAATCGATAAAGTATTCTAATCGTAAAATACAGGTATTACATTTAAATTACGTACTTTTAAACGTATGTCATACATTTAATTGTTTTTGATGGGGATAGAATTGTTTAAAATTTACGTTTTCTGCCTTTTAGGTTGTGTTTTAGTGTCGTGCGGCGTACATCAAAAAAATATAACTCCTGAGGTTTCAACTGTGGGTTTGGGTTGGTCATCCAATTCGGTGAATACAGTAATCTTTCGTCAAAATGCCTTAACAACTTATAAAAACACCCAGTTTACAGCTTATTACGATGCAGATTCGAATCTCATTATAGCAAAAAGAGAATTGCCTAATGGAGCCTGGGTTACTGCTAAAACCCAATATACGGGCAATACAGCAGATGCTCATAATACGATTAGTATTGCAGTTGATGGCGAAGGTTTTTTGCACGTTAGTTGGGATCACCACGATAATGAATTGCGCTATGCAATAAGTAAAACGCCGTTAGGCTTAGTGCTCGGCGACAAAATCGGTATGACGGGTATAGATGAGCAAAAGGTATCATATCCTCAATTTTATAATCTTACTAATACCGGAGGTTTATTATTTTTGTATCGCTCAGGGCAGTCTGGCAGAGGTGTTTTAGTTCTCAATAGTTATGATGTGTTAACTAAAAAATGGACGCAGCTTCACCAAAATTTGATAGATGGTGAAAATCTAAGGAATGCCTACTGGCAAGCTTATGTAGATTTAAAAGGAACTATTCATTTATCCTGGGTTTGGCGCGAAACCTATGACGTAGCTACAAATCACGATATCGCCTATGCTAGGTCTTTAGACGGTGGCGTAACCTGGCAAAAATCTACAGGTGAGCAGTATACGTTACCTATCACTGAATCAAGCGCCGAATATGCCTGGAAGATTCCGCAGAATAGCAGTCTTATAAATCAAACCGCAATGACTACAGATTCAGACGGCAATCCCTATATCGCTAATTATTGGAATGAAGATGATAAAACGCAATATCAAATAGTTTATTTAGATAACGGCAACTGGAAGAAAGAAAACACAGCTTTTCGCACTACAGAATTTAAACTAGGTGGTGGCGGAACAAAAAAGATTCCCATCTCAAGACCAGAGATTTTTATAGATAAGCAATCGGGTAAAAAGATCACCTATTTATTATTTAGAGATGCTTCCAGAGGAAGCAAAATTTCATTAGCCTATAAAAATTTACAGGAGGTAAGTGACTGGCAAATACTAGATCTAACTGAGAAAAGCGTTGGAGATTGGGAGCCTAATTTTGATAAAGAACTTTTCAAAAAAACAGGAAAGCTGCATATTTTTCAACAAGAAGTAATACAGGTAGATGGTGAAGGTCTTAAAACTAAAAAGGCAACACCTGTACAAGTAATAGAACTAAATAAATTACCCTATAAAAATCTATTGTAAAATTCCAATTAACTAAATAAATGAGAAAAACTATTGTAAACCTTTTGAGCATGTTATGCATTTGTAGCGCAATTGCCCAAAACCAACAGAATGAGTGGGAAAACCCTACAATTTTAGATAGAAATAAAGAAGAAGGTCGCAGTGCATTTGTTTTATACGAAAAAGCGAAAAATGCCCAAACGCGTACTCCTGAAAAGTCATCTCTTTATAAAAGTCTAAATGGAAGCTGGAAATTTAATCTAGCAAAAAACCCGCAACAACTTCCGCAGAATTTTTATAAAACCGATTTAGATGACAGCGGTTGGGATGCTATAAATGTTCCGTCTAACTGGGAGACCGAAGGTTTTGATATTCCTATTTATACAAATGTAGCCTATCCTTTTCCTAAAAACCCGCCCTTTATAAACGGGGATTACAATCCTGTAGGCAGTTACCGTACCTCCTTTACTGTACCTGAGAGGTGGAGTGATAAAGAAATTATTTTGAGTTTTGGCTCAATCTCAGGTTATGCGCGCATATTTGTAAATGGCAAAGAAGTAGGTATGACCAAGGCTTCTAAAACACCTGCAGAATTTGATATAACCAGTTTCCTACAAGAAGGAGAAAATTTACTGGCAGTTCAGGTTACGCGCTGGCACGACGGAAGCTATCTGGAAGATCAGGATTTCTGGAGATTAAGCGGTATAGAGCGTACTGTTTTTCTACAGGCAATGCCAAAAACAACAATTTGGGATTATCGAGTTACCAGTGATTTAGATGCTAATTATAACACTGGAAAATTTACCGCTGAGGTAGACATACGTTCTTTTGCCAAAAATAAACTAAAAAATCCACGAGTACAGGTTGCTCTTTTTGATAAAGATGGAAATCTGGTTCTAGCCGAAAAGAAAAATGTACCTGTGGCAGGTGGTAATTTATCATTTGATTTAACAATCCCTGATGTATTGAAGTGGAGCGGAGAAACTCCATATCTATATAATTACATCATAAAGCTAGAAGATAAAAATGGGCACACAGTTGCAGTTACTTCTGGGCGCACCGGTTTTAGAAAAGTAGAGCTTAAAAATGCACAGCTATTAGTTAACGGTAAGGCTGTGACAGTACGTGGGGTAAACCTGCACGAGCATCACCCAGATAAAGGTCATGTACCAGATCTTGAGATGACACGTAAAGATTTTGAATTGATGGCGCGTAACAACATCAACGCTGTACGTATGAGCCACTACCCACATGGGCAGGACGTTTATGATCTTGCAGATGAATTTGGTTTTTACATTGTTGATGAGGCAAATATAGAAACCCATGCAATGGGAGCAGAATTTCAGGGCAAAATAGATGAATCTAAACATCCTGCATATTTAGAAGAATGGGCTCCGGCACATTTAGATCGTATAAAGCGTATGTATGAGATGGATAAAAATCATACTTCAGTAATTCTTTGGTCTATGGGAAATGAGTGTGGTAATGGTCCGGTTTTTTATGAAGCTTATGACTGGTTAAAGAATACTGATGCTTCGCGTATGGTAACTTTTGAGCAGGCAGGTCAAAATCGCAATACAGATGTTGTAGCACCTATGTATCCGCGGCTTAAGGATATGAAAGAATATGCAGAACGTACAGATGTTACACGACCTTTTATAATGTGTGAGTATTCACACGCGATGGGGAACAGCAGCGGTAATTTTAGAGCATATTGGGATATTATAGATAGCAGCCCACATATGCAAGGTGGTTTTATTTGGGATTGGGTAGATCAGGGATTGAGAGCAAAAACAGATGATGGACGTGAATTTTTTGCTTATGGTGGTGATCTTGGAGGTAAAGATTTGCAAAATGATGAGAACTTTAATGCAAATGGTTTAGTTACCGCAGATCGCATTGCTCATCCTTCTTTAGCCGAAGTGAAAAAAGTATATCAGCCTATAGAATTTTCGATCATAGGTAATACCTTGAATGTTACAAATGAATACAACTACACAAATCTTGATCAATTCAGTTTTAAATGGAATTTACTGAAGGATGGTGTTTCGGTAAAAACAGGAGAATTTAATGTTTCGGCAGAACCTAACTCACAAGAATCTGTACAACTTGATTTACCTGAAATGACACAAGGTGAATATTTCTTAGATGTTTATGCATATACAACTAAAGCCTCAGCATTAATTCCTGCTGGTTTTGAGATGGCGCGTGAGCAATTTGATATGAACAAGAACAACTACTTTGCTTCTAAAAAAGATAGTACTTCAGAAAGTAAACTTGTTTTTAAAACTACAAGTGACACCCTACAGTTCAGTTCTGATAAAGTAATGGGAACTATAAACCTAAAAACAGGTCAGATTGTAACATACCAACTTAAGAATGCAGCTGCTGTAGTAAGTAAGTTTCCGCAGCCTTATTTTTGGAGAGCTCCTACCGATAATGATTTTGGTAACGGTATGCCGAAGAAATTACAAGCCTGGAAAACGGCTTCTAAAGACGCACAATTAATATCTGCAGAGGTAGGGAAACTTACTGAAAATGGCTTGCCGGTTACCGTAATGTATCAACTTGCAGGGGTAGATGTGCCATATACGATTAGTTACTTAATTGCGAATACAGGAGAAATCACCGTAACAGCTAGTATAGATATGAGCGGTAAAGAATTACCTGAAATGCCTCGTTTTGGAATGCGTATGATTCTAGATGGGGATTTTGATAATTTAAAGTATTACGGCCGCGGACCCTGGGAAAATTATTCAGACCGTAAAGAGTCTGCATTTTTAGGCACTTATAGTGATAAAGTTGAAAATCAATTTACCTGGACTTACATTAGACCACAAGAATCAGGATATCATACAGATGCACGTTGGTTAACATTAACCAATGCTACTGGTAAAGGTTTGAAGATTTCTGGAGCTCAACCTTTAGGGTTTAGTGCTCTCAATATTTCTACAGAAGATCTTGACCCCGGTTTAACTAAAGATCAAAGACACCCAACAGATTTAACGGTACAGGATAAGGTTTTTCTTCATTTAGATCTAAAACAACGTGGTTTAGGAGGTCTCAACAGTTGGGGTGAATATCCTTTAGAAAAATACAGATTAGAAGATAATTCATACACCTATAGCTATACAATCTCATTATTAGAATAAACAAGAAGATGCTAAAAAACTTTTTAAATATAAGTTGCATGCTTCTGGCTACATTTTTATGGGGTCAGAAGGCTGCAATAGTTACAAGTCCGGATAGTAAGGTTACAGTTATAGTTGCACTTATAGATAGTAAGCCTGTTTATACTGTAAAACTTAATGGGGAAATTTTTTTAGAAGAATCGCCCTTAGGTTTACAAACTTCGATAGGTGATTTTAGTATGGGATTAACATTTGAACATTCAGAAGTAAATACTATTTCTAATTCATATACCTTACCAAAAGCCAAAGTTAGTCACGCAGATTATTTGGCAAATGAGCTCATAACAAACTATACAAATCTCAACCGGGATACCTTATCCATACACATTAGAGTAAGCAACAGAGATGTTGCTTTTTCGTATAAACTAACTGCTAAAGACCGCAATACTAAGGTTAAAATTTTAGCGGAAGCGACAGGGTTTAATTTACCGGATGACGCTACTTCATTTATTACTCCTCAGGCATTACCGATGTCTGGTTGGGAGCAAACCAAACCTTCTTATGAAGAAGAGTATACTTTTAATGAAGCATTAGGAACCCCTTCACAATACGGTGTAGGTTATACGTTTCCGGCATTATTTAAAAATGCTGAAAAAGGTTGGATTTTAATATCTGAAACCGGAGTAGACGGGAGTTATCCGGGAGCACGCTTGGGAGAGTCTAATGCCGCAGGTCTGTTTCCTTTGATATTTCCACAAGAAGGCGAAAATAACAGTATTGGCGAAACCTATGCGGCAATGGCAATGCCGGCTCAAACGCCCTGGCGTACAATTACTCTTGGTAAAAGTTTAAAACCTATAGTAGAATCCACAGTAGCATTTGACCTTGTAGAAGAAAAATATGCTCCCTCTCAGGAATATAAAATGGGGAGAGCAACATGGAGCTGGATTGTCTGGCAGGACAACAGTATTAATTATGAAGATCAGGTAGAATATATAGACCTGGCAGCAGCACTTAATTTTGAGTATGTACTTATTGATAACTGGTGGGACGCAACTATTGGACATGATAAAATGGAAGATTTGGTTGCTTACGCACAATCCAAAAATGTAGAAGTTTTATTATGGTACAACTCTAATGGTTTTTGGAACAACGCACCTCAAACGCCACAAGACCTTATGAATACAGCCTATAAGCGTCAACAAGAAATGGCGTGGCTGCAAAAAATAGGAGTAAAAGGATTAAAGATTGATTTCTTTGGAGGCGATAAGCAGGTTACGATGCAATTGTATGAAGATATTCTTACTGACGCTAATAATTACGGACTGGCAGTAACTTTTCACGGGTGTACTTTACCGCGCGGTTGGGAAAAAATGTATCCCAATTACGTAACTTCGGAAGCTGTACTGGCATCAGAAAATTTGGTTTTCAGACAAGATGCTTTAGATAAACACGCCTATTATAGCACGGTTTTACCTTTTAGCCGAAACACAGTAGGTGCTATGGATTTTGCACCTGTATTTCTCAATAAGCGACTTTCTAGGAATCAAAAAGAAGGAACACTACGCAGTACTTCAGACGTTTTTGAGTTAGCTACAGCAGTTCTTTATTTTTCCCCTATTCAGCATTTTGGACTTACACCAAATAATCTGGAAGAGCAACCTGAGTTTGTAATAGATTTCTTTAAAAAGATGCCTACGGTTTGGGATGAGACCATTTATATAGGAGGTGAGCCAGGTGATTACGCAGCCTTAGCAAGACGCAAAGGAGCTGTCTGGTATCTCGCAGTCACTAACGGAGAGAAAAAAGACAAAACTTTAGAACTCAATATACCGATGTTTAAAGGAGCTAAAGCAACTTTAATTTATGATTCTAAAGACCGTACAGCAGCAACAAAACCAGTTACAATTAATAAAAACGGAACGTTTACAATAAAACTATATGGTGAAGGCGGAGCATTGCTAATTACTCAATAAATCTAATTCATCAAGTTTAAGAATGCGATTACAATACATTTATGAATTTTAGAAATACTCAATTATTAGCACTTGCGGTACTCCTATTTACTAGTTGTAAAGAGGAAGCAACCACACTTTTTACAGAAATGAGTGCAGAAGATACAGGTCTTGTTTTTGAAAATACTTTGGTAGAAACCGAAGATTACAATGTAATGACTTATGAGTATATCTACAATGGTGGTGGCGTAGCTGTAGGTGATTTAAATAATGACGGCCTTGCAGATGTGTATCTTTCGGGCAACCAGGTAAACAATAAATTGTTCTTAAATAAAGGAGATTTTAATTTTGAAGACATTACTGCAAAAGCAAAAATTGAAGAAAAAGAAGGTTGGAAAACCGGAGTCTCGATGGCAGATGTCAATGGTGATGGATTGCTGGATATTTATTTATGTTACTCGGGCAATGCTCCTTCAGAAGGATTTACACAACCCGTGGTTAAAGAATATGCGGGACGTGCAAATCAGCTATTTATCAATCAGGGTAATGATGCTAACGGCATACCCGTATTTTTAGAACAAGCAAAAGAATATGGTGTTGATGCGCTAGGAACATTTACAACACAAGCCTATTTCTTAGACTACGATTTAGATGGCGATCTTGATTTATTTCTACTCAATCACGCCAATAAATTTTACAATACACTTTTTAATGTTAAGCACCTTAGGAACTTACGTCACCCTTATTACGGCAATAAATTATATCAAAATCAAGACGGAAAATTTGTAGAAGTTTCTGAAGAAGCAGGTATTTATGGTACAGGAATCAACTTTGGATTAAGCGCAGCAATAAGCGATTTAAATAAAGATGGCTTGCCAGACATTTTTGTAACCAACGACTATTCTGAACAGGATTTTTGCTATATAAATAAAGGAGACGGTACATTTAAAGAAATATCAAAGGCATCTTTTGGACACTTTTCAAAGTACGCAATGGGATCTGACATTGCTGATATAAACAATGATTTAGAACCCGATCTTTTTGTAGTAGATATGCTACCAGAAGATAATTACAGGCAAAAAGCACTAAAAGGGGCAGATAACTATAACCGTGCACAAACACTCATAGATAGTGGTTATCACCATCAGTATATGCGTAATAATCTTCAGATAAACCGCGGGCACGACCCGGCAGGAAATCTGCAATTTTCAGAAATTGCGCAGTTGTCGGGTATTTCAAATACAGATTGGAGTTGGGCACCTTTAATTGCAGACTATGACAACGATGGGTTAAAAGACATATTTGTTACTAATGGTTATTTAAGAGATTACAGCAATCTGGACTTTAATAATTATACTGTAAATGAGGCAGTGCAAAGCGCACAGGAAAAAGGTGTTCCGCTAGATGTAGGATTATTGATAAGTAAAATTCCGGCAACTAAAATTTCAAATTATGCATTTAAGAATAAAGACGGATTAGCGTTTGAAAATGCTACTCAGGATTGGGGACTAACTATTAAAACTGTTTCTAACGCCGCTGCATATGCAGATTTTGATAATGATGGAGACCTCGATTTAATTGTAAATAATCTCAACCAGCCGTTACTTATTTATAAAAATAACGAAGAAAAACGGGAGAAAAATAATTACATCACGCTGCAATTACAGGGTGCTTACAAAAATACAAATGCGCTTGGTGCAAAAGTAATTTTGACGCTAGCCAGCGGAAAAACTATTTATCAGGAGGCGTATTATGTAAGGGGGTATCAATCTTCGGTACACCCTCAAATGACCATAGGATTAGGTAAGGAAGATAAAGTAAGCACATTGCAGGTTATTTGGCCTTCACAAAAGCAAACAACCCTTAACGAAGTTGCGTACAATCAAAAATTGGTTTTAAATGAGACCGATGCAACTGCAACCTATACCTATAAAGTAGAAACCGGTAAAAATTTACTTACCAACATTACAGAACAGGCACAGCTAGATTTTACGCATACAGAGAATGATTATGTAGATTTTAATTACGAGAGTTTAATACCCTACCAGTTATCAAGATTGGGCGGTAAAGCAGCGGTAGGAGATGTAAATAATGATGGTAATGATGATGTATATATAGCAGGAGCTAAAGGGCAAGCCTCCCAACTGTATCTGGGTAATGGCGATGGTACATTAAAACAATATAATGATAATCAAGCCTGGACATTACCGGAAGAACAAAATTATGAAGATAGTGATGCTTTGTTTTTTGATGCAGATGCAGATGGCGACCTGGATCTATATGTTGTAAGTGGAGGAAATGAAGAATTTAATGGTGATGCGTATTATCAGGATCGTTTGTATTTAAATGATGGTTCAGGGATGTTTACTAAAGCAGTAGATGCATTGCCCGATATGAAGTTTAGTGGTGGTGTGGTAAAAGCTAGTGATTATGATAAGGATGGAGATCTAGATCTTTTTGTGGGAGGAAGACTCTCTGCCGGTAATTACCCGATGATTCCGCGTAGTGTTTTATTGCGTAACGATAGCAGTAACGGAAAAGTGATTTTTTCATCGGTACGTAGTTACGATATAGAGCAAGTGGGGATGGTCACAGATGCGGTATGGGAAGATATCGATAATGACAGCTGGCCAGATTTGATACTTTCCGGAGAATGGATGCCAATTACTGTTTTAAAAAACACAGAAGGACAGCTTAAAAACGAAACCGAACTCTTTGGACTAAATAATACAAACGGATGGTGGTTTAGTCTTACCGCAGGAGATTTTGACGGAGATGGTGATATTGATTTTCTTGCAGGAAACATGGGTGACAATATGCAATTCTCAGCAAGTGAGACAGAGCCTATGCGCTATTACATACAAGATATAGATAATAATGGCCGTATAGATCCTATTTTAACGTATTACATCAATGGGGTAAGTTATCCATTACCTACACGCGATGAACTGCTGGGACAGGTGCCAACGCTTAAAAAGAAGTACGGTTCTTATGAAGCTTATGCTCATGTAAACACTGAAAGTTTTTTAACTGAAAATGCTATAAAACCCCGCTTTACTTTAGAAATTTCTCATTTAAAATCTTCATTTATAGAAAATTTGGGCAATGGTAAATTTGAACTTAAAGCCTTACCATTTCTTGCGCAAAATTCAGCAATACAAGACTTTGTATTTGAAGATTTTGATGGCGATGGAAAAAAAGAAATTTTAGCGGCAGGTAATTTATTTCCGTTGCGTGTGGGAATAGGGCGTATGGATGCTTCTTTTGGAACGCTTATGAAATTTGAAAATAATGCGTTTAAGATTTCAGAAAAACAAAATCAATTGTGGCTATCGGGAGATATTAAAGGTTTAAATATAATGAAGTTTAATTCGGGTAAAAAAGAGCTTTTGGTAACTCGCAACGATGATAAAGCCCAGTTATACGCAATTCAATAAACGATGAATACAATCAAGCACCTTTTTATTTTACTCTTTTTAATACAGGTTTCTTGTAAGTCTACAGACGCACGGACTAATACTAATAAGCTTGAAGTTCCTAAAGGATATACGCTTGTTTGGAATGACGAATTTAATAAAGGATCAAAACCTAATCCTGAGTTTTGGTCGTATGAACAGGGCTTTGTACGTAATAATGAGCTACAATGGTATCAAGAAGAAAATGCGGCTATCGAACGTGGTAATCTCGTAATTACCGGGAAGCGAGAAATAGTTAACAATCCCAATTATGAAGCGCAAAGTAACAACTATAAAAAGAATAGAGAAGTAGCAAACTATACATCTTCCAGTATCAATACGCGTGGTAAGTATGCGTTTAAATACGGTATTGTAGAAGTACGCGCAAAAATTGATACTGCAAGCGGAATGTGGCCTGCAATCTGGACATTGGGAATCGAAAAAGGATGGCCTTCAAATGGCGAGATAGACATTATGGAATATTACCAAATTGATGGTGTTCCTCACATTTTGGCGAATGCCGGATGGAAAGGAAAAGAACGAGGGGTTTCCTGGGATAGTAATGCAATTCCTTTTACAGCCTTTTTAGAAAAAGATTCAGACTGGCCCAATAAATTTCATATCTGGAAAATGGACTGGACCGAAGATTATATAAAACTCTATCTGGATGATGAGTTATTAAATACAATAGACTTAAGTAAAACTAAAAATGTAGACGAATTTAATGGGTTTCAACAGCCGCATTATCTATTGCTTAATCTGGCATTAGGTTCTAATGGAGGAGAACTAAAAGACACAAGCTTTCCAAGATCCTATGAGGTTGATTACGTACGAATATTTCAAAAATTATAAGATAATAAGACGATGAATAAACAACAGTTAACTTATGTTTTGGCGCTATGTATTGGTGTAATCACGGGAATGCAAGCTTTGCAAGCACAAGAAAAGCGGGAATATATGGTAAATACCATGATAAAAATTGCCGATCCGCTTTTAGAGGCACTAAGTAAAGACCAGTTAAAAGAAAAAATGCCCGTAGAGCGCTCTCCGGGAGCCTGGGATGATCGTAAACATGTAACCTATTTAGAAGGTTTTGGGCGTTTATTTTCTGGAATGGCACCGTGGTTGGAGTTAGGTCCTGATGATACTAAAGAAGGGAAATTGCGAGAAAAGTACATTAAACTCGTTTTAAAAGATTTAGAAAACGGTACCAATCCCGAGGCTGATGATTTTATGAATTTTAGCACCGACCGTCAGCCACTGGTTGATGCTGCTTTTTTAGCACAAGGTTTATTAAGAGCGCCTACACAAACTTGGGATCGTTTAGATAAGAAAACGCAAGAAAACGTAATTAATGCTTTAAAATCATCACGTAAAATAGAACCTTATTACAGCAATTGGTTACTCTTTACCGCTATGGTAGAAGCCGCTTTGCTCAAGTTTGATAGTAGTGGAGATTTAATACGTATAGACTATGCATTAAATAAGCATAAAGAATGGTATCTGGGAGATGGGATGTATGGCGATGGACCCGATTTTCACTGGGATTACTACAACAGTTTTGTGATTCAGCCTATGCTGCTTGATATTTATAAAACACTAGAAGAAACCGGTCACGCTAAGGATAGAGATTATAAAAGAGCAAAAGAACGTGCAACCCGTTATGCAGCAATTCAAGAGCGTTTAATTGGTCCGCAAGGTACATATCCTCCTATAGGGAGATCTCTGGCTTATCGTTTTGGAGCATTCCAATTGCTGTCGCAAATTGCACTAAGAGATGAATTGCCTAAAGATGTAGCACCCGCTCAAGTACGAGATGCGCTGCATACCATGGTTAAAAATCAAATTGAGGCTCCGGGAACTTTTGATGAAAATGGATGGCTAAAAGTAGGATTATACGGAGCTCAAAACAATATAGGTGAAGGCTACATCTCAACAGGAAGTTTATACCTCTGTTCTGAAGTGTTTTTAATACTGGGGCTGCCTGCAGACGCTCCGTTATGGAGTAATCCCGAGACTGAGTGGACTCAAAAGAAAATATGGAGTGGTCAGAATATTAATATAGACCACCATTACTAACTTATAAATTAAATCTTACAACCTAATAATAATGAAATTAATAAAGTATTCAAGCCAGATGGCATTGGGAATAACCTTGGGCCTACTTGTAGTAAGCTGCAAGAGTACCACAGATAAAAGTACAGATGCAGTAGTAGAAACCGTTGAAATTTCGGCTTTGCCACAAGATAAAAATGAAGTAGTTGCAATTATAAATAAGGTAAATACACACTGGCAGGAGACACATCCAGAACACGCGCGAGCTTTTTGGCATCCTGCTGCATATCACACCGGAAATATAGAAGCCTATAAGGTTACTAAGAATCAGGATTTTTTAGATTATTCTACGGCCTGGGCAGAGAAAAATGAATGGAAAGGCGCCAAATCTGATGATAAATCAAACTGGAAATATTCTTATGGGGAAAGTGATGACTATGTATTATTTGGAGACTGGCAAATTGCGTTTCAAACCTATATAGATTTATATACGATTGAAGGTTCTACAGATGATTCAAAAATAGCACGCGCCCGTGAAGTGATGGAATACCAGATGAGTACTCCGCAAAACGATTACTGGTGGTGGGCAGATGGTTTGTATATGGTAATGCCGGTAATGACCAAGTTGTATAAGGTTACAGGCAATGAGCTCTACCTAGAAAAGTTGCATGAATATCTGGCATATGCAGACAGTATTATGTTTGATGAGGAAGCAGGGTTGTATTACCGCGATGCTAAATATGTATATCCAAAACACAAAAGTGCTAACGGAAAGAAAGATTTCTGGGCTCGTGGTGACGGTTGGGTATTTGCTGGTCTGGCAAAAGTTATTCAGGATTTACCCGAAGATGCAAAATATCGTGATGAGTATATAGCGCGTTTTAAAACGATGGCTGCTGCATTAAAAAGTGCACAACAACCCGAAGGCTACTGGACACGTAGTATTCTTGATCCTGCGCACGCTCCGGGACCAGAAACCAGTGGTACAGCATTTTTTACTTACGGGTATTTATGGGGAATTAATAATGGTATTCTAGATACAGACACGTATGTGCCGGTTGTTGAAAAAAGCTGGGCGTACTTAAGTGAAGTAGCATTACAGGATGATGGAAGTGTAGGATATGTACAGCCTATCGGCGAAAAAGCTATTCCCGGACAAGTAGTTGACGTAAAATCTACAGCAGATTTTGGAGTAGGTGCCTATTTGCTAGCCGCTTCAGAAATGTATCGTTTTGTAGAACAACAATAGGTTATAAATGGCATAGTTACTCAAAATATGGGGGGAACTATGCGAAATTTTGCAAATGTGTTTATTACATTTATATAAAACAGTTATGAAAATAGTAAAAGTACTTTGTCTATTGTTGCTTACCGGCGGTGCATTCGCTCAGGAAATAAAACCGGCGAAACAGGTGAATGGCGAAATGCCACTTTTTAAGGTCGAGAATCCAGATTTTACAACGAGTCCGGTAACGGGGATGACCAGAAAACACTGGGAAGATGCGGCACGTTATATTCTTGAAGGTGCCTTTAGCTACATTGATAATCTAGACGATCCTATGAAGTTTCCTAAACTTCCGGGTAAGAGTTATCCACATAGTATAGATCGGGTTCCTACCGAGAAATTAGAAGGTTTGGTACGTACGCTGTTTGTAGCAGCACCACTGCTTAAAAAAGAACCCAATCTTACCTTAAACGGAATTAAAGTAGCAGACTATTACCAGCACCAAATTCCTAAGTTAATAGACCCTAATGATCCTGCTTTTATAAAGCCGAGAGGCAATGGAGGTCCTAGTCAAAACTTAGTCGAATATGGAGCATTGGCAATTTCATTATTTATATCTCCCGAAACTTTATGGGAACCATTAAGTCAGGAGGTAAAAGATGGTCTTGCAGCTTCTATGTTGAGTTATGGTGATGGTCCTACAGTAGATTCTAACTGGAAATTCTTCAACATTTTTGTGCTGAGTTTTTTCGAGTCTCAAGGCTATGAAATTAATAAACCTTTGCTTGAAGAATATTTACAAAAATCCTTAGACGACTACCGGGGTCAGGGTTGGTATAATGACAATCCCGCTTATGATTATTACAGTATGTGGGCATTTCAGGTATACGGTCCTATGTGGGCAACGGTTTATGGTGATACGCATTACCCGGAATTTGCAAAAGGGTTTAAAACTAATTTTCAGGATCTGGTATATCACTATCCCTATATGTTTGCAGAAGATGGTAAGATGATTATGTGGGGAAGAAGCATCAGTTACCGTATTGCTTCAATTAGTCCGTTTCCGTTTTCGGGAACATTAAATGACGATACGATTAATTTTGGTTGGTTGCGTCACATCTCATCCAGTACGTTACTTCAGTTTTTAGAAAACCCCGAATTTTTAAAAGATAGAATTCCTACGTTGGGGTTTTATGATCATTTTGAACCTGCAGTGCAAAACTACAGTACACGTGGAAGTGTGTTTTGGATGGGTAAAGCCTTTCTAGGATTGCTATTGCCAGAGGATAATCCGTTTTGGACAGCCACCGAAAATGAAGGTCCGTGGGAATCAACCTTTAAAAAAGATAAGGTCTATAATAAATTTCAAGCTGCATCAAATATTTTAATTACAGATTATGCAAACATAGGTGCTGCTGAAGTAAGAGCCTGGTGTCACGAGAAAAAAGCAGACGATTGGCAAGGATTCCGCTCTAGCGAAAATTACAATAAGTTATCGTATAACTCGGCGTTTCCGTGGCAGGCAGATGGTGAAGATGGTACCATCTCTATGAACTATGTGTTTTTAAATGCCAAAAATGAATGGGAGCCGTGGAGGTTGTATACCTTTAAAAATTATGAAAATGGCGTGTATTACAGAGATGCAGTTTTAGAAACAAACGATCAGGTAAAAATGCAACTCGCAGAAATGCCACTACCTAACGGAATTTTACGCGTAGATAAACAGTTGAGTACGGTGCCTGTAAAAATGCGTTTAGGACATTACGCATTACCTAAACTAGACGGTAAAGCAATTACAGAATCTAAAATTAAAGTAAGTAACACCGAAGCGACACTCATTGATAATGGCGAGTATGTATTGGCACTTGTACCGTTAAGCGGCTGGAGTAACATCGAAATAAAAGAATCTGAAGGTTTACATCCTGTAGCAGATATTAGCAAAGTTATCAATGTGACTGCCGACTTTTCGCCAAAGGCTAAAAATACAGTGTTTGCCACATTAATGCTTTGGAAAAAATCTGGAGAATCGTTTAGTGAAGAGGAATTGATACCGCTTACTTTAAAGGTTACAGACGATAAAGCAGAAGTAACATTTACAACTGGAAAGACACAAAACATTAAATTCTAATGTCGACTGAGCATTAGAGCTACTCAATACTGAAATTATGAAACCTAAAAACAACTTAAGGATCTAATCTAAAAAGCGGTTTTTAGTTTGTTTTATTATAGCCCCTACAGAATAATTATACAAATTGTTAAATCTGTAATCCTATATTAATATGAATTTAAACCGATCACTTTCTGTAAAATCCTTTTTAAGACTGGTGCTTTGTGCTTTTCTATTCTTTACAACTTTTAGTCGTGCGCAGGAACAAATTGCTCAGGAAGCATTTGCAGAAAAGGTGTATTTGCAACTCGATAAAAGCGTTTATCAAAAAGGAGAAACCTTATGGTTTAAGGTGATTGTAACTCAGGCAAAAGATCATCAGCCATCTCCATTAAGTAAGACGTTGCACGTAGAACTCATAGATGCCAATGATAAAATAATAGATAGTAAGCAGATTCCGTTAGAGCAGGGAGTGGGTTCAAATTCTTTTGAATTACCGTATTACTACTTAGCAGGTGCTTATCAATTAAGAGGGTATACAGAGTGGAATCGTAATTTTAAAGATGCATTTACTTTTAAAACTCAAATTCAAATTTTAGAAGATAAAGCTTCACAAAATACAGAGGTTTTTAAGATTCTTAATGCAGGTACAGCCGTTGCCGGAAATCAGCTTGAAGTTTTAATTAAACCTGAGTTTATAGATTCTACAGCTGGAACAACTGTTGACGTACATTTTGAGGTAGCCGGGAATACTAAAACATACCCTGTAGCAAAAAATGAAGCTGGAGATTTTGTATTTAAAAAGGATATTCCTCAAGATGCACAATGGGGCGAGTTAGCTGTAGAAACACCGAATGGCGCGCGGCATACTGAATTTTATAATTTAGCAAAGCCAAATATTGATTTACAATTTTTTCCTGAAGGCGGAAATTTTGTTGCAGGTATTACCAATTTGGTTGGTTTTAAGGCACTAGATCATACCGGTAAAGGTGTTTTGGTCGAAGGTGAAGTTGTTGATGAGAGTGGAGTTGTTATAGGTAAATTTAGAAGTAATAGTCTGGGAATGGGGCAACTTTTTTTGATTCCGAAGAAAGCTACAAAGTATCAGGCCAGACTTACAAAGACTGATGCTTTATATGAATCTAAAGCCACGACATTCTTTGATTTACCCGAAGTTTCTGACCAGGGAACTTTATTAAATGTAAAGCTCCTTCGCGATAAATTACTGCTCTCAATTACTTCTACCGAATTTATAAATGATTCTATTGCAATACAGGTTGCAAGTCGCGGGATTTCTAACGGTAAAATTTATCAAAAACTGAATAATGGAAAACTTACCCTACCGGTAGATAAAAGTAATTTGCCCGCCGGTATTATTGTCTTTACATTATTTGATGTAAATGATAAACCACTTGTAGAACGTCTTTATTACAATGATTTAGAAACGCAATTGTTAGACCTTAACATCAGCACAGATAAGTTGAGTTATCGCTCAGGAGAAGAAGTAAGTGCCCAATTAAATATTACTAATTTTTCTAAAGAAACGGCACTTCCTACGGTTTCTGCAGTTGTTGTAGACTCTTTATTTTCTGCAGCACAAATGGGTAAATCTATTCAAACCTATATGCTGTTGAGTTCTGAGTTGAAAGGAACTATAGAGAATGCGACTTCTTATTTTGATAAATCTAATACACACAGACAACGAGACCTGGATGCTCTTATGCTAACACAAGGCTACCGAAACTATAAATTTATTTCAGAATTAAATGATGATTTTGATTTTGAGCCGGAACTGGGTTTGTATGTAAAAGGGGATGTTGCCGCATTGCTTGCCGAAAATAAAAAGAAAGAAAATGTCGAGGTAAGTCTTATGATTTTTGGGGAGCAGCAAAGTTTTTATGAACAACAAACAGATAGTTTGGGAAGATTTTATTTTCCGCTTCCACCATTTACAGGAAATCGTTTACGCGCCGTGCTTCAGACTAAAAATGATGCCGGTAGACAACGAGATTATACCCTTAATCTAAACAAATTTGAAAGGCCTGAGGTCCATTTTAAAACACAGGATAAGGTGAATACTACGTTAGCCTCGAATGCGGAATTTTCAGATAAAATAGCTAAAAATCCTACAGATTCATTTTTTGATTTTGATTCTAGCGTAAACCAGTTAGATGAGGTTGTTTTAGATACTTATGAGATGACTCCCCAACGCAAAAAGGTTCAGGATTTATACGGTAAACCAGATGTTATTTTTGACGGAGAAGAAATACGCGATAAGCAAGAAAGCTGGTCGTTTGGGTTGTTTAGTGTACTTCGGGCTGCTTTTGGCAATGAGATTACCTTTTTACCGGTAACAGACAGTACCGGGACGTACTTAAAACCGCGTATACAGGCGGGAGATGAGACCTTAATTCTGGTAGATGGGATCACTGTGCGTAATTATGAATATCAATTACTGCAAAATTTGTCAACGGCAGATATTAAGAGTGTTGAAATAATTAAAGAGACTTCCTCTAATTATCAGGATTTGTTTAGAGAAGCAAATCCGTTTTCAGACTTTAATACAGTGCCTGCCTGGGGGAGTATTTTAGCGATTTATACTTATAGCGGTAACGGAATTTTTACAGCGTACAAATCTAAAGGAATATTAAAAACAACCATACCGGTCTATGCTACTTCAAAAGAATTTTATGTTCCGAAATATCAAAATCGGGAGAATTCTACCGCTACAAATCAACTGGAAACTACGCTTTATTGGAATCCCGATATTATAGTAGATGACGCAGGTACCACGCATTTTTCATTTTATACTAATGACCTTCCGGGAACAAAAACCATACTCATAGAAGCGCTGTCACCTTCAGGAAAAATAGGATATTCCCGTTATGAATATACCGTTTTAGAAAAGTAGTTTTTAGAATAAAAAAATGTCGGTTGTAATTTAACTTTAATAGCAACCGACATTTTAAAATTTAAGGTAAATCTTCCCCCTTAGAAGCGATATAAATTTTATACCACTGCTCGAGGCTTAATTCTATTTTAAGGGCATCTACGGCACTTTTAATACGGTTGATGTGTTGAGAGCCTACAATAGGCATTATGCCCACAGGATGCTTCAATAACCAGGCGTACATCACCTGATCTATCGTATCAACATTTAATTCTGATGCAATTGCTTTTAAAACGGAATGTAAGCGATGTTCCTGTTCGGTTTTAGGTTTAAATAAACCACCACCGGCTAGTGGAGACCACGCCATGGGTTTAATTTTATGCTTTTGAAAAAACTCGATATTTTCATTATCAAAATGCTCTAGACATCCTACCGAAATTTCAACCTGATTGGTCGCCAGTGGCATATCTAAATACGCCTGTAAACTATCAAATTGCATAGGAGAGAAGTTCGAAACCCCAAAATTAAGCACCTTCCCACTTTGCTTTAATTCATCAAATGCTTTGGCAACTTCATCCGGGTTAAAAAACGGAGCCGGTCTGTGTAATAACAATAAATCAAGACGGTCTGTACCTAAGTTTTTTAAGGATGCCTCAGCTTGCTGAATGATATAAGCCGCACTATAGTCGTAAATTTTTACATCTAATTGTGGATTAAAATCTGTATTCAAACGAATACCGCACTTGCTTATAAGCTGCATTTTAGATCTCAACTCAGGCTTCAATGCGAGCGCTCGCCCAAAGAATTCTTCGCAGGTATAATTTCCGTAAATATCTGCGTGATCAAAGGAGGTTATACCCAATTCTAGAACCTGCTCAATGCGTGTTAAAAGTTCCTGGTCACTAAGATTCCAATCTCTTAAACGCCAATAACCGTGTATGATTCTTGATAGGCTTATGTTATTGTTGAGTGCTATTTTATTTTCCATAGTATTGTATCGGTTTTTGCAAAAGCGAAAAAATTAGTCGTTTTTAAACTTAGGTAATTTGATTTTATAAATCTCAAATTCCATATCACTAATATCACCTGTAGCTTCGTTAATTCTAGAATTTGTATAGTAAAAATAGCCATCATAAATACTGAAGGTATCTGCCCAATTTACTTTTTTTCCTTGTGCTAAGGTTTTTGTTTCATTGCGGTCTGGTGATAAATATTCAATTTTATTTTCCTCCAGATTTGCGAGAAAAAGTCTGTTGTGCGCATCTAGAAGCATACCATCTGGAGCTCCTGTAGTGTAACTCTTAATGTTTGAGGTGTCATTATTGAGAAGATCGTCAATATTTATTTCGTATAAAGTGTATCCTGAAAGTGCGTGAAAATATAAAATATCTTGTTTTTCATTTAGCGCTATACCGTCAGAATTTACGGTACCCTTCCAGATTCCGTTATCAAACGTCAAAGTTTCTACTTCGGCTTTTGTCGTTTTAGAGTCGGTTAAATATCCTTTAGAAATACCGGTTTTTAAATCTATAGTTATGATGCCCCCTGCGCCGGAATCTGTAAGAAAAATTAGATCGCGTTTATGATCTATGCGCATATCATTAATATAGGTGTTATTTGTAAAACTGCCTTCAGTAAGCGTGTAGGTTTTTAAATGAGTATTTGTTTTTAAATCAAAAACCTGAACTTTAGGAGTGGCTATGATCCCTTTAAACTGCGGGTTTGCTGTTTCAATAACATACAGTTTATCTGCATCGGCCCACATGGCCTGCACACTTATAAATTGATCATCCTGCGGTTTTTGATCTAGAGACCAGGTATTCCAGGCGCTATTAGGATAAGGTTTTACGCTGCCGTCTTTCATCACTTCAACAACAGAGTATGGGATGTCTTTTCTCCATCTGGGAAAATTGGCAAATAATCTTCCGGTTTCAGAAATGGTAATTCCGGTTACTTGAGCACCTTTAAAAGAAGCGACTTTTTTCTGACTAAAAACAGGTGAACAAACCAGGAAAAGCAGGCTCAATAACAGGCTTATTTTGAATGTATTTAAATGCATGATTGTAATTTAATATTTGACTACAAAGATACAGTAGCTAAAGGCTACAGGAGGTTGACTTACGTTAAGACTTTCTTATTTTAAGAGGGTCAGTTAAGCCTGATTCGTCGCTTTAATATAGGTTGAAAGAAAATTATTTGCTTAATAAAATTGTACCAAAAAGTCCTGAATCGGTGGCTATTCGATTTTCATAATCTTCAGGAATAGATACAGACCCTATGATCGTATTTGTTGTTTTTGTTGTTTCTAGGGAATCAACACTAACATAAGCGAGGGCAAAACCTAATTTTTTATCTACGGAAAGTTTAACGGCCTCATTAGGCTGATTGTCACAATAACTCTCTTTAAAAACAGTAACCTTAATTTCCCAATACAATTTAGAGTCAGTTTTTGAAAGTTCGCTGTCTATGTGATTGTTGTAAATAGTGGGTTTATTTTCTGCATTATAATCAATTATAAAACCATCAGAAAGTACCTGATAGGCAAATGCACTATGATTAGCAGCGTGATTGCCGCCGCTATTATTTTCGTCAAGATAGACTATGACACGGTTCTGATCTTTAAACGTAGTCAGCGGATTATTAAATGTACGTTTGAGTTGTTCATTTTCAAGAGCGAGCAAAATAAAAAGAGCATCAGGCGTCCACGTAAGTTTGTATTGCGCAGCATATGTTATGTTATCACCCTTCCAGGTATTATCAAGTGGAATCCAGGCAACCTTTTTCCAGGCAGGGTCAGTTGGTTTTCCGTCTATATAGGGTGAGATTTTTGATCGGGATACCGCCTGTAAATTTTCTTGAGACTTTTCAAAAAGTGGAGGAGGGGTTTTATCTTTTTCGCAAGAACTGATTATCACTGTGAGTATAACGAAAACTAAAAAATACTTCATAAACTAACGTAATATCTACAATCTCAGAATCTTCTACAGAAACAGCGACTTTTATTTGGATTTATTCTTGTGGCTCCTTTTTCTCAATAAACTAAAAATGCCAAATATAGGACCTACAGCTAAAACCAAAAAGATATACTGCATATTGAATTGAACTGCAAAATAACCTACCAATTGAATACTGATAATGGTTATCGCAAAACCTACACAATTTACTAGCGTGAGCGCTGTACCGCGATACGCTGCAATTGCATTGCTAGCTACTAGTGTCGAAAACTGCGGACTGTCTGCAACCACCATCGCTCCCCAAAATAATAGAAACGCTATAAAAAGCCAGAACGGAAGATATATACTTAGTGGCGAGAGCAAACAGCATAATCCTGATGCGATGAGTGAAAACTGGGCGACGCGCTCACTCCCTCTTTTTGCACTTATATGTCCTCCTAATGCACACGCTATAGCACCAATAGCCAAAGTTAAAAAAGCAATTAGCGAAACATTTATCAGCAAATTTTGAGTGTTTGCGTAATAGGTAATAAAGAGTGGTATAAAGCCCCAAAAGGCGTATAATTCCCACATATGGCCCCAGTAACCAAAAGCAGCCGACCGAAAAGCCGCTCCTTTAAAAAGTTGCGGAATTGCATTTAAATTCAGGCGTTGTTGTACTTTTCTAAAAGGGCCATCAGGAACGCCAATGCCTATGAGTAAACCTCCTAACAATGCTAGGCCACTGGTAAACATAGTAATAGTTTTGTAATTTATAGAAACTCCTAAACTGTTTAAAAAATGTGGTAAAGCGGTTCCTAAGACAAGTGCTCCCACTAGATATCCCAATGCTTTACCCAGGCCTTTTTCAAAATAATCTGAAGCTATTTTCATTCCTACAGGATAAATACCGGCTAAGAACAAACCCGTTGTAAAACGGGATATTAAAATTATATTTAAAGAAACCTCAGGAATGATTAAAGTAAGATTTGTAAGTGCTCCCAAAAATGAACATAGCATAAAAACCCTTGAAGGGGAGTAGCGGTCTGCAAAGGCGAGTATTGCAAAAACTAAAGTGCCGGCTATAAAACCAAATTGTACAGCGGCTAGAATATCACCAATGCTGTTTGTCTCATTCAATTGAGAAAACGGCAATTGAGGTACCACAATATTCCCCACAAACCACAGCGATGTTCCCAGAAATTGAGCGAAAACGATAAATAGAATTATTCGGGAATTATGAGGCACAAATACAACTTAAATTAATTGACAGGTTCTGCTGCGAGAGCGAGGTGCTTACCATCGGGGCTAATAGAAATTCGAGTTATACCTGTAAGCTTATAGCTGTTTAAACTGAAAGCAAATTTCCAGGCAGGTTCTCCAAAAAGGTCATAAATAAAAAGACTGTCACCGCTGCCTAAAATGATTCGGTTTTCATCTAGCCACGCATAATCCTGTCTGCCTATTGGCAACTCACAAACAAAATAACTCGTAGGTTCTTCACCTGAAAGATCAAGAATGTATAAATCCATATTCTGATCATCATTTTCAACGGTGTAACTCATAGACTGGCTGTTAGGGACTTTGTGAAGCGATCTCCCGGCATTGCCTATGATTTTTTGAAGACTGTCTTTATTTGAATTTTTAAAGAATAAATCCATTTTATTAGGAACTAGAACGGAGGCTATAAAGGTGTCTTTATCGTAAAACGAAAAATAACCTACCTGACTGCTGTCTAGCAACTTTTGAAAAGCTTTGGTTTTAAAATCATATACAGCAAGTCGTTGTCTGCCTTCTGAATCTTGACGCACCGCCACGACGCGATCGGTTTCTGGAAGGCGTTGCGGTGAGAAGAATCCGCTGTTGGGTTCGTCAGTTAAAACAGAAGTTTCCTGTGTGCTGATTTCATAAATACCTATTGCCGTCAGGCTGTTTGCAGTACGGCTGTAGATTAAGGTAGTATCATCATAAAAAGAAGGTTGACTATCGTATCCTTTATTTTTAGATATATTCTCACCACCGGTGACTTCAAATGTAGTAGGAGTTGTTTTGATATCAAACAGATAAACTTCAGGATCTGATTGAGCAAATGTGGCAAGGCCCAGAAAACCCAGAAGTCCTAATAAAGATAATTTTAGCATAGTGGTTCAATAAAGTTTTAAAGATACAGATGTTTGTGCAAAGACAAATGCAAGGATTGAGCCGTTTTGATAAAATTGAAAATACAAAACTTGGAATTTAAAAATATAGAATTTAAAACCGCGTGAGGGATTGTAGTGTAAATCCTTTAAGAGCATTAAAGCGATTAAAGATTGTAACGAAAAGCCCGGCCCAAAGGGCACGCCCAACGTTTAAAAACAAAAAAACCTGCAACTCGTGTTACAGGTTTAATTTTTTTAATCTTAAAATTTAGGAGTGAAAGACTAAAACGGATATGTATTTTCTGAAGTTACTTTTTCAGCAATCAGGTTACGCAATGCAACGACGTTAGGCTGATTTTGATATTTTGTAAAGCGCTTAAGACCCATAAGCATCATACGTTGCTCATCACCTTCTGCAAAAGAAACGATACCTTCTTTTGCTTTTAAATTAATGGTGTCAACTGCGTGATACAGGTACAATTGAGCCATAGCGATTTGCTCTTTTTGAGTGTCTTCGCCAAAACGTTTTACATTCTTTTCGGTACGTAAAATGGTGCTTTCTGCTATATAAACCTCAATTAGAATATCTGAAGCAGCCATTAATAACTGTTGATGAGATTCTAAATCGGGCCCGTATTTTTGAATTGCACTACCGGCAACCATTAAGAATACTTTCTTAAGTTTTGCAACCATAGCTTTTTCTTCTGATAGCACTTCAGAATAATCTGGGGTGTCAAAAGAAGGAATTCCTGTAAGCTCTTCACCAACAGCCATCGCAGGATTTAGCAAATCTACGTGGCCTTTCATTGCTTTTTTAACAAGCATGCCTACCGCTAGCATACGGTTAATTTCGTTAGTACCTTCATAGATACGAGAAATACGTGCATCTCTCCAGGCAGCTTCCATAGGAGCATCTGCGCTAAAGCCCATACCCCCATAAATCTGTATCCCTTCATCTGCGCAGCTTTGCATATCTTCTGAAGCAGCTACTTTAAGAATAGAACATTCTATCGCGTATTCTTCAACACCTTTAAGTTCGGCTTCCGAATGGCTTGCGCCTGCTTCAGTACGCATGGCTATGCGATCTTCAATATTTTTTGCAGCTCGATACGAGGCGCTTTCACACGCATAGGCATTAGTAGCCATCTCAGCCAGTTTAGATTTAATAGCACCAAATTTTGCAATAGGAGTATTAAACTGAACGCGCTCATTTGCATATTTTACACCCATATCAATTATACGACGTTGAGCATCAAGACAAGCTGCAGCAAGCTTTATACGACCTACGTTAAGGGCATTCATAGCGATTTTAAAACCTTCGCCACGACCTGCAAGCATATTTTCTACAGGAACAACAGTATCGTTAAAAAATACCTGACGGGTAGAAGAGGAGTGAATACCCAATTTCTTTTCTTCCTCGCCTAGAGAAATACCATTTGAAGGATCATTTTCTACGATAAACCCGGTAATGTTTTTATCGTCTTCAATACGAGCGAAAACAATGAATACATTACAGAAACCTGCGTTTGAAATCCACATTTTCTGACCGTTAATCTTGTATGATTTTCCGTCTGCAGAAAGTTCTGCTTTAGTCTTACCACTATTAGCATCAGAGCCTGCACCCGGTTCTGTAAGGCAATATGCGCCAAACCACTCGCCGGTAGCTAATTTAGGAACGTATTGTTTCTTTTGTTCTTCAGTACCGTAAAGTGTGATAGGCATTGTACCAATACCGGTATGTGCCCCAAAAGCAGTAGCGATTGAACCGGTTGCTCCAGAAATGTAATCGCAAACAAGCATTGTAGAAACAAAGCCCATCCCAAGACCATCATATTCTTCAGGAACAGCTATACCTAAAAGACCAAGTTCACCGGCTTTACGCATTACCTCTTCAGTAAGTGCGTAATCTTTGTGCTCAAAACGTTCTTTATGAGGAACAATCTCACGGTCTACAAATTCGATAACCGTTTCTTTCATCATTTTTTGCTCCTCAGAAAAATCTTCGGGAGTAAATACATCTTCACACGCGGTTTCTTTTACTAAGAACTGTCCGCCACGTAAAATTTCTTTTTTGTCTGCTGTTTCTGCCATTTTTTTATTTTTAAGAATAAAGAAAAGAGAAAAAAGAGAATGGATTAATGGCTATAAACCATTTTGAAAACCCATCGTCATTTTTTGCCATTCTTGTATTTTAGTTTCTAATTCGTTTAATGTTTTATCGTTGATGTAATTTTTATGTCGAGCTATAAGTAACTGGGTTCCCAATTCAAAAGATGATCCAAGCGCATAATCTATAAACGTGCTAAAAGCTTTATCCGTTCTGGATGATCCTTCAGAAATATTACTTGGGATTGAAGTTGCACATCGGCTTATTTGTGAGGTTAGGTCAAATCTTTCATGCTTTGGAAACTTTTCAACTAAATCTGAAATATCACAAGCTATTTCTAACCCTAAAGACCAAATTTTCAAATTTTTATAATTATGTCTTTTTCTCATCATTATAAAACTCTTTAGTCTTTTCTCTTTCTTCTAAATATCTATAGTCTAGTTGAGAAACTCATAAACCCCTGCTGCTCCCTGGCCGGTACCTACGCACATGGTAACAACGCCGTATTTACCTTTCATTTCGCGTTTGCGCATCTCATCAAATAATTGAACCGAAAGTTTAGCTCCGGTACATCCTAATGGATGACCTAGTGCGATGGCACCTCCATTTACATTAACGATATCCGGATTTAAGCCCAGTTCTCTGATAACTGCAAGAGATTGTGAAGCGAATGCCTCATTAAGTTCCATAAGACTGATATCATTTTGAGTTAGGCCTGCTTGTTTTAAAGCTTTAGGAATAGCTTTTACAGGACCTATTCCCATTATACGAGGCTCAACACCTACGGCTGCAAAGTTTACCATACGTGCGATAGGTTCTAGATTTAACTCTTTAACCATCTCTTCGCTCATAACCAGTACAAAAGCTGCACCATCACTCATTTGAGAAGAGTTACCTGCGGTTACGCTACCGCCTTCGGCGAAAACAGGACGTAATTTTGCAAGAATCTCTAGTTTAGTATCTGCACGCGGACCTTCATCTTTTTTTACCGTATAGGTTTTAGTTTCTTTTTTGCCTGAAGCGTTTACGAAGGTATGCTCTACATCAATAGGTACAATCTGATCGTCAAATCGTCCCTCAGCCTGTGCTTTTAAAGCTTTCTGGTGAGAATTAAAGGCAAACTCATCCTGATCTTCACGAGAAACATTAAATTGATTTGCAACTGCTTCTGCAGTTAATCCCATTCCCCAATAATAATCTTCATTACCTGCTTTTGCTACTTTGTAATCTGGTACCGGTTTGTAACCACCCATAGGTATGTAGCTCATACTTTCTGCACCGCCGGCAATAATACAACTTGCCATACCGGCCTGTATTTTTGCAGATGCCATAGCGATTGTCTCAACCCCAGATGCACAATAACGATTAACTGTTACACCAGGAACGTCTTCAACCTTTAAACCCATTAAAGAGATTAAACGTGCTACGTTAAGACCTTGTTCAGCCTCGGGCATTGCATTACCTACCATAACATCGTCAATACGTGTCTTGTCGAAATTAGGTAGCTCGTTCATCATATACTCGATGGTTTCTGCTGCAAGTTCGTCTGGTCTTTTAAAACGGAACAATCCGCGGGGAGCTTTCCCCACAGCTGTTCTGTATGCTTTTACTATATATGCTGTTTTGCTCATTTTATGTGTTTTTAAGCGTAAAGAGAAAAGATAAAAGAGAATAGATTTTGAATCTCTTTATCGTCTCTGTTCTATTATCTTTTTTCTAATTTCTACTTAGTTTCTTAGTGGTTTCCCTTTTTGAATCATATGCTGCAGACGCTCTAAAGTTTTGCGTTCACCACAAAGACTTAAAAATGCTTCACGCTCGAGGTCTAACAGATATTGCTCACTTACATAAGAAGCTTCAGATAAATCGCCACCTGCCATTACATAAGCAAGCTTGTTTGCGATTTTTTTATCGTGATCACTTATATATTTACCGGCATTCATCTGGTCTGTACCTACATAGAAAGCACCTAGCGCTTGTTTACCCAGTACTTTAATATCTGTGCGTGGGATCGGTTTTGTGTATCCCTGATCTGCCATAAATTTAGCAACCTCTTTAGCTGCTGCGATCTGGCGATTTTTATTAACCACGACAATATCTTTACCGTGTTTAAGAATACCTAAATCATATGCCTCATACGCCGAAGTAGAAACCTTAGCCATACCTATTGCTAAGAAATATTCACGTAACCTGTTAAGCTCTACATCGTCTTTATGAAAAGTTTCTGAAGCGCGTAGTGCCATTTCTTTAGAACCGCCGCCGCCGGGAATTACCCCAACACCAAATTCTACTAGCCCTATATAGCTCTCTGCAGCTGCTACTACGCGGTCTGCATGTAAAGTCATTTCACAACCACCACCTAAAGTCATTGCGTGTGGTGCAACTACAGTAGGAATAGAAGAGTACCGCAAGCGCATACAACTATCTTGAAAATATTTTACAGCCGCGTTAAGTTCATCATACTCTTGTTCTGCAGCCATCATAAAGATCATTCCAATGTTTGCACCTACCGAGAAGTTTTTACCCTGATTAGAAACTACTAATCCGGCAAAATCTTTTTCAGCCATATCAATTGCTCTATTTAAACCGGCAAGTACATCGCCTCCAATAGAGTTCATTTTTGAACGAAATTCCAGATTTAAAATGCCATCACCAAGATCCTCAACAACAACACCGCTATTTTTAAAGACTTGTTTTGATTCACGAATGTTATCTAAAATGATAAAGCCGTCCTGACCTGGTTTTTTGATGTATTCTTTCTTCGGAATATCATAGTAAAAAGTACTTCCTTCCTTTACAGCATAAAATGAATTTTTGCCGGAAGAAACCAGTTCTGAAACCCAAGTAGCTACCTCATATCCTTCAGCTTGCATCAACTCAATTCCTTTTTGAACACCTATTGCATCCCAAATTTGAAACGGACCGTGTTCCCAGCCGTAGCCGGCGCGCATCGCGTCATCAATTTTGTAAAGTTCGTCTGTGATTTCTGGAATACGATTTTGTACGTAAGCAAATAATCCTGCAAAATTCTTACGGAAAAATTCACCTGCTTTATCTTTTCCTTTTATTAAAACAGGAAAACGATCTATAACATTGTCAATAGATTTTGTAAGTTCTAACGTGGTAAATGAAGCGCGTTTGTTTGCACGATATTCCATCGTACCTAAATCTAGGGTTTGAATCTCGCTAGAGCCGTCATCATTTCTTACTTTTTTATAAAACCCTTGTCCGGTTTTGCTACCCAGCCATTTTTTATCGTGCATCAAGTCGATGTAGTTAGGCAACGTAAAAAGCTCTTTACGCTCATCGTCTTTTACATTCTCACGTATACCGTTAGCAACGTGAACTAAAGTGTCAAGACCTACGACATCTACTGTACGGAATGTAGCTGATTTAGGGCGACCTATCACAGGACCGGTTAGTTTATCAACTTCTTCAACGGTCATTCCTAATTCTTCAACCGTATGAAATAAGCTCATAATACTGAATGTACCCACGCGGTTTCCAATAAACGCCGGAGTATCTTTTGCAACTACCGAAGTTTTACCTAAAAATTTTTCGCCATAGGCATTTAAGAAATCAAGAACTTCAGGATCTGTTTTTGGTCCCGGAATGATTTCAAAGAGATCTAAGTAACGAGCCGGGTTGAAGAAATGCGTTCCGCAAAAATGCTTCTGAAAATCTTCACTACGCCCTTCACTCATAAATTGTATAGGAATACCTGATGTGTTTGAAGTAATCAAGGTTCCCGGAGTGCGGTGTTTATCTAAATTTTCAAAAACCTGTTTCTTGATATCAAGGCGTTCGATTACCACTTCAATAATCCAATCTACGTGCTTTACCTTTGCAATATCATCTTCCATATTACCGGTGGTAATGCGCTTAGCAAAATCTGGATGGTAAATAGGAGAGGGTTTTGATTTTAAAGAATTAGTAAGGTGATCGTTTACTAATCGATTGCGAACCACTTTATCTTCTAAAGTAAGTCCTTTTGCTTTTTCTTTATCGGTAAGTTCTCTGGGAACTATATCGAGCAGTAGTACTTCGACTCCTATATTAGCAAAATGACAAGCGATACCGCTTCCCATAATACCAGAGCCTATAACTGCAACTTTGTTTATACGTCTTTTACTCATTGTTTTATAGTAGTTTCAGATGTGTTATAAATTTTTTTATTCTGTATCAAATCATTGATGACGTGAATGACTTCAAAAAAATGTTCGATTTTTTGACTGTCTATATTATTTCTAACAGCATCATTAAACCGAAGGACTCTATTTTTACTAAAATCTCTATTTTCTTTTCCAAATTCGGTTAAGAAAATAAGAACTCCACGACCATCAGCAGGATTGGGTTTGCGTACGATTAAACCGCGCTCCTCCATAGACTTTAACGTTCTTGAAAGGCTTGTAGCTTCCATCCCCATCTTAGGTCCCAATGCTGTAGAAGGTGTACCTTCTTCAGGATCTATGCTTAATAAAGCAAATCCTGTAGCCATCGTACTATCTAACTGAGCAGCCTGCTCGTTATACATCTTTGTAATAGCCTGCCAAGTTGCTCTTAGCGCGTGATCTATTGTAATATCTTTTTTACTCATACGTTTGCGTAAAGTTAAAAAAATAATACTATGCGTGCATAATAAATCTAATAAATTTTACGAGATTAACATATCATATGTTAGGAGAACGGTATATTCATAAAAAAACTCCTTATTTCTAAGGAGTTTTTCAATTAATTATGTTCGTAAATTTTGTTGTATTGATCAATATACATTTGTTTCACAATACGTCTTTTAAGTTTCATCGTAGGAGTAAGGTGGCCTGAGTCTATACTCCATTCATCTGGAGTAAGTTCAATTTTCTTAATACGTTCCCATTTACCAAACTTCTCGTTATATAAGTCTACATCTTCTTGAATACGTTTAATTACTTCAGGATTTGTAGCTAAGTCTTTTTTAGTAGTACCTATATCAATGCCTTTCTTTTTTGCCCATTCGGTCACAAATTCAAAGTTAGGCTGTATGAATGCAGCAGGCATTTTCTCGCCTTCACCTACAACCATAATATGCTCGATAAAGCGAGATTGCTTCATTGCATTTTCAATGAGTTGTGGTGCTACATATTTACCGCCGCTTGTTTTAAACATTTCCTTTTTACGATCTGTAATTTTTAAGAAACCCTGAGTGTCAATTTCTCCTATATCACCGGTATGAAAATAACCGTTTATCAAAACTTCATCTGTTTTCTCAGTGTCTTTATAATAGCCTATCATTACTTGCGGACCTTTAATTAGAATCTCACCATCCTCGGCGATTTTCACTTCAGTCTGCGGAATAGGTTTTCCTACGGTTCCTATTTTAAAACCTTCATTACGCATATCGTTTACAGAAATTACCGGAGAAGTTTCGGTTAGACCGTAACCTTCCATAACTGCAATGTCTGCCGCATTAAATACACGCGCCAGTCTGGGTTGTAAAGCAGCACTACCTGAAGCAATTACTTTTAAGTTTCCACCTAATGCTTCCTGCCATTTGCTAAAAATTAATTTACGGGCAAGGGCAAGCTTCTGCTCATACCACCAGCCATTTTGACCATAAGGCTCATATTCTAAACCAAGTTCTACAGCCCAGAAAAACAGCTTTTTCTTAACGCCTGTTAAATCGGCTCCCTTTGCGATAATTTTATCATATACCTTTTCTAAAAGGCGTGGTACAGCCGTCATTACTTCTGGCTTAACCTCTTTTAGGTTTTCACTTATAGTTTCTAAACTTTCTGCAAAATAGATACTAACACCGCTATATTGGTAAAGGTACATTAGCATACGCTCATAAATATGACATACCGGAAGAAAGCTCAATGCCTGACTTTTACCAGGAATTATAGGAAAGCGGCTTGCACTGTTTAGCGCATTTGAAGCAACGTTTTTATGACTCAACATAACCCCTTTAGGCTTACCCGTGGTTCCTGAAGTATATATTAAAGTAGCAAGATCATCTTCACTAACAGCATCTTTCAATTTTTCTACCTCCGGTTGCAATTGGGTATCTGCCTCTTTTACTTCTTCCCAGTTTGGACATCCCTCAATGGTATCAAAACAATAAATACCCTTCAAAGAGGGAACATTATCTTTAATGGCATTAAGTTTATCTAAAACTTCTTTATCTGAAACAAAACAATAGCTCGATTCACTGTGATTGAGTACATACTCATATTCTTCTTCTGAAATTGTAGGATATACTGGTACATTTTGAGCACCTAATTGCAGAATACCAATGTCCATAATATTCCATTCAGTACGGTTTGAAGAAGAGATTACGGCAATTTTATCGTTAGGTTTTACGCCTAGTTTTAAAAGACCACGGCTTATCGCATTTGCCTGATCTATATAGGATTGTGTAGTTGTAGCTACCCACTCCCCATTGTATTTAGTTACTAGAGCTTTTTCTAGTTTATACTTCTCAAGCTGGTAGTATGGGAAGTCAAAGAGACGTTTAGGTTCCATAAATTGTCTTATAGGGTTTATCTTGCAAAATAGGAAATTTGACCACTATATTCTACGTTTTTAAAAAAAATTACAACGTTGTAATACGAATATCAAAATAGCATAGATTTTTAGACTAAGCTCTTCATAGGATTATATTGTGCATCTATGTACCCTGCATTTATTGATCCAATACATTTAAAAATACTAACAGCTTTTCAAGATTAATACAATTCTCTTACGTTCGAGAGCATCCATTTTCCTTCAATTTTTTCAAACATATGAATACCTGTGTGACCATCACCTATAAAGTATGTGCTATACCAAATAAGCGCAAGTTTCCCATCCATCGAAATGACTGGTTTTGTGATTTTTATTTGTTTACTTGACTTATATTCAAAATCCCTATTTTGATTATTTTCGCCATCATCATCATCATACTTAAAAAGTAAATTTATTTTTTCTTCAGGAAAATATTTTTCTAAAGAACCATCTGACTGATTGAGTTGATTTATTAGATAAGTACCATTTGATCCTTTGAACAAAGCTATAGCCTGACTTTTGGAATAAAATGGATTTGGATAAGATAATTTCGGTTCCTTCTCAAACATTTTATCTTTCAAATAGCTTTTAAATTCTTTAGAATTAGAAAAAGTATCAATAAACTTAATATTGTCTGCCTCATGAAAATCAACCTCAAGAGCTATTAATAATCTAATATTGAAGTTGTTACTTTTTGAGTTTTTTATAGAGCCACAAGAAGTCTGGATCAATATGAAAATTACACTAATTACAAGGAAATACCAATGAAACAGGTTTGCCTTGTGGTGTTGCTGTGAAAGTTGTGGCATCAGGAAATGTATAAGTTTGTGTTGTGTTGTTTTGTTCGCTTAAAACAGAATAAAGAATTTCTATAAACTCAGGATTTCTATTCCAGGAATTATTTGTCCGATCTGCAGAATTGAGATATTCAGGATAGGCATTTTTAAAAGTTGAGGAAGCTAATATATCTCCAGAATAGCATAATTTTTTGTAATACGAAAAGGGTAAATTATATCCTGCCAAATTACCGTAAGCAGATAATGATGTGGCCATTTCATTGATAAAATCATTCATTAATTCGTGTTGAGTTTTGTTAAGATTAGCAGTTGGGGAAGTTCTATTATAATCTATAAAAGCATCAAATAGTTCTGGAAAATCAGGATCAGCTTGTCCCGTTATTGTCGAAAGGTATATAAACTAGTTGTTATGCCGATATACTCTTTGTAGAGGTATTTGACATAAACAATGATGCCCAGCAGTAAAGTGATTTACATTATTTATTAAAGGCTCTGTTAGAACACTCCGCTTATTTAATATAAAATAGATCCTATTCTGTGTTAGGTAGCTAAATTAAAATTCATTAGTATTATAAAAGTTTATTAATAATCTATCCACCAAACCCGGGTTCTTTTGAATTTATTATTTTGAAGCTTCTCAATGACAAAAATATGTTCAAAAGGCTTGATTTTTAGTTTCTAACATTCTATTCTTCTTAATACTAATTTCAAGAAACAATTTTTTACCCTTATCCCATAGGTTGTCAACTGTGGTAAAATTTACCAAACTCTTCCCTAGAAATTGTATCAATTTGTTGATATCTGTTTATTTTAAAAAGATTATCGTCGATATTATAATATTTCATATCTCCGCTAGTAAAAATACTATCATTACAAATGTCGAAGAGCAAATATTGATTTTTTTGACCGTATGAAAAAAAAGGTGTGGCCAAAAAAAACATTAAAAGGATTATCTTATTCACACAGCTTGCTACCCTTAGTTTTTTCATTTGTTATATTTTTTAACAACTAACATACTCGATAGACATCCATTTCTTTCCAGATTCTTACTAAAAGAAATTGCAGCTTAAAAGTAAAAAGAGTAAAAATGGTTTAGGACTTTTGAACATCCTATTCCTATAGACTGTTATGGCTTACATTTATTCAAAGGTTAAAACCTCTGCTTGTCTCATAATGAATTCGTTGCAATTTTTTGGTTCAATAAATATGTAATTCAAATTAAATATATTTTCTATTTTAATAGTATCTAAAAATTTTCTCCTGTCATTAATTATTGACAAACTATCGAAATACGTTTTTGAGATGATAGTATCCACTTTTCTATTAAAAGAAAATGAATAAGAAGCAAATGTTTCATATTCAACATCATCACCCTCTGAAATCCAAATTTCACCTTTTTTTAAAACTTTATCTTTTGGTTTTTCTCTAAAAGATCTTCTACTTGTTTTTACAATTCTCGTCTCATCAATTATTCGATATCCTTCGTATTCATTTGTTTGAGTAGCAATCTGTTTTTTGATTAATGTATCATTTCTATCAATTAAAAAATAAATATTTTTCCTAGACTGAGAATAGGAACTTAAGAACAAAAGAGATGTAACTATAAAAATGTATTTTCTCATTTTACACAGGTGTTATTTCCATTACTTTTCTCATTTGCAATAGTATTCTTAATACTATTTTGTTCAGTATCTGTTTATTTTTTCCACGCTTCCGTGTAAATTTTATTAGGCCTATTATTTGCGTCAACAATATTCGCTAAACCTTACCACGCCATATCATCATCAAATTGGTCTGTGTGTTGTCCATTATCAAATTGCTTTAAGCCTTTCGCACGTAGTTCTGTTAGATAAAATATTTGCATTGATTTTAAGTATGAAAGTATTTCCAGATTTTATAGTGCTGGCATTTGTTTCATTGCCAAGCGTTGTTGACATTACAAGCCTTAAATTAAATTGAGAAGGAGTATCTCCATCATTAAAGTTTTCAAGAATCCAATTAATATTGTTTTTATTGTCAACCATTTTTTGGTAAACACAATCAGCTTTTCTAGTCAGTTGATTATCTGTTTTATCATCATAAATTTCATCATTAAATTCTACCATACATCCTCCACATTCATTTTTTAATTCTCATAACAAGTACTGTTATTAGTATTGCCATTGTTACTTACGCTGCCGCTACCTTCAAAAAAAGGTTCTCCTGGTGATCCAGCTGTTGAACAGATTTTTCTACTTGCAATATCAGAAGTGGTATGAGTATACCGATATTCACCATCAATTAGTTTATACCAATCTGTATATTTTACATAGGTTTTAATATACAGTCTTCCATGGGAGCATTGGCTTTAGATGTAATTAATTCATCTTTACTAGTATTCAAATTATTGTAATGAATTCCAGCTAAAAAATTGCCTGAATTAAAATAAGAGGAAGTTAATTTTTTACCTGCCTGATTGTAATAAGTTAAGGTTCTTGAAAATTTATTTAAATCGAGATTTTCTGATTCTGAATATTTAAATTTTGCAAAATAAAATTTGGTTTCAGATTCAGTAGTCATTAGTAAATTATAAATTTCTTTTATAATTTATTGGGTTTTGATGTTTTAAAGTATTACAAATAACGAAAAAGCTTAAAAAAAAGGCTCTGATAAAATTTTACCAGAGCCTTTTTTAACAATTTAACTAATGTTTTATTGCTTTTCAATCCACTTGCGTGCATTAACAAAAGCTTCAACCCAGGGGCTTACTTCGTCTTTACGTCCTTTTGGATAATTTGCCCAGTTCCATTGAAAGATAGAACGTTCTATGTGTGGCATCGTTACTAAGTGACGACCGGTTTTATCAGTCATCATTGCCGTGTTGTAGCTACTTCCGTTAGGGTTTGCAGGATACGCATCGTACCCGTATTTACCTACAATTTTATAGTTCTCTTCATCAAGTGGTAAATTAAATTTTCCTTCACCATGAGAAATCCATACGCCCAATGTAGCTCCAGAAAGCGTAGATAACATCACCGAATCATTTTCTGCTATAGTGACACTGGTAAAACCGCTTTCATGCTTATTAGAGTCGTTATGCTGCATAACTGGTTTTTGCACGTGCTCTGGATTTAATAAATCAAGCTCTACAAAAAGCTGGCAACCGTTACAAATACCTACCGAAAGGGTATCTGGTCGCGCAAAGAAATTCTTAAGAGCAGTATTGGCTTTCTCGTTGTATAAAAATGCACCAGCCCAGCCTTTAGCAGATCCTAAAACATCTGAATTTGAGAAACCACCCACAGCACCTATAAACTGAATGTCTTCAAGTGTTTCACGACCGGTAATCAAATCGGTCATATGTACATCTTTTACATCAAAACCGGCGAGATACATAGCGTTAGCCATTTCGCGTTCAGAATTCGATCCTTTCTCGCGCAAAATTGCTGCTTTGGGGCGCGGTCTTGTAGCATCGATTACAGGTTTTTTACCTGTGAATTGTTTTGGGAATGTATATTTTAAATCCTGTCTGTCAAAATTTGCAAAGCGCGCTCCTGCAAGTCCCTTAGCAGTTTGTTGCTGATCTAATAGATACGAAGTTTGAAACCATCTTCTACGTAAAGAAGGGATATTCAGTCCTAGTTCTATAGTATCTTTTTTAAGTTCTAAATCTGCAGTTTCAGTAGTTGTACCTATATTGAAAAAAGCAATATTATTTTCAGTCAAAATAGATTCAACATCTGCATCTTTAGCTGCCTGAAATACAATACCTGCATTTTCAGCAAAAAGTATTTTTATTAAATCTTTCTCTTCAAAAGCAGTCAGGTCTATAGATGCACCTAAGTTATTTTCAGCAAAACACAATTCTAAAAGTGTGGTTATAAGTCCGCCAGATGCAACATCGTGCCCGGCAACGATCTGATCCTTTTTAATCAAATCCTGAATAACATCAAATGTTTTCGCGAACGCTAGATTGTCTTGAATAGATGGCGCCTGAGTACCAATTTTATTCTGAATTTGAGCAAAACTAGATCCTCCTAATTTAAAATCATCCTGAGATAAATTGATGTAGTAGATAGCCCCTTCACCGTGTTGTAAAACAGGTTCGATAACCTTATTTATATCACTGCAAGTTCCGGCTGCAGATATTATAACTGTTCCGGGAGCAATCACATCACCATCAGGATATTTCTGCTTCATAGAAAGCGAATCCTTACCGGTGGGAATATTAATTCCCAGGTCTATGGCAAATTCAGAAACAGCTTGTACCGCTTCATATAAACGCGCATCTTCTCCTTCATTATTACACGGCCACATCCAATTTGCAGATAGTGAAACCGATTTTAAACCTTTTTCAAGTGGTGCCCAAATAATATTTGTAAGTGCTTCTGCAATACTATTTTTACTTCCTGCAACGGGGTTTATTAAACCACTTACAGGCGAGTGACCTATTGAAGTTGCTACACCATTTTTAGAGTTAAAATCGAGGGCCATTACTCCCACATTATTCAGTGGAATTTGTAAACTACCTACGCATTGTTGTTTTGCAACTCTACCACCCACACAACGATCAACTTTATTCGTTAACCAGTCTTTGCAAGCAACAGCTTCCAGCTGCAATACATTTTCTAAATAGTCGTGAAAATGCTCTAGCGAGTAGGAAACATCATCATAAACCCGACTGATTTTTGAATCGGTCATTATAGTTTTTGGCGAACTTCCAAACATATCATTCATTTCTAAATCCATAGGTTTTTCACCTGTAGTTTTAGATTTAAATGTAAAGCGATGATCACCGGTTACATCTCCTACTTCATACATAGGAGAACGTTCGCGATCTGCGATGCGTTTTAATGTTTCAGCATTTTGAGCACCTATAACAAGACCCATACGTTCTTGCGACTCATTACCTATAATTTCTTTAGCTGAAAGAGTAGGGTCACCCACGGGAAGTTTATCTAGATCAATTAAACCACCGGTTTCTTCAACCAGTTCAGAAAGACAGTTTAAGTGACCACCGGCACCGTGATCGTGAATAGAAACAATGGTATTTTCATCACTTTCTACCATGCCACGAATAGCATTTGCAGCTCGTTTTTGCATTTCTGGATTAGAGCGCTGAATAGCATTCAATTCGATACCTGAACTAAAGGCACCTGTGTCTGCAGAAGAAACTGCGGCACCGCCCATCCCTATACGGTAGTTATCACCACCCAGAATTACAATTTTATCTCCGGTTTGCGGTTTCTCTTTTAAAGCTTGATTCTTTTTACCATAACCTATTCCACCGGCTTGCATAATCACTTTATCATAACCAAGTCTTCGACCACCTTCTTCATGTTCAAAAGTTAAAACAGAACCTGCAATAAGGGGTTGACCAAATTTGTTTCCGAAGTCTGAAGCTCCGTTAGAAGCTTTTATCAGAATATCAATAGGTGTTTGATACAACCATTTTCGTGCTGGCATACCATCTTCCCAATCGCGTGGAGATTCTGCCTTTAATCGGGAATATGCAGTCATATAAACTGCAGTTCCTGCCAGCGGTAATGATCCCTGACCACCAGCCAGACGATCCCGAATTTCTCCACCGGCACCGGTTGCAGCACCATTAAAAGGCTCTACAGTAGTAGGGAAGTTGTGGGTTTCTGCTTTTAGTGACAGTACACTATCAAATTCTTTTTCGGTATAATAATCGGGTTTATCTGCGGTATTAGGAGCAAATTGGGTTGCTTTGGGACCACTAATAAAAGCGACATTATCTTTGTAAGCAGAAACGATTTCGTTAGGGTTTTCTGCGGAAGTCTTGCGTATCATTTTAAAAAGCGAAGTAGGCATCTCCTCACCATCTATCACAAACGTACCGTTAAAAATTTTGTGACGGCAATGCTCAGAATTTACCTGGCTAAAGCCAAAAACTTCAGAATCTGTAAGAGGGCGACCTATGCGCGTTGCCACACCTTCAAGATAAGCTACTTCTTCCTCATTTAAGGAAAGACCCTCTTGCTGATTGAATGCTGCAATATCTTCAATATGCAATATAGACTCGGGTTCAATATTTATTGTAAATACATCCTGACCCAGACTTGCATATTCCTGAGAAAGCATAGGGTCAAAATCTGCTTTACCAGCAACAAACTCTTCAATACGTATGATGCCTTCAATACCCATATTTTGAGTAATCTCAACTGCATTTGTACTCCAGGGGGTTATCATTGTAGCCCGTGGACCAATAAAAAAAGCGTCTAAAGTAGACGCTTGTATTTTAGGCTGGTTGCCAAAAAGCCAGTTAAGCTTGTTTATATCTTCTTGAGAAAGTTCATTATTAGTTTGAACTGCGAAAATTTTGGTTTCTTGTGAACCGAAAAAATGAATCATAGTGCTTTTGCTAAAGAAGCGACAAATTTAGTGATTTTTGACCTTTAGACTAGCCTAAGATTTTAAAGAAATTCAACAGAATTTAATTGATTAATGTTGATAACCTACAAGTATTCTATTTAATTAAAAATCAAAAAGCCTCTTAGATTTTTCCAAGAGGCTTTTAAAGTTTAAGCATTGCTTAAAATTAAGCTTTATCTTTCTTTACCATTAAGCACATATAAAATCCGTCGTAGCCGCTTTCGCTAGATAGGATTGTTTTTTGCTTTTCAATTTTAAATTCTCTTCCTTCTTCAGTTTTCAAGAATTTTTTTACTTGTTCTTGATTCTCAGAAGGTAAAATTGAGCAGGTCGCATAGACCATTTTCCCACCCGGTTTTACTATTCTTGAATAATCTACTAGAAGTGCCTGTTGTGTTTCCTGAATTTTTGCAACAAAATCTGGTTGCAATTTCCATTTTGCATCCGGGTTACGACTTAGAACACCAAGACCTGTACAAGGTGCATCTATAAGTAAACGATCTGCAGAGTTGTATAATTTTTTAATAACTTTAGTACTGTCTATAGTGCGGGTTTCTATATTATGAGCTCCGGCACGACGTGCTCTGCGCTTTAATTCTTTTAATTTATTAGCGTAGATATCTAAGGCAATTAATTGACCTTTATTATCCATTTGAGCAGCTAGATGTAGTGTTTTCCCACCTGCACCCGCGCACGCGTCTACTACACGCATACCCGGTTCTACCCCTAAATAGGGTCCTACCAGTTGAGAAGATGCATCCTGAACTTCAAAGAGGCCATTTTTAAAAGCTTCTGTAGCAAATACATTTCCGCGCTCCTGCAGTTGTAAAGCATCTGGATAGGCTTTAAGAGTTTCGGTCTCGTGACCTTCTTCAACTAAAGCAGCTCTAAGTGTATCTATATCTCCTTTAAGACGATTAGCGCGAAGCACTACAGGAGCTTGCTTATTTAAAGAAGCGATCTCAACATCCCATTTATCGCCTAATTCTTTCTCACCTAATTCATCTAACCAATCTGGAATAGACTCACGCAGTTTTCTAATTTTAGAAAGTTCATCAAATCTACCTTTTATACGACGGGTAGGCGTGTCTTCAAACTGTGGCCAATCTGGTAATTTAATACCTTTTAGGGTACACCATACGGCAAACATGCGCCAGATATCCTTTCGGTCTATGGGTTCCTTAACTTCTGCAATTTCTGCGTAGAGACGTTTCCATCTTACGATATCATAAGTTGTTTCTGCTACAAAACTACGATCACGAGATCCCCAGCGTTTATCACGCTTAAGTTGTTTTGATATAACTTTATCGGCATAGCTGCCTTCGTTAAAAATTTCGATAAGACCATCAACGACGGCGAAAACCAGATTGCGGTGTAAACGCATAAAAAGTGTATTTAAAAATGTGGGCAAAGGTACAGGTTTAAAGGCGAATAGTTTTAAATTTCCCTAAATTTTAGAATATGAGACTTTATATTACAATTCTTACTTTGATTATTCTTTCGAGTTGTAAGAATTCCGAAGAAAAAACGGAAAAATTGAGCCCTATAAAACATGTTGAAATTGAGACTATTTATAGTGACTCTGTAAGTATACGCGCAATAGATATACTTAATGATGGCAGTCTTGCATTTGCAGGCTCTAACGGTAAATACGGGTTATATGATTTTAATACCCAAACCTGGAATACCGGGGTGCTAAAACAAGATAGTTTAATACCTAATTTTAGAGCTGTAGCACATACGGCGGAAGACTTTTTTATGTTGAGTATTGAAAGTCCTGCATTGCTTTTTAAAACAGGTGATACGGGTATGGAAGTCGTATATAGGGAAGATGATCCCAAAGCTTTCTATGATTCTATGATTTTCTGGAACGATAAAGAGGGGATTGCAATGGGTGACCCTACTCAAAATTGTATTTCAATACTAGTAACCCGAGATGGTGGCAACAGCTGGACAAAAGTTGACTGCTCAGAGCTTCCCGGTGTAGCAGAAGGAGAAGCTGCTTTTGCAGCTAGTAATAGCAATATCGCCGTTTATAAGGATCACGCCTGGATAATTACGGGAGGTACTGAATCTAATGTAATACATACTGCAGATAAAGGTAAAACCTGGGAGGTATTTAAAACTCCCATTGTGCAGGGTATTGCAACTACGGGTGGATATTCAATAGATTTTTATGATGAACATACGGGTATAATTATGGGAGGTGACTATACCAATCCTAAGGGTAATACAGCAAATAAAGCACTTACAAAAGATGGAGGCAAAACATGGAATTTAATCGCAGATTCAAAGGATCCCGGTTATAGAAGTTGCGTGCAATTTGTACCCAATACAAATGGGCAGGAGATTGTTGCTATAGGTTTTGAGGGTATAGATTATACCAGCGATCAAGGACTGACCTGGCAGAATTTGAGTACTGAAGGATTTTTTACCCTACGTTTTGTTAATGATAGCACTGCTTTTGCAGCCGGTACAAATAGGGTTGCCAAGTTGAAATTTAAGCGCTAATACAAAAAGTCTGTTTACTTCAAGTAAACAGACTTTTTTAAACTTAGATTCTAATCTTACTTTTTCCTTTTACGATATTCTTCCCAGAGTTTTTTACCGAATTTATGTTCAACTTCAGGTAGAAATACCATTTTTGACGCAGGTAGCTTTTTGGTTAAATCAGACATTAATCTGCTATCTAGCTCATAACGCTTTTCTATAATATCATTATATTCTATAACTAACTTATTTGCTTCAGCTTCAGAAAAATTGTTTTTTGCCCCTGCAGAACCATATTTTTGTTTGAACAATGCACGCTCTCTATTACGCAAATCATCCATCTTCTTGTCGTAAATATTGTAAATAGGCCAGAATTTTTCTGCTTCAGCTGGAGTAAGTTCTAATTCTTCTGTTAAAAAAGAGACTTTTAAGGCTTTTATACGATCATGGCGATCGTTTTGAGCAAAGGTTGCAAAGCCTATAAATAATCCTATTATTACAATTAAATTCTTCATAGTTATTGGTTTTTGTTTACTGATCTGCATTCCAGGAATTTGCAATAATATCCTGATCTACATAATCATAAATCACTTCATCATTTTCAATCTGTGTGTCAAAAATTGAAGTGTTATCTTCGATATTGGTTAATTCTTCATCAGAAAAGTAATAGGGTAATTGATCCTGATCTATTAGATAACTTTCAATACTTGAAACAGAAAGTGAATCAAAATCTTCGTTAGTTGTTATAGGGTTTATCACATAAAAAATTAAGGCAACAACGGCTGCAAGTGCTACAAAAGCTTTTGTAACGGTTTGGAAATCGTAATTGATTAGTTTTCCCTGAGGCTTGTTTTTATTTATAATGGTTGATTCTACAGCTTCAAAGTAACCCTGAGGTACCGTGAACGGATTTACTTTAATAGGGAAAAGCTGTTGAAATTTAAGTTCTGTAAATAGACGATCATCAAACGATTTGAAGTATTCGTCTGGGACTCTAAATTGCTCGCTATGGTTACTCTTGCTTTTCATTGTTTTTTAGACTTTAATTGAATTAAAAGGTTTAAATACCAGTTACATAATCTGTGATTTTTTTAACAGCATGATGATAACTGGCTTTTAATGCACCTTCAGAAGTGCCTAAAATTTCTGAAATCTCATTGTATTGTAATTCGTCATAATATTTCATTATAAATACCTGTTTTTGCTTAGCAGGTAAGGTATCTATAGCTTGTTGTAATTTTAATTGAGCTTCATCACCATTAAAATAAGGATCACTCGTAAGATTTGTTATAAGACTTTCCTGAAAATCTTCACTACTTAAATGTGTAGTACGCTTTCGTTTATTTATAAATGTCAAACTCTCATTTGTAGCAATGCGGTAAAGCCAGGTATAAACCTGACTATCACCATTAAATGTGTCTAAGTTTTTATATACTTTGATAAATGTATTCTGCAAAACATCATCTGCATCTTCGTGAGATACAACCATACGTCTTATATGCCAATACAAACGCTCTTTGTATTCGCTGACCAGATCTTCAAATTTGATCGAAACTTGATTTAATGTTTTGGTACTCAATTTCTCTTAAGCTTTGTTTCGCAAACTAAACTTAGTATTTGCTCTTATTAAGACTTTACTTTATTTAAAAGGTTTAACGCTTTAATTTAAATTAAGATAAAATTATAAGTCAAGGTTGTTTAATATGTTTTTTGTTATGCGTAATTCTTTATTTGTTAGTGAATTAGAATACGTAAGAAGTGTTTGTGAATTTAATAATTGATAAACTGCGGTAATTAAAACACGTTAAAGTGCATTTATTTGAGGTTAAAATGCAATTTAATATTGTTTTGTATATAAATTGATCTTATATTTGAGTAAGAAAGTAAGTAGTTTTAGAATGTTAATTCCAATTAATGTAATTAGTTAAACCGTTTAAAATCCCTTTTTTGCCCCAAGTATAAAAGTTGATTTAATTGTTTCTGTTATTTTTCCCGACTAGATTAATTACATTATTAAAAAAAGCCATATTTAATTAAAAATATGGCTTTTTTATTTCTGAAAATTTGGTATCGATTAGCTACATAGCTAGAGTAGTACAAAAGTTTTTTCTTTGTCTCGTTTAGAATTTTTATTTTACTCCTATTGCTTTTTTAACTTCAGGCATTAAGTCTTTACCTTTTGCCATTATGAGTCCGTTTGAGGCTGCTGAATCTAAAACATATAAAAAGCCTTGATTGTCTGCAAGTTTTGTAACTAATTCTTTTGCTTTTTCACGAATAGGTGCAAACAATAGTTCTCGTTTTTCAGCAAGTTGTTTATCTATGTTTTGTTGAGATTGTGCAAGGTTACGTTCAATAAGTTCAAGATCTCCTTTACGCTTTGCTGTTTCGGTAGGAGAAAGAGTAGAGGCCTCATCTTCAAATTTTACATATTTTGCCTGATATTCTCTATATGAGGTTTCAAAATCTGCGCGATAAGCCTGGTTGAGGCGATTAAGTTCTGCCTCGGCTTGTTTACTTTCGGGCATAATTTTTATGAGCTCTTCCATATTAATATGGGCAACGGTGCCCTGAGCACAAATACTGCCGGTTAGGCCTGTAAATACTAAAAGTATTAAAAACGCATGTTTCATAAGGGGAACTTGATTATGTAGTAAAAATACAGATATTTAAAGTATTTCTTCTGAAGTGATTGGTTTTATAAGGTTTTAATTAATCACAAGTTGTACCACAAAGACGTTATTAGAATTCTTTTGTTTCAATCTCTATCTTAAAATTTCATTTAATGCAATAAAAATAGGGTTGGAGGTTCTAATAAGACTCATTTACTTTTGATTAGTCTGTTAATTAATTTTATATTTCCCCATCTAAAATCCCTAAACTAGAAATCATGAATTTTTATTTCCGCTTGAGCGTGCTTATTGTATTTATAAGCTGTTGCAGTACACAAACTAATTACGCACAAAATACTAAAGAGCGAAGTGGTTTTAAAGATTACTTTCCTATATCTGAACGCCCGTTTTTAGCTGCGGGAAGTGGCGATAATCCGTATGAAACAATTTTACTTGAAGCACAACCTGTTGTTTATTATAGTATTTATAATGACATACGTGAAGCTTTAAACAGAGATACTATTGTCGCAGGTGATGCCATTTATTTAAGTATACAGCCGCATTTAAGAATTTATGATGAGAATTCTAAACCCGTTAAAACGCCTTCTTATAAAGCATTTATAGGATGGCAATCTATCATTAAGACACAACGAAATAATTTTTTAACGGCAGCTATTGAGTCTGGTCATTATTCTAACGGGCAGAGTAAATCTGCATTTAGTACAGAATTTGAAGATAATAGTCCACAAAGTGCATTATTGTATGATAATATTGATGACGATACAGATCTGGCAGCGCTTTTAAACCGATCATCGGGTAATTTCTCAACAAATCTAACCCGACTTTCTTTAAACTACCGTATAAATACATTTGATCAAAATAATTACCCCTCAAAATCTCATTCCTTAACAGTGGCCTATCAATTATATCATAACCGCTTTTTAGGTATGTTTCAGTTTGGAGGTTATAATCCTGAAGATATTAAAATTTATGGGCGTCATCAAATAGAAGCCGAATATGAGTTTACAGATCATTTTAAAGGGATGCGTTATAGTCTGGGACAAAAGATACTGCTACACCCAGATGTGCATCCTTCCGCAGCTATTTATCGCTCAGAGACAAGTGCTATTTTATATCCGTGGGATAAAGATTTGGGAATTATGGCTCGCTTTAGTTTTGGTTATGATGATTATAATTACCGCTTTGTAGATAGTTACTCTCGAATTTCTATAGGACTTACCTGGGATTTTTTCACGCCATTTGTAGTTAAACCTATAAAAGAGCAGAAAGTAGCAGAGTAGTGACTTATTGAAAAAAGAATGTAACGAAGTGTTTCCGGTAATTTTTTACTACTAGAGCCGGGTTTTTCTAAATTACCAAAGAATATTTTTGACGCCAACAGGTAGCTTTAAGATTCATTTAGTATTATTTCAAAAAAACCTATCATACCCAGTAATAGGTTAAACTTCTGATTTCTAATTATAGCCTTGCAGATATTAAAATCTATGTTTATTAAATTAGATGCACAAGATGCATTATAACATAGCTAAAATTTATGCCTGGATCTAGATTTAAAACTTCAGAGCGTACTTAGAGCTTTGTAATAACCTTGCTTTGCATCCTAGGATAAAGGTTTGAGCATTGTGGCTTATTATAACTTTAAATATTGAAAGTGCAATTTTACTAAAGCAATTAATTCTTGCTAGAACTCTACAAGGTTTCTTTACTTGTGATTAGTATGCTAAGTATTGTTTAATTAAAGAAGAGGAAGGCTGCATTGTAGTTGAGGGCTTTAAAAAAGACATAAAAAAAGCCCTGTCGATAGACAGAGCTTTAAACAACTTAACTAATTGTGATTTGGGGAAATCATTTATTCGTTAGAAGCAATACTATAATTTGTAGTCGAGCCACCAATAGTATCATAAGCTAAAGCATCTGTGTTTTTATCAAAATTATTTTGAGCTAATGCGATAGAAGTAAGATTTTTCATTTTAGATAGTTCTTTAGGAACAGCGCCGTATAAACTATTATTAGAAAGATTTAGTTCTTTAAGATTATTCAATTTTAAAACTGCAACCGGAAATTGACCATTAATATTATTATCAAAAAGATTTAAAACCTGGAGATTAGTAAGGTTAGATAAATTTTTGTTTATAGAACCACTTAAGTTATTGCTGGTTAACATCAATTGCTCAAGTTTAGTCAGGTTATATAAAGAATCTGGTAAAGATCCAATAAGCATATTTCCGTTAAGAACTAATACTTTAAGATTTTTAAGGTTACCTATAGAGTTAGGTATTGTACCATCAATTTTATTAAAGAATAACTCTAAAGTCACTAGAGATTCAAGGTTACCTATAGATTCTGGTAATTGACCGTTAAGGTTATTCATACTTAGGTTAAGACCTACCACATTATTATTTATTACACGTACACCATACCAGGTAGAAACATCTGCAGTTAAATCCCATGTAGTGTTCCATTCAGAACCGTTTGTAGCATTATACAAATCAACCAAAGCTTCTTTTTGCGTTGTAGCTACTTCAGCTACAGCATTTAAACTTAAAAAAGCAACCGCAATAAAAGTGATAAGTGATTTCATATATTTGGTTTTTTGTGTTCTACAGCGTAAATATACTACACTTAATCTTTTAAGTACACAATAATTCGATGAAATACACAAAAATAATTTATTCAATAATATTTATGTATAATATACTTGTATAAAATCACTAAGTTGTGCCGATTTATTCATATTCTAAATATTTTATAACAGATGAAAAGCATAAAAAGATTTATATGCGAATTAAATAATAAGTATTTTCCTACTTTGTCATGAACTTTGTATCTGTAATGAGTTCTCTTCGTACTAAGTTAAAGATAAGTGCAGTAGTGTAGGTTCGTGAACTTCGTGCTTACCTTTAAAAGGTATTATGTTGAGTTTATTGTTAAATATCGATTTTAGATAGTTCAATTCAGCTATCATTTTAGAATATGATAAATACATATCTTCTGTACCATAAATGACGGAAACTTTAGTGTGGTTAAGGTGTTTGAAGGTTTCTGAATGAAATTCCCTAGGAGTAGAGCCCGAATGTAGCACTAGATTATCACAGTAAACCTTAGCGTGAGCTAACCATCTGGTTACAGCAGAAACTCCTTGAGAATATCCAAGAATGGTAAGTTTAACAGGGCCTTGTAACTTATCACTAATCTCCTGCACGTAAACCTGATCAAGATAATTTGTAACATTCTGAATTTCTAGTTGCGTGTTTACACGAGTAAACCAGGATGCACCTACATATTTATACTTTTTATCCTGATAGTATTTACTAGGTGCTTGCGGGGCAATTATATAATTCTCATCTGGATCAAGATGTTTAAAATGATCTAAAAAATAGGTGCTTAGATAGCCAATTCCGTGACAGACAAGCCATATTTTTTTAGTTTTTGCTGTAAATGTATTTAACGTGTAATAGGTGTTTTGGGTAGTATAGCTTACAGTTTTTTCTTCGTGCATCCTTGAGGTTTAAGTATCTTTACAAAGTAAATCAATCTAAATCTAAAAAACGATTTTAGAGCGCCAGACACTAGTAAATAGAACAGGTTCATGAATTTAAATGATAAGACTGAAGCACTTGCTAAATGCAATGCTATCTGTAAAAACACGCTAATGGAAACTATGGATATCAAATTCATAGACATTGGAGAGAATTTTCTTACTGCGTCAATGCCAGTAACCGCTAAGGTTCATCAGCCCGATGGTGTTTTACACGGCGGTGCTTCGGTAGCACTGGCCGAAAGCGTAGGAAGCGCGGCGAGTTTTATGTTTCTAGATGCCAAGAATTTTTTTGTGAGGGGAATCGAAATTTCTGCGAATCATGTTAAGAGTATTGCTGAGGGTATGGTATATGCTAAAGCTACCTTTTTACATAAGGGTCGCACCACTCAGTTATGGGAAATACGTATTACTAATGAAGCAGATCAACTGATTTCTATTGTTAAACTTACAACCATTGCGCTGCCTAAAAAGTAAGTATGACTGCAATTGAACTTATAAAATTAGTAGAAAATCAGTACACTGCTAATCTTCCTTTTGTTATATATAAAAAGTCGAATACTAATAATATAGGAGTTCTCTTACAAAATGATGATACACTACATACCGTTACTAATTTTGATGAGCAGGGTTTTATTTTTGCTCCTTTTGATTCAAGTAGAACAACTGTTTTAATACCTGGAGAACCTATTTATGTTGCTGATTTTGATTTTGGTCACATGAGTTTAAAAGCTTCAATTAAGGAAACAGCTTCAGAATTTGAAAAAAATGAACATATCGCTTTAGTTTCAGCTGCAATTAGATATATAAAACAAACCGAACTTCAGAAAGTTGTGGTTTCGCGTAAGCAAAATATAGAAACTCCAGATTTAGAACCGTTAACTTTATTTAAAAAATTAGGTGCAGCGTATAAGAACGCTTTCGTTTATTTATGGCATCATCCTAAAGTAGGAACCTGGTTGGGGGCTACGCCAGAAACGCTAGTTTCTGTAAACGGAAGATCTTTTGAAACTATGGCTCTTGCAGGAACACAGCCTTACATAGACGACACTAGAGAAGTAGAATGGGGTACTAAAGAACAAGATGAACAACAATTAGTAACCGATGAAATTGTGTCTAAATTACAACCTTTTAATCTGGTGAAATTTAAAGTACACGAGCGGGAGAATCATCGTGCAGGTAATTTATTGCATTTACGTACACGTATTACAGGTAGCTTTAGCACAACAAACACTTCAATAAAAGATATTGTTGCAGCATTGCATCCTACACCGGCAGTTTGTGGTTTTCCTAGAGATTTAGCCAAAGAATTTATTAAAGAGCAAGAGTCTTACGATAGGGAGTTTTATACCGGTTATTTAGGCGAATTAAATATTTTGAAAGATCAATCAAAACGCAGAAATCCTCGAAACGTCGAAAACCTGGTCTATAAAACGCTTACTAAATCTACACAACTGTATGTGAATTTGCGTTGTATGCAGTTTAAAAATACTACCGCAGAAATTTATATAGGTGGTGGTATTACAAAAGATTCTGATGCAGTTAATGAATGGGAAGAAACGGTAAATAAAGCACAAACCATTGCAAGTATTCTTTAAGGCTTGAGCCTTTATTGTATTTTTGATATAATGAACTATTCTACTATACCCGTCGCACAATCTGTGGTTTTGCTTTGTTTAGAAAAAGGCGTGAATCATATTGTAATATCCCCCGGTTCGCGTAACGCGCCTCTAACAATAGGCTTTACACAACATCCTCAAATGCATACCTATAGTGTAGTTGATGAGCGTTCTGCGGCCTTCTTTGCATTGGGATTAGCGCAGCAGTTGCAACAGCCTGTAGCAGTGGTTTGTTCGTCTGGTAGTGCTGTTCTTAATTATTACCCGGCAATTTCTGAAGCCTATTATAGTGACATTCCTTTAGTGGTGATATCTGCAGATCGTCCTATAGAGCGTATAGATATAGGAGATGGTCAAACCATACGTCAGCGCAATGTTTTTGAGAATCATATATTATATTCGGCAAATTTATATTCTGAATATGTGCCTGATGAGGCAGTTACAGATCCAAAGCTTATTCAAAAACAACGTGAAGTCACAAAGCATAACCAGCAGGAAATAAATAAAGCACTTAATGAAGCGTTGGTAAATCAAGGTCCGGTACATATAAATGTTCCATTTTATGAACCACTGTATAATACCACAACTCAAAAACTGGTAGATCCTATTATTGTAGCACCAGAGTCTAAATCTGATGTACTCAGCCAGGATCAACTAGCTCCTTTTATTAGCAAGTGGAATGCCGCAAAGCGAAAAATCATACTAATAGGTGTTTTACAACCTAATACGATAGAACAACAGTTTCTAGACAAGCTGGGTACAGACCCTAGCGTACTTGTATTTACTGAAACAACTTCAAATACGCATCATCCTAACTTCTTTACGCGTACAGATAATATTATAGGATCTTTAGATGATGAGGGTTTCAGAGATCTTCAGCCTGAGATATTAATCACGCTGGGCGGAATGATCATCTCTAAAAAGATCAAGGCATTTCTTAGAAATTATCAACCTAAAGAACATTGGCACGTAGATCCTAAAAAAGCATACGACACCTATTTCTGTTTAAATAAACACTTTAAGGTACCTGTAAACTATTTTTGGGCTAATTTTTTAGATAAGAGTCAAGTTGTCGAAAGTAACTATCAAAGTGACTGGTTGCAAGTACGATCACGCCGCGATGTATTGCATCAAGATTATATTAAAGAAATGAGCTGGTGTGATTTTAAAGCTTTTGATCTACTTCTGGCAAAATTGAGACCAGATAGCTTATTGCAGTTGGGCAACAGCTCTACCGTGCGCTATGTTCAATTATTTGATATAGATAAATCACTAAAAGTGTATTGCAATAGAGGAACCAGTGGTATAGATGGAAGCACATCTACAGCTGTAGGAGCTGCAGTAGGGAGCCAGCTACCTACAACTTTAATCACAGGCGACCTCAGTTTTTTTTATGATAGCAATGGGTTGTGGAATGCTTATCTGCCAAAGGATTTTAAGATTATTGTTATCAATAACAGTGGTGGCGGTATTTTTAGAATATTACCGGGAGATAAAACTTCAGCTATATTTGAAACGTATTTTGAAACCATACACAATCTTGATGCATCGCATTTATGTGCGATGTATGGTATACATTATTTTTCAGCTACTTCAGAAGAAGAGCTGCAACGTGCTCAGGAAGAATTTTATAGCATAGCTGATGCTCCGTGTTTGCTTGAGATTAAAACGCCTCGCACGTTGAATGATCAGATTCTACTGGGTTATTTTAGTTACATCCGTTAGGAACTTATTTTAGTTTTTATTTTTATGTATATTTAAAGAACTTAATTAAAAATAACTAAACACAATAGAATCTTATGAGTAAAAGAGATGAAATGATCGCTAAGTATGCAGCAGATTTAAAAGAAAAACTAAACCACGAGGCAGATATGGATTTGTTGACCAAAGTTACAATAGGTTGCGGTCCGTCTATATATAATAAAGACTCATCAACGGTTTCTGCAGGTAGTGAATCAGAACTTGAGACCGTTAAAAACAACTTTCTCATTAAAAAATTAGGCTTATCTGATGGTCCCGAGTTGATGGAAGGACTTCATAAAGTTATGGAAGATTACGGTAAATCTAATCGTAATAAATACCGCGCAGTTGTTTATTATTTACTTACTAAGCATTTTGGCAAAGAAGAGGTATACAGTTAAAAATATCTTTCTTAAAAATGTAAAAGTCTGCTAATAATTGCGTTAGCAGACTTTCTTGTTTAACAGAGATTCTATATATAGGTACTGTAATTTCAAATTACTATTCTTTACTATTAGTGAAGTATAATCCCTATTACTTTCCTAATTTTGAAAACACAAAAAAAATATTATGCTCGCACTCGGGGAATTCCATAAAATGATAATAGATCGTGATACAGCACCCGGCTTGTATCTGCGTGATGAAGAAGAAAATGAGGTGTTATTACCTGGTAAATATGCTCCCGAAGGTTTTCAGTTAGAAGATGAAATTGAAGTATTTGTATATCTGGATAACGAGGAGCGACCAGTCGCCACTACACTTAAACCTTATATATTAAAAAATGGTTTTGCCTATCTAAAATGTACATCTGTTTCAAAAATAGGTGCTTTTGTAGATTGGGGAATAGACAAAGAACTATTTGTGCCATTTTCCAATCAGGTTACAGATATGCGCGAAGGCAGCTCTTATCTAATTTATATGTATCTGGATGAGAAGACAAACCGTCTTGTAGGATCTTCAAAATTCAATACATTCTTAAAAAATGAAGATATTGATGTTGAAAAATTTGATAAGGTAAATTTATTAGTGTCTCATTTTTCAGAATTTGGAGCGCACGTAATTATCAATGAAAAGTTTCAGGGATTAGTACATAAAGATGTGATTTTTGAAGATATACGTGTAGGAGACTGTCTTCCGGGTTATATAAAACGAGTACGCGAAGATAAAAAAATAGACGTTTTGCTTCAGCCTGAAGGGTATAGAAGTGTAGAACCAAATGCAGAATTTATCTATGAAGAATTAAAGCGTAACGGCGGAAGCTTACCGGTACACGATAAAAGTTCGCCAGAAGATATTAATGCCTATTTTGGTATAAGTAAAAAACTTTTCAAAAAAGCAATAGGTGCTCTTTATAAAGACCGAATGATTACCATTTCTGATAAGGGAATCACTCTAAAAAATCTAGAAGAATAAACACGTATTAGTTCGCCCAGGCGGAAAAATAAAAGAATAGCAATGCAAGAACCAGATTGGATAACCGTAAAAGAATACCAGGATATAACCTATAAAAAAGTAGATGGGGTCGCGCGAATTGCGTTTAACAGACCTAACGTGCGTAATGCTTTTAGACCTAAAACTACTGCAGAATTATTAGATGCTTTTCACAATGCACAAGAAGATACTTCTATAGGAGTAGTGCTTTTATCTGCTGAAGGACCCTCTACAAAAGATGGTGTTTACAGTTTTTGTAGTGGAGGAGACCAGAAAGCACGTGGCGATCAGGGGTATGTAGGTGACGATGGGTATCATCGATTAAATATATTAGATGTTCAACGTTTAATACGTTTTATGCCTAAAGCGGTAATTGCCGTTGTACCCGGCTGGGCTGTAGGTGGTGGTCATAGTTTGCACGTAGTTTGCGATCTTACCTTAGCATCTAAAGAACATGCGATTTTTAAACAAACTGATGCAGATGTGACCAGTTTTGATGGTGGGTACGGTTCTGCCTATTTAGCAAAAATGGTAGGTCAAAAAAGAGCTCGTGAGATTTTCTTTTTAGGTCGAAATTACTCTGCCCAGGAGGCTTTTGAAATGGGTATGGTGAATGCCGTAATACCTCATGAAGAGTTAGAAGCAACAGCTTTTGAATGGGCTCAGGAGATTTTAGCAAAATCACCTACATCTATAAAAATGCTGAAATTTGCGATGAACCTTACCGATGACGGTATGGTAGGACAACAAGTTTTTGCAGGGGAGGCGACCCGATTAGCATATATGACCGAAGAAGCCAAAGAGGGTAGAAATGCATTTTTAGAAAAAAGAAAGCCCAATTTTGAGAAAAAATGGATTCCATAGGTCATATATTGGTTAGGTTCTAGTATTTTTAAAACACGCACCAAAACCTATATTATGGAACAAAAGTTTACAAACGCCCCGGTAGACATTGACTCCTTACCAGATTATCAAGAATTAACCTATACACAAGTCTCTGTAAAGAGATTGTATAAGGTTTTTCTTGTTTTAGGACTATTCGTTCTTGCTTTTGCAATAGGTCTTTACTTCTTGCGAGAAGTGACAGAAGTCCCCGGTTTAATTTGGGGACTTATGATTACAGGACTGGTAATTTTTGGACTATTATTCTTCTTTCAGATAATGTTTCAGAAACGTATAGGCTATGCATTGCGTGAGCACGATATCGCCTATAAGCGCGGTTTTTTATTTGAAAAGATAACGATAATACCTTTTAACCGCATTCAGCATATTTCAACTTCAGAAAGTATGCTCGATAAAGTTTTTAAAATCTCAAACCTTAATATATTTACCGCCGGTGGTTCTGGGAGCGATATAGATATTCCCGGTTTAACTCCAGAAATCGCGTCTAGATTAAAGAATACAATAGCTAATCACTTAATCGATATAGATGAGTAAGCTTTATTCTATACCTCAAACGCAATCAAAACTAGGTGTAATTCTCATTTTTTTAGCTCAATTTTATAAATTTTTGAGAGCTTTTGGGGCTGCTTTAATTTACTTTTTTGTTAAAGGGATAAATTCTGAAATTTTAAATAAGGTATTATTAGGTGCAGCGGTTTTTATAATTCTATTGCTTATTTATAGCGTAATTGCTTTTTTGCGTTTTAAATTTCATATTAATTATGCAAATTCTGAATTTGTATTAGAGAAAGGAGTTTTTAATACTGAAAAGATTAATGTGCCATTTAATAAAATTCAGCAGGTTTATTTTAAAAGATCTTTATTGCAGCGTGCTATAGGCGTGTATAGTCTGGTACTTGACACAGCGGGAAGTAGTGGTAAGGAAATAAGTATAAAAGCACTTCGAGAGGCAGATGCTAAAAAACTTCAGCAGGTTTTAATTGATGTTGCAAAAGTGGAGGAAGACGCTCCAGCTACAAATGATGTACTTATAAAGGAATTTGTATCGAACCCATCAAATGCGTGGGAGCACAAACTTTCTCCGGCAACTTTGATAAAACTAGGTCTTACGAGTAACTATTTTAGAGGCGTTTGGTTAATTCTAATTTTTGGAGTTACTATCTATCAACAATTAGGTGATTTTGAATTTATACAGAGTGATATGTATACAGATAGTGTACAGGGTTATTTAGAGGCATATAGCAGGCCTATTGAGCTCTTTATACTTACAGCTATTGTATTTACTGTTATTTTTCTTTTAGGACTTTTAATCTCGTGTATAGAAATATTTATTAAATATTTTGATCTCAAACTGCAACAAACTAATGACAGTCTCGAGTTAGAAATGGGTCTGAAAACCAATACCAAAACCAGTTTAAAACCCAGAAGAGTACAATTGCTTAGGGTAATTACAAACCCCATTCAAAAAAGGCTAAATCTTCACGAGGTTCAAATCGCCATTGCCAGTAGTCAAAATGATCTTACAAAAACAAAAATTCAAATTCCAGGATTAGAACGTATTCAAGTAGAAAAAGTAAAGAAATTTCTATTTACCTATAAAGTTAAACCAGGTAATCTTTTTAAGCCGGCGGTATATCTTTATTTCAGATTAATAATATTAGCAGCATTGCCATTATTATTAACCGGTGTAGTGGCATCGTTTTTAGTCCCTAATTATTTGATTGAAATAACCAGTATTTTATCTATTATTTATGTTGGTATAGTAATACCCTATCAATATTTCTGGTATCGCGCCTTGTCGTTAGAAATTACTCCTGAATTTGTAATTATAAAAAAGGGAGTGTGGAATCAAAAAGTTGAAATAATTGAGCTGTTTAAATTACAGGCAATTACTGTAAACCAGCCCTTATGGTATAAAAAGCGAAAGCTATTTAATTATACATTTCACACTGCGGGTGGCGATTTAAGCTTTCCGCTTACTTCAGAATTAGTTCAAAAACAGATAAATTATGCTTTATTCAGGGTTGAGATAGATCATCAACCCTGGATGTAGCAGTTAAAATTTATCGAATGGATGGATATTTTTTAGTATTTACCTCATTCATAATTGCGTAGATTTTTTCAAATATATCTTCAGCAGAAGGCTTTGAAAAGTAATCTCCATCTGTGCCATATGCGGGTCTGTGTGGTTTTGCTGTTAAGGTTTGTGGTGTACTGTCTAAGTATTTAAATGCCTTTTGCTCGTCTAAAATATGACTCATTAAATATGCTGAAGCACCACCTGGCATATCTTCATCAACAACTAAAATACGATTCGTTTTTGCAATACTTTTTACGGTATCGTGTTTTAAATCAAAGGGTAAAAGCGACTGTGCATCAATAACTTCAATATTTATTCCTGAAGCCTGCAATTCCTGACCGGCCTGCATTACCAGTCTAAGGGTACTTCCGTAAGATAAAACGGTTATATCTGTACCTTCTTTTACGACTTCAACTTTACCAATAGGCGTAGTAAATTCCCCTAAGTTGAGCGGTAATTGCTCTTTTAAACGGTAGCCGTTAAGGCACTCAATTACGATTGCAGGTTCATCACTTTTTAAAAGCGTGTTGTAGAATCCTGCTGCTTTAGTCATATTACGTGGTGTAAGAATATAAATTCCTCGTAAAAGTCCTAAAAGTGCACCCATTTGAGAACCGCTATGCCAGATACCTTCAAGTCTGTGTCCTCGTGTTCTAACAATTACAGGAGCTGTTTGTTTACCATGGGTTCTGTAACGTAATGTGGCAAGATCATCACTTAGCGTACTAATTGCATAAAGTACATAATCAAGATACTGAATTTCTGCAATAGGTCGCAGGCCGCGTAATGCAAGACCTATTCCCTGACCTATAATTGTAGTCTCTCGTATACCTACATCAGCAACGCGCAGCTCGCCATATTTCTCTTGTAAACCTTCAAGGCCCTGGTTCACATCACCTATGGTACCAGCATCTTCACCAAAAACTAGGCTGTTAGGATATTTACTGAATATAGCATCAAAATTATCACGTAAAACTACTCGTGCATCAACATCTTTTGCCTTGTCGTCATATTCAGGTAGAATTTCAGCTACGTTTATAGCCTTAGATTCGTTAGCGCTGTATAAATGTTTACTGTAATTAGGTTGCTCATTCTCGATATATGAAGTAACCCAATTTCTTAACGATGTTATCGCCTTGCTTTCCTCCTGAGCAACAAATCGAAGTGCTTTGCGAGATGCTGTAAGTAAATCTGATTTTAAGGCATCTTTTTCATTAACTAGTGCTTTAAGAATAGGCTTTATAAATTGACCATTACTGCTTTCTGAAACAAGCGTCTCGAGTAGACTAACTACCTTTTTCTTTTCGTCCCTAATAGGGTTTAAAAATGCATCCCATGCTTTACGTTTTCCTTCGCGAACGTTGCGTTTAATATCTTTTTCGATATCAATTAGTTCTTCTTCAGTAGCGATTTGGTTATTAAGCATCCACTCACGCATTTTTGCAATACAATCATGGTCTTTTTCCCATTGTAAGCGATCACTATTTTTATAACGCTCGTGAGAACCTGATGTTGAATGCCCTTGCGGTTGTGTCAATTCAGTCACGTGCAGTATAACGGGAACATGTTCTGTACGGGCAATATTTCCCGCTTTCTCAAAAGTTTCCACAAGGGCGGGATAATCCCAACCTTTAACTTTTAGTATTTCAAAACCTTTTTCGGTTTCAGTACGTTGAAAACCGCTTAAGATTTCAGATATACTTTCTTTTGTTGTTTGATGTCTTGCATGCACTGAAATACCGTAATCATCATCCCAAACACTAATAACCATGGGTACCTGTAATACACCTGCAGCATTTATAGTTTCAAAAAACATTCCTTCAGAAGTGCTGGCATTACCTATGGTACCCCAGGCTACTTCATTACCCTTATCAGATAACCCATCGGTTTCTGTTTCAGTAACATTTCTAAAGATTTTTGAAGCCTGAGCAAGACCTAATAGTCTTGGCATTTGGCCTGCAGTAGGAGAGATGTCTGCACTGCTATTGTATTGCTGCAGAAGATTTTTTAATGCTCCGTTTTCATCAAGACTGTGTGTACCAAAATGACCACCCATTTGTTTACCGGCACTCATAGGGTCATTTTCTATACTTGTATGCGCATAGAGACCCGCAAAGAAATTTGCTATAGTAAACTCGCCTATAGCCATCATAAAGGTCTGATCACGATAATATCCTGACCGCCAATCACCTTTTTTAAAGGCTTTTGCCATTGCCAGCTGGGGTACTTCTTTTCCGTCGCCAAAAATACCAAACTTAGCCTTACCTGTTAAAACTTCTCGACGTCCTAATAAACTACATTCTCTACTGGTAACAGCTATTTTGTAATCTTCTAGAACGGTTAATTTAAAATCTTGAAAAGATATTTCAGAAGTAGGCTCAGATTGCGTGTGCATATGTATAATGAGTTTTCACAAAAATAAGTAAAAAACCCGTTAAACACAATTCAATAATTATCTAATAAAATGATAATTTTTTAATAAAAACCTATTTAATTGCGGGTTATTCAATAAATGGAAATTTAAAGGGGTATTTAATGAATTTATTTAAATTTATTGATGATCAAATAATTAAAAAAAATTCAATACCATTTGCGGGTAAAGAGGCTTAACATTGTTCCTATATCTAAGGTAACGATAAAGCGTATCTTCTGATCGTAATTTTGTTGACCTACTTCCCAGCCGTTAGAAGAATATACCGGGAAAAACAGCTCAAAATAATCTTCAACTAATACGGTGCGTATACCGCTATCGTATAAAAAACGTGCAGGATCTCCCTGGTTTTTTATAAGCCCTACATCTACGTAGCCGTGAATAAAGTTCCAAAGGGTTGTACTTGTATTAATAGAAGTGAGCCATTGATTTCCGAAGGGAGTATCAAGTTGTGATTTAAAACCACCCTCAGCCAGTATAAGTTGTTGACTAAACAAACCACTGCTTTCTGAACGACCGTAGTAATTGTAATTAAATAAATAGTCTGTAGGACGGTCTGTAGCAAAGCTAAAATAGTCACCATCAGAACGGGTATCGTTGTATAAAAACGTACCACCAAAGAAACGTAAATCAAATTGCCTGTTGTTAAGAAAAACTTTTCGGTATTTAGCGGTTACTGATAGTTTACTAAATTTTTGAGCGAGTTGAAAATCGGTATTCCAGCTTAATGAGTTTATTACTCCGGGATCATTATTTGAATATTGAACATTAAAGACACTGTAATTAGGATCATCATTGCTTATAAAATTAGACTCATCGCGGTAAACATTAATGTTGCGTATACTTAGATATTCGCGTTTGTCTGATCTAAAATCATCTGGTCTAAAAGCAAATGTTATAAACGGAGAGTATTTTTTATAAAGTGCGTCTGGCGCATAAGAAGATAAGGAGCCGCTTATACCATAGCGTATTGCAAAAAGATTTCCCTCATCAAGATTTTGAGTATAGGTAAACCCCGCGCTTCCTGTAATTTTATTTGATTTAAAACCATATTGTGGTTCAATCTTATAATTAAAGGGTTTAGAGAGTAAAGTCTTATTATACATTTTAGCTCCTAATCTAAAACCGTCGTAAAAGTTATATTCTGCAACAGGCATAAAAAACACCTGATTTTTTGAAGGATTTTCTAAATCCTGAAAGAGCTTAAACTGAAAGGGTTTATTAACACCTAAAAAAGGATTTAATTTTTTGTAATTATTACGTCTGTTAAATTCAGGGACAAATCCTTCCGCATTAATAACTACCCGGTCTATATCTTTATTTGAAATAGAGATTTGCTTTTCTTTTTTAAAACCCTCAACCCAGGTTTTAGAAACTATAGAATCTCCTTTCATCCCATAAACTGGAACCGGGACTAAGATTCCTGTTTTATTACGTAATTCTATATTTATTGAATCTCCTCTTTTCTTTACTTCGTTAAATTTAAAATCTATGTTTTTTCGGGTAGTTACAAAATCATGAAAAAACCAGTCTAGGTTTTTATCGGTTTTAGAGCGTACAATTTGTTCAAAATCTTTAGGAGAGGTAAGCTTTAATTGATTTTCGCTGTAAAATTGTTTAATGCTTTTTTGAATTAGCGTGTCTGATAAATATTCTGAAAGATAATTTACACCACTAGCAGCTTTGTATGAATTTGAAATGTTTACATTAAACTTAATTAAGGAGTCTTTAGGGGTAGCTAAAGATTGATCAAGATTCAACCGAGCCATATGCAAGTACAACAAATTATATTGCTCATTAAATTCTAAGTTTGAAATATTAAACTGTCTTGCGACCCAGTAACGGTTTAAAGTTCCCAGTACTTTTAAATTGGGATAATAGGTATCCATATACCGCATCATCATATTCATTTTCACAACATCTGCAACCCATTTATGTTCTCGTGGGTTTATAAAAAGCGTGCGGTCTACATAATTATTAATTGCAGTTTTTAATATTTTAAGCTCGTACTTAAAATCTTCTGGGAAGGGACTAAAGAAGTCAGGTAATTGATTTAAGCCATAAACAGGATTTTCCTTATAATCAATATTAGAAATTACCAGTTTCTCAAAAGGATAATCTCCTAACTCTTTATCAAGATAGTTTGTAATTTTATCAATGATAAGCGCTTCACGTTCTGGAATTACCTTAGTATCGCTAATATTTGTAATTACCGTTACAGGATCTGTTTCAGTAATTAAAAAATCTGAATTCTGCCGAAAATAAATAGTGGTATTGTTTCGGTTTTTTCCTTCGAGTTGTATGGTTCGGTATAAAGATTCTTCATCTAATGAACTTTTAGTTTGAACCAACTCATTTATAAGGAGATAATTTTTCTTAAACGAGAAGTCTATTTTAAAATCTGTAGGAACCATGTACAGATCATCCAGGTCTTTATTGCTGTAATAATGCCATTCACCATCATAAACAGCGGGAGCAATAAACCAATATTTTAAATTGAAATCTCCATTATTTAAAGCACCATAACCTGTAAAGCGAGAATCGGGTATATGTATTTCATAATTAAGCCTGAGCATTTGTGTTTCTCCCGGAGCTAAAGGATGATTAAGTTTAACTTCTAGAATATCTTCAGCTTTAGGAATACGTTTAAAATCTAACATTTTAAACGTGTCGTCTGTAATTGAATTGACTTGAGTATAACCTCTCTCTTCTGTTGAAGCTAAATGAAATCTTCGGTCATAATTTTCTGCAAAGCGTCTACCTAATTTTGATTGCTTAGACGCAAAACTATTTGCCCAATCATTAAAATATAATGATGTTAATGTGTCTTTAGCGGTATTTACAAAAAAAACTTCCTGTTGAATTACAAGTGTTTTTGAGTCTTCATACAATCGTGCAGATATATTAATACGGTTCTGCGCTTCGCCGGTTGCGGGAAGTATAAAAATCACTAGTAGAAGCGCTTTTAAAAACGTCTTCATAAATTTATGTGTAAATGCAAATTGACCAAAACGGGAAATAGCACAGGGGTTTTTAATGATTAGCGTTAAGTATTGTCACAATACTTAACGCAATTACACGGGTACTGGTTTTATAACTTTAAAAGTTAGGACTTAATTCATACTCATTATAAAAATTATTAAGCACTTCAAGAACTTCGTCTGCAGTATCAACTAAATAAATAAGATCTACATCTGCATCACTTATATTTTTAAAACTGTCTAACAGCGTATTTCTAATCCACGCCATAAGGTCTTTCCAGAAATCTGTACCTACCAGTATGATAGGAAATTTATCAATCTTATGAGTTTGAATAAGTGTAATTGCCTCAAACAATTCGTCTAACGTGCCAAAACCACCGGGAAGTACTACAAATCCTTGAGAATATTTTACAAACATTACCTTGCGCACAAAAAAGTAATCAAAATCTATACTCTTGTCGCCATCTATATACGGATTGTCGTGTTGTTCAAATGGTAAATCTATATTAAGACCTACCGAGGTACCGCCTGCAAGGTGTGCACCTTTGTTACCAGCTTCCATAATACCGGGACCTCCACCTGTAATTACGCCATAACCGTTATCTACGATTTTCTCTGCGATCTCGACTGCTAGCTTGTAATATTTTTGATCTGGTTTTGTACGCGCACTTCCGAAGATAGAAACACAAGGTCCTATTCTGCTAAGTTTCTCAAAACCACTTACAAATTCGCCCATAATTTTAAACAGGGCCCAAGAATCATTTGTTTTTATTTCATTCCAGCCCTTAGGCTTATTTTCATTTCTCATATTAAGAGTTTGATTTTAATGTTTAGGAGAGCGTTCTAATTTAGCTCTTTTTGTAAGAATTGAGCTGTATAACTCTTCTTATCTTTTGCTACTTCTTCTGGAGTTCCTTTAGCAACAAGCTGTCCGCCGTTCTTACCACCTTCATAACCAATGTCTATAATGTGGTCTGCCAGTTTGATAACATCCATATTATGCTCGATGATTAGCATCGTATTTCCTTTATCTGTCAAACGATTTAAAACATCCATTAAGATGCGTACATCCTCAAAGTGCAAACCAGTTGTAGGCTCGTCGAGTATGTAAAACGTGTTACCGGTATCTCTTTTAGAAAGTTCAGTTGCCAGTTTAATACGCTGTGCTTCCCCACCAGATAGCGTAGTAGACTGTTGACCCAGCGAAATATAACCCAGACCTACATCCTGTATTGTTTTTACTTTTCGGTAAATCTTCGGAATGTGTTCAAAGAAGGGTACCGCCTCATCAATGGTCATTTCTAGAACATCGGCAATACTTTTTCCCTTATATCTAATTTCTAAAGTTTCTCTATTGAAACGTTTGCCCTGGCAGGTCTCACATTCTACATATACATCTGGCAAGAAATTCATTTCAATAACACGCAAGCCACCACCTTTACAGGTCTCACAACGACCACCTGCAACATTAAAGCTGAAACGCCCCGGTTTATAACCACGTATTAATGATTCTGGCATCTTGGCAAATAAACTGCGTATTTCGCCAAAAACTCCCGTGTAGGTTGCCGGGTTTGAACGCGGGGTACGACCTATGGGAGATTGATTAATGTCTATTACTTTATCACACTCGTCAAGACCTTTTATACCTTTATAAGGTGCCGGTTTTTTAACTCCGTTGAAATAATGTGCATTCATAATAGGGTAGAGGGTCTCATTAATAAGTGTAGATTTTCCGCTACCGGAAACACCCGTGACCACAATCATTTTTCCTAACGGAAACGTAACATTCACGTTCTTAAGATTATTACCGGTTGCTCCCTTTAATATTATTTTTTTGCCATTTCCTTTTCTACGTTTTTCAGGTACAGCAATTTCTTTTTCCCCATTAATGTACTGTGCAGTGAGGGTATGTTGCTTTAAAAGTTCTTTAGGGGTTCCCTCGCTAATGATCTCCCCGCCGTGCTTACCAGCAAACGGCCCGATATCAATAACATAATCTGCACGCTCAATCATATCTTTATCGTGCTCAACCACTAAAACTGAATTACCCAGATCGCGCAAAGCGACCAGCGAATTAATTAGTTTTTCATTGTCACGCTGATGCAAGCCTATACTAGGTTCATCAAGAATATAAAGAACTCCTACGAGCTGAGACCCTATTTGAGTTGCTAAGCGTATACGTTGCGCTTCCCCACCAGATAAGGATTTTGAGCTTCGGTTTAAGCTTAAATAGGTAAGACCTACATCAACTAAAAACTGAAGACGGGCATTAATTTCTTTTAAAATTTCGGTCGCAATTGCTTTTTGTTTTTCACTTAAATGCTGAGGCACCTCTTTAAACCATGCGGCGAGTTCCAGAATATCCATATTAGATAGTTCTGCAATGTTTTTTTCATTTACTCGAAAGTATAAAGACTCTTTGCGTAAGCGTGAACCTTCACAAACAGGGCACTCCACCTTTTCCATGTATTCTTTTGCCCATCTTTTTAGGGAAGCAGAATCATTATTCTCGTAGGTGCTTTCAATGAATTTAGCTACACCTTCAAAATCTATTTTGTAGCTTCTGCTAACTCCTAAAGTTTTAGAATCTACTGTAAATTTCTCATTGCCACCATACATAATCATATCTATAGCCTCCTTCGGAATGTCTTTAATAGGATCTGTCAATTTAAAATTAAAGCGTTGTGCGATAATTTCTAATTGCTTAAATATCCAATTGTTTTTCTGAGTTCCGTGAGGTGCGAGACCTCCAGCTTTAATAGAAAGTTTAGGGTCAGGAATTATTTTATCTAAATTAACCACGCGCAGTTCGCCAATACCATTACAATTAGGGCAGGCTCCTTTAGGTGAGTTAAATGAGAAGTTATTAGGTTCTGGGTTAGGATACGAGATTCCTGAAGTAGGACACATTAAACTACGGCTAAAATAACGCGCCTCGTTCGTGTCGTGATCTAAAATCATCATCACGTCTTCACCGTGATACATCGCGGTGTTAATAGTTTCCATTAAGCGCTTATCTAAATCCTGCTCATCATCAATCTTTAACCGGTCGATTACGATTTCTATATCGTGAACCTTGTACCGGTCAATTTTCATCCCTTTTTCGATGTCTTTTATTTCGCCATCAATTCTAACTTTTACAAATCCTTGCTTTGCAATTTGCTCAAAAAGTTCGCGGTAGTGTCCTTTACGACTTCTAATTACAGGGGCTAAAACATTAACTCGTTTTCCGTGGTACTCAGATTTTATAAGATCTTTAATTTGATCATCGCTATAGCTAACCATTTTTTCACCCGTCTCATAGCTGTACGCATCACTAGCGCGTGCAAAAAGAAGACGTAAAAAATCATAAATCTCTGTAATCGTACCCACGGTAGAACGCGGACTTTTACTTGTAGTTTTTTGCTCAATAGCGATTACGGGAGAGAGTCCTTGTATTTGATCAACATCAGGGCGCTCTAAACCTCCTAAAAACTGGCGGGCATATGCCGAAAAAGTTTCAATATAACGTCGCTGCCCTTCTGCGTAGATTGTGTCAAAAGCTAAAGAGCTCTTACCGCTACCCGAAAGCCCTGTAATTACAACTAGTTTTTCTCTGGGAATTTGAACATCTATATTCTTAAGATTATGGGCTCTTGCGCCATAAACTTCAATGTATTCTTGTATTTCTGCCATTTTCTTTTTCAAGTGTGCAAATGTACTGTAATTGAGTGAAAAATTGAAGAAAGAGCCGCTGTAGAAGACTTAAATAAAACACAATACCGTGCTCAATTTAGTTACTTAAATAACTTTTAAAAAATAATAGTGACCAACGCTAAAACCTTATTAAAGCATTAAAGTGTTTAATTAAATTAAATCGTAATCTCATAATTACTCAGCATCTGGGTAATAACGGTTTCAGTTTTTGAAATAAAAGAGTTAGGTTTTAATTTAACCTGATCAACTTTATCAAAATATGCTGTGATACTGCCATCTGCATATGCTTCAGGTATTACGGGATGTACATAATAACTTTTGCAAACGCTCCTGGTATTACCCAGACCTTTTGCGGCAGCGTCGTATGCGGTCAAAATGTTTTTAGCATTCTGTTTTTCTTCTTCAACATAACCGGAGTCACGCAATGACTCAAAAAATATTTTTGTAGCTCCCCAGGTTCTAAAATCTTTAGCCGAAAATAAATTGCCACTCAGTTCGTGAATATAGTCATTCACCATACCGCTGTCAATATGATGTTTGGTTCCATCAGCATCGTAGAACTGAAATAAATCCCAACCGGGTATTTCTTCACATTGATTTACAAGATCAATTAGTTCTGGATCTGTGATTTTAATTTTATGTTCTTTGCCTTTTTTTCCTATAAATTCAAATCGAATATCGCTTTCTGTTGTTTTAACGTGACGCGTGCGTAAGGTGGATAGCCCATACGTTTGATTGCGCTTTGCATAACATGCATTTCCTACGCGTATATGGGTTTCTTCCATAAGGCGCAGTACCAATGCAAGCACTTTGCGTCGGGTCATTTTTTCTTCGTCAAGATCTGCATCAACTTGCTTTCGCAATTGCGGAAGCACATTTGCAAACGAAGCTAATTTTAGAAATTTGGTCTCATTGCGCAATTTATTCCACGTGTCGTGATAGAGATAGACTTTACGGTCTTTGTCATCGCGACCCACAGCTTGCAAATGCCCATTCTCTGGTTCAGCGATTAATACGTCTTCCCAGGCCGGTGGTATGACCAGTTTTTTTATACGGTTGAGAATAGGTTTTGATTTTATGGTTTTATCATTTTTACAATAGGTAAACCCCTTACCGTGTTTTTTACGGCAAATTGTAAGGTGTTGTTCTTTCACATAGATAAGATCTGCTATGCGAGCGGCCTCTTCGGGGCTCTTTAAAAGAGTTTCTAGTTTAGTTTCGGTGATGGTCATGCTTTCAAATTTAAAAGCAATTTTGTATGATTTGTACTAATAAAGTGTGAAATGTCTATTCAAAAAAATTGAAAGCAAAAAAAATGTCCGAAAGCAGCACAGCTTCCAGACATTTAAATTCAGATATTATAAAATTAACTAGTCAAAATAACTAAAGCTTTGACCATCTTTAATTTTTAATACGCTTTCGTAAATCATTTTAATAACATTCTCAACATCATCACGGTGTACCATTTCTACAGTAGTATGCATATATCTAAGCGGTAAGCTTATTAATGCAGAAGGTACGCCACCATTGCTGTAAGCAAAAGCATCTGTATCTGTACCTGTTGCACGACTGCAGGCAGATCGTTGAAAAGGTATATTTTTCTCTTCTGCTGTTTCTATAATTAAATCACGCAATTTTTGTTGAATTGCCGGTGCATAAGAGATTACAGGACCATCACCTATAGCGGCGCGACCGTTTGTTTTCATCTCAATCATAGGGGTGGTTGTATCGTGGGTCACATCGGTTACGATAGCTACGTTAGGTTGAATGGTATGTGTGATCATTTCGGCACCACGCAATCCTATTTCTTCCTGTACCGAGTTTACGATATACAGACCAAAATCTAATTTCTTACTATTTTCTTTCAGCAAACGAGCAACTTCAGCAATCATAAAACCACCCATACGATTATCTAATGCACGACACACAAATTTATCGCCATTAAGAATCGTGAATGTATCAGGATAGGTTATAACACAACCTACGTGTACACCAAGTTTCTCTACCTCTTCTTTGTTTTTGCAACCGGTGTCAATAAAAATATTATCAAGTTTTGGAGCTTTTTCATCACTCTTATCCCGCGTATGTATTGCCGGCCATCCAAAGACACCCTTTACGATACCGTTTTTAGTGTGTATATTAACCAGTTTAGAGGGTGCAATTTGATGATCACTTCCGCCGTTTCGTATTACATAAATTAAACCATCGTCTGTAATAAAGTTTACATACCAGGAAATCTCGTCTGCGTGACCTTCAATTACTACTTTGTATTTAGCGTCAGGATTTATTACACCTACTGCTGTACCGTAATTATCTGTGATAAAGGTATCAACATAAGGTTTTAGATAATTCATCCAGATTTTTTGACCTTCCCACTCATATCCTGTGGGAGCGGCGTTATTTAGGTAAGATTCTAGAAAATCAAGAGATTCTTTATTTAAAATGCTTTTTGACATAATTTCAATTTTCTACGAAAGTAAGAATATTAATAGCAATTTCGCAACGCAATCTGAACGATTGCGTACTTTTGGAACAGTTTTCGCTCTATTAAAAGAAAAATAAAATTTGAATAAATTAGTCATCCTACTTACACTCATTTTGAGTGGTACGTTATTAGCACAAACTACAGAAGAACCAACTACCGAGACAGATACCTCTAATGTTGAATTCTATATTGTAGAAGGCGACAGCATTGCCCGAAAAGCTATTTTTTTAGATGATGTAATTGTTTTAGGTAAGGTAAAATTTAGTGATAATGAAGCACGACGCCGATATCTTATTTTACGCAGAAAAACCCGTAAAGTTTGGCCTTATGCAAAATTGGCAGGAGAGCGTCTTGTTGAATTAAATCAACGGCTAGATTCTATGAAATCTAAGCGGGCTAAGAAAAAATACACAAAAATCATACAACGCTATGTTGAAGACGAATTTGGTGCACAGCTCAAAAAACTTACCAGAACCGAAGGTCAGATCTTAGTAAAACTGATGTATCGTCAAACGGGTTCAACCACTTTTGAATTAATTAAGGATTACCGCAGCGGATTAAAGGCTTTTTTCTTAAATACTACGGCTAGTTTTTTTGATATTTCTCTCAAAGAAATTTATGATCCTAAGAGTGTGCAGGAAGATTATCTAATTGAAGATATTCTACAGCGTTCTTTTCAGGCAAAAGTGCTGGAGCCTCAAGATCCTGCCATTGACATAAATTTTCTTGAACTTAAAAATAAATGGGTTAAACCGAAACCTACTCAGGGTATAAAATAGTCGTTATGAAGTTTAACAATTACAATTGGATTTATGTAATTGCAGCACTAATCACGCTAGTAGGCTTAATAACGGGGAAATACTTCTTCTTGTTTTTTGTTATTCCTTTCGGTTTTTCAATATTCAAAAGAAATAAGAACAAGTAAAAGTGTATTTTGAAATATTCTGTTTAAAAAAATAGATACCTTTGCTAACCAAAACAAGCGCAACTCCCACTATGAGTCAGAAAGTCTTACTTAATGCAAAAGAAGTAAATATTATATTGAATAGACTGGCTTGTCAACTCATTGAAAATCATAGAGACTTTAAAGATACAGTTCTTATAGGCATACAGCCCAGAGGGGTTTATGTGGCAGAACGTATTAAAAAATTGCTGGAAGACGACTATAAGATTGAAAACATAAAAATGGGATATCTTGATATCACCTTTTTTAGAGATGATTTTAGACGCGGAGACAAACCACTCGAAGCAAATAAGACAAAAATTGGGTTTGTTGTAGAAGACAAGAATGTTGTTTTTATAGACGATGTTTTATACACCGGTCGTAGCATAAATGCTGCCCTCACAGCGGTGCAAAGCTTTGGGAGACCACGTGAAGTAGAATTGCTTACCCTTATAGACCGCCGTTTTAGCAGACATTTACCTATACAACCTAATTATAGAGGTAGGCAGGTAGATGCCATCAATGCTGAAAAAGTAAAAGTGAGCTGGGTAGAAAATGGTGGTGAGGACAGTGTTTATTTAATTGAAGAATAAAGTTAACGGGAATAACAATCGCACAAATTAAAGTAGCAAATGAGCGAGTTAAGTGTAGATCACTTATTAGGGATTAAGTACATAACAAAAAAAGATATCAATCTTATTTTTGAAACGGCTGATCATTTTAAAGAAATCATTAACCGTCCTATTAAAAAAGTTCCTTCCCTTCGAGATATTACCATTGCGAATTTATTTTTTGAAAACAGTACCCGTACAAAGCTTTCTTTTGAACTGGCGGAGAAACGTTTAAGTGCAGATGTGATCAATTTTTCTGCAGGTGCATCTTCAGTAAAAAAGGGAGAAACACTTATAGATACGGTTAATAACATTTTATCTATGAAAGTAGATATGGTTGTTATGCGTCATCCCAATCCTGGTGCCGGCGTTTTTCTTTCAAAAAATATTAAAGCAAGTATCGTGAACGCCGGTGACGGTGCTCACGAGCATCCTACACAAGCATTATTAGATAGTTATTCTATTCTTAAAAAATTAGGAGATGTAGGTGGTAAGAAAGTTGTTATCGTAGGAGATATACTGCACAGTAGAGTAGCGCTTTCAAACATATTTGCTTTAAAACTTTTAGGTGCCGAAGTAAAAGTTTGTGGCCCTAAAACTTTAATGCCAAAATATATTGAATCTTTAGGTGTTGGGGTAGAGCTTAATCTTAGAAAAGCTTTAGAATGGTGCGATGTTGCTAATATGTTACGCGTGCAAAATGAACGTATGGATATTAGTTATTTCCCGTCTACAAGAGAATATACACAACAATATGGTCTTGATAAAGAACTCTTAGATTCTTTAAACAAGGAGATTGTGATAATGCACCCGGGACCTATAAATAGAGGTGTAGAAATAACCAGTGATGTGGCAGACAGTGGCCAGTCTATAATTTTAAATCAGGTTGAAAACGGTGTTGCAATACGCATGGCTGTGATTTATCTTTTGGCTTCAAAAATTAAAAAGCAATGATTATAACACAAAAGGACACGTTTACCATACTCAAGGATGAAGAAGATGGTGTAAAGGATTTTGCTTCCTTTTTAGAATTTATAATTCCTAAAGCGTATTCAGATGTAAATCTTGTTATAGATCTGCTTAAATATGAGAATATTACCCTAGATGAGCTTTTGAGTTTTCTACATATTTCAAATACCCAGCGTGCTGCTCAAAAGTCATTTGTGTTAGTTAATAAAGTCCCGCAGATAGATAGAGTACCCGAAGAATTAATGGTTGTGCCTACACTAGAAGAGGCAAAAGATGTGATAGATCTTGAAGAAATTCAACGCGATCTGGGGTTCTAAATCATAAGCTTATTTTAAGTAAAGCATTCTTTTTTTGCTTAATTAAGCTTAACTTAACGACTTAATGCGGTAAGAAGTTTTATCTACGCATTTAATCTTTTTGTTATGCAGTATAAAGTTGATTTCTAACCGATTTTAAACTGTTTACGTTTAAATAATTTGTTAGCAAAATTTAATGAAGCTTACTATACTCGGTTGCTATGCAGCCACGCCACGTACATTTACAAATCCTACTTCTCAAGTATTACAAATAAAAAACCACCTTTTTCTTATTGACTGCGGAGAAGGAACTCAGGTTGAGCTAAGAAGAAATAAAGTTAAGTTTTCAAAAATCAAGCATATTTTTATTTCGCATTTGCATGGGGATCATTTCTTTGGTTTAGTAGGTTTAATATCTACTTTTCGATTGCTTAATAGAGAAGGAGAACTGCACGTTTACGGTCCCAAAGGGATCAAACAAGCTATTACGCTTCAGTTAAAATTGTCTAATAGCTGGACAAATTATCCACTATACTTTCACGAATTAGAATCTAAAGAACCGCAAATCCTGTTTGAAGACGACAAAGTTTCCGTAGAAACCATTCCTTTAAAACATCGCATTTATACTAATGGATTTTTATTTAAAGAGAAAGAAGGAGAGCGTAAACTGAATATGAGCGCTGTTCTTAAAAAAGAGATAGACGTATTATATTATAAAAAAATTAAGTCTGGTAAAGACATGTTGCTCGATGATGGTACGCTCATACCCAACGAAGAATTAACGTTTGATCCAGACCCGCCAAGAAGTTATGCATTTTGCAGTGATACGGTTTATAAACCAGATAACTTGCCACAATTACAGGGAGTCACGTATATGTATCATGAGTCTACATTTTTAGAGGCTCATGCCAAGTTAGCGGAACCTACTGGCCATTCTACAGCTCGGCAAGCAGGCCTTATGGCTAAACAGGCACATGTTAAATATCTTATTTTAGGACATTACAGTACACGCTACCCAGATCTTACACTTTTTGCAAACGAAGCTAAACTTGAGTTCGAGAATGTACTTACGGCAGATGACGGTAAAATTTTTGACTTTGACGAATTATCAAGTGCAAATTAGTTATGACTTTAATTTAAATAAATGTAAAAGATAGTAACGGACTTTTTACAGTATTAATCATTAGCGTAAATTGCTCTAAAATCTCAATATGGCACACGATTTAAGTGATTATAGAAAATCTTACGATAAGAATGCATTAACGATTGATCAAAGTGATGCTAATCCTTTCAATCAATTTAAAAAGTGGTTTGAAGAAGTAGAAGATGCTGCTGGTGTTGAGGAAGTTAATGCAATGACAGTAGCAACTGTAGGAAGCGATGGCTTTCCTAAAAGTCGTATTGTTCTTTTAAAAAGCTATGATGAAAATGGCTTTGTTTTTTATACAAATTATGAGAGTGAAAAGGGAAAGGCTTTAGCTGATAATCCGCACGTATGTATATCTTTTTTCTGGCCTAATCTAGAGCGACAGGTTATCATTAAGGGTATTGCAGAGCGTGTTTCTGAAGAAGTTTCTACGACTTATTTTCATTCAAGACCACGTGGTAGTCAACTTGGTGCGTGGACATCACCACAAAGCGATGTAATTGCAGACCGCAATTTTTTAGAAAATAGACTTGCCGATCTTGAGCAGAAATTTAAAAATAAAGAAATACCGAAACCAAATTATTGGGGAGGTTACTGTATTAAACCAGTATCATTTGAATTCTGGCAAGGCAGACCTAATCGATTACACGATAGGTTGTTGTATACTCCGGGAGGGGTACATTGGAAATTAGAACGACTTGCTCCTTAATTTTACTATGTATGAAAACACTTTATCTGGTACGACATGCTAAATCCTCATGGGAGTTTAATCTTGAAGATCATTTGCGTCCTCTTAATCAACGAGGCTTAGATGATGCCACTAAGATGGGAGTTTTTATACGAGAGAAAATAAAAATTCCTCAGCGCATTATAAGTAGTGATGCGGTACGTGCAAAAAGTACGGCTGTTTTATATCTTAAAGAATTAGGCATCCCAGAGGAGCGACTGGAGCTTGATAAACGTTTATATGATTTTACAGGTAATAAACTAGATACAGTAATCAAATCGTGTGATAAGCGTATTGATCGTCTTATGATTTTTGGCCATAACAACGCCTTAACCTTTTGGGTAAATCAATATGGAAGTAAAAGCATAGACAATGTTTCAACCGCTGCATTTACAGCAATTACATTTGATGTTAATGACTGGAGTGCCATTAAGAAAGGTGAAACTATTCTATATGTTAAACCTAAGCAACTTAATTAATGGATAATAAATTGAATACAGCGACCTTAGTAGCAGACGAATCACGTTATATAAATAGGGAAATAAGTTGGTTGTCATTTAATGCTCGGGTATTGCAAGAGTCAGCAGATGAGACAGTGCCACTTATTGAGCGCCTACGCTTTGTTGGGATTTTTTCTAACAATCTGGATGAGTTTTTTAAAGTACGATATGCTACAGTTAAGCGAATTGTTGAAGCCGGTAAACGTGGCCGTAAAGCTTTAGGAGTATATGCTGCAGACGAACTTTTAGAAAAGATAACACGTATAGTAATTGAGCAGCAGGAAGAAAGTTTACGTATAATAGATACTATACACTCACGTCTTAAAGATCAGGGTATTTATATAATAAAGGAAAATGAGGTTCACTACCCAGAGCATAGTGAATTTATTAAAACCTTTTTTATGGAAAAAGTAAGTCCTGCGCTAGTAACAATAATGCTCAATGAAGATATTGATTTACCGCGTATTCAGGATTTAGAGGCATATCTCACCGTAACGATGAAAAATTCGGTTACCAAGAAAATACTCCATGCTTTAGTAGAAATACCAAGTGAATTAGATCGCTTTGTTGTGTTGCCACAGGTAGATGGGATAGATTATATAATGATTTTAGATGATCTTATTCGGTACAACTTAGAATCTGTATTTAGCATTTTTGAATATGATGAAATTTCTGCTCATATGATTAAAATTACCCGCGATGCGGAACTTGATTTAGAGTCAGACTTAGGTAAGAGTTTTATAGAGAAATTATCTAAAAGTGTAAAAGGTAGAGAAGATGCAGAACCTGTTCGTTTTGTGCACGATCAGGCGATTAATAAAGATACGTTAAATTTTCTGCTTGAAAAGTTAGGTATAGAAAATACAGACAGTATAATACCCGGAGGTCGTTACCATAATCGTAAAGATTATATGGGTTTTCCTAGTCTTGGACGTACAGATTTATTATATGCCACTCATAAGCCCTTACCTATAACAAATATCAGTCTTAATGACAGTATGTTTAAAAAGGTAGCCGAAAAAGATTTTCTGCAATACACACCTTATCATACGTTTGCTTATGTAATTAAATTTCTGCGTGAAGCTGCTTTAGACCCTAAAGTTAAAACTATAAAAATAACAATTTATCGTTTGGCTAAATTGAGTCACATTGCCAGTGCGTTAATAAATGCAGCTAAAAATGGTAAAGATGTAACGGTACAAATAGAATTGCGAGCACGTTTTGATGAGGAAAGTAATATGCGCTATGCAAATCAAATGCAGGATGAAGGTATTAAGCTCATTTTTGGCGTTCCGGGACTAAAAGTACACAGCAAAGTATGTGTGATTGAGCGTCTTGAGTCAGGTAGACTGAAGCGTTATGGCTTTATAAGCACGGGTAACTTTAACGGTAAGACGGCTAAGATATATACAGATTATACACTATTTACTGCAAACAAACAGATTTTAAAAGATCTCATAAAACTGTTTAATTTCTTCGATACAAATTACATTGTAAATACCTATCAGCATTTAATAATTTCCCCGCATTACGCAAAAAATACATTTTTTAGATTAATTGATAACGAAATCAAGAAAGTAAAAAGTGGTAAAAAGGGATATATAAGGCTTAAATTAAATAGTATTTCTAACTATTCCATCATAGATAAATTATACGCTGCAAGTGAGGCAGGAGTGAAGATAGATATGATTATCAGAGGTGTTTGCTGCTTAATTCCCGGAGTTAAGGGAATGAGTGAAAACATTAGTCTTATTAGCATTGTAGATAAATTTTTAGAACATCCTCGAGTATTAATTTTTGGGGAAGAGGGTGAAGAAAAAGTTTATATATCATCGTCAGACTGGATGACGCGTAATCTTGATAATAGGGTAGAAGTCACCTGTCCTATTTACGATGCAGATGTGAAGAAAGAGATTATAGAGACCTATTCAATTTGTTGGAATGATAATGTAAAAGCTCGTGAGATTACAGCATTACAAGATAATGCGTATCGTAAAAATGATGAAGCCCCCTTACGGTCTCAGTTTGCTACATACGATTACTACTTAAATAAATTAAACTAATTATGATTCAGTTTAAAAAATATGGGGCTATAGATATTGGATCTAACGCCATTCGTTTATTAGTAGCTAATGTGATTGAAATAGAAGGCCGTGAACCCCTATTTCGCAAAAGTTCATTAGTGCGTGTACCTATCCGATTAGGAGGAGATGTATTTAAAGAAAAGCGCATTTCTGAAGAAAACATCGTGCGTATGACAGAAACGATGGAAGCTTTTAAACTTTTAATGCGTTCGCATAAAGTAGTAGATTATAAGGCCTGCGCTACCTCTGCAATGCGTGAAGCTGAAAATGGAGAAGATGTTGTTAGGCAAATATTTAAAAAGACCGGAGTAAAAATTAATATTATAGATGGCAATGATGAAGCTGCAATTATCGCAAATACAGACTTACAATCATTAATCTCTACAGATAGGTCATATCTGTATGTTGACGTGGGTGGTGGTAGTACCGAGTTTACATTATACAGCAATAAAGAAGTAGTTGCCTCAAAATCATTTAAATTAGGTACTGTACGGCTGTTAGAAGGATTAGTTGGGCATACTGTTTGGGAAGATGTAGAAACCTGGATAAAAGAAGTTACAAAAGGACACGCCAAAATAGATTTAATAGGTTCTGGCGGAAACATTAATAAAATATTTAAACTAAGTGGTAAGAAAGATGGTAAGCCTTTAACCTATTTCTACATGGTGAGTTTTTACGAATTTTTACAATCCTATAACTATGAAGAACGCATTACTGAATTAGGGTTGAATATAGATAGAGCCGATGTTATTATACCGGCCACCCGTATTTATTTATCAGCAATGAAGTGGAGTAGGTCAAAAAATATACACGTTCCTAAAATAGGGCTGTCAGATGGCATCATAAAATCGCTGTATAACGATAAAAATCAAGTTGTTTAGACTATCAAATAAAAATTATAGTAATATTGCAGAGCCCAATTTATCGATGAAACCAATTAAAATATTTATTATGAAGAAATTATTACTTGTTTTATTAATTACAGCTTCTGCAACTTCTTTTGCGCAAAATGTGAGATATGGTGCAAAATTAGGATTAAATGTTTCAGAATTGAGTGGTGACTATGATGATGCTTTGAGCCGTTATGGTTTTGTTGCCGGTGTCTTTGCAGATATTCCATTAAGTGGCTCTTTAGGTTTTCAGCCAGAATTATTATACTCTGCGCAGGGAAATAAACCTAACTCTGTACCGGGTAGTGCTAATGCAGAACGTGCAGAACTTGATTATCTTCAATTGCCATTATTGCTTAGATACAGCAAACAACGATTTAATGTGCACGTGGGGCCTCAGGTAGGTCTTGCTATCTGGAATTCTTTTAACAGATATGAATATAAAAATTATGATGTTGCTGCTGTAGGTGGAATAGGTTATCAAATTATTGATGGTCTTACCTTAGAAGCTCGCTATAACTTTGGTTTTATAGATGTTGTGAATTCAGCTAAAGAAGGAAAAAATAGATACTTTACACTATCAGCTGCATATAGATTATAGGTATTAAGAGAAATGAAAAATAATAAAAAAACCAGTTCAATTGAACTGGTTTTTTATTGTCATAAATTTTCTAGCCGTGTATGCTTTGTTGTACACTTAAATTTTTCATTATTTCAGCTTCAAATTCTAGTAAATTCTGCCATTTTGAATTTACCTCGTCTTCATTACCATATTTACGTGCAAATCTTAAAAACATAGTGTAGTGGTTTGCCTCGCTTACCATTAAATTGTGATAAAAAGTTCTAAGGTCTGCATCTTTTAATTCTTGAGATAATAACCTAAAGCGTTCGCAACTGCGTGCTTCAATTAGTGCAGCATACAGTAGTCTGTGAACAAGTTGCGTAGTACGACTACCTCCTTTAGGAAAAAATTTAAGCAGTTTATTTACATACTCATCTTTTCGATCATAACCCAAAGCATTACCGCGAGCAATTATCTTATCGTGAACCAGTTTAAAATGACTAATTTCTTCTTTAACCAAAGCAATCATTTCTTGTACGAGCTCGGTGTATTCGGGAAATGAGACGATAAGAGATATGGCTGTTGATGCTGCTTTTTGCTCACAAAACGCGTGATCAGACAGAATATCATCAATATTCATTTCTACTATATTAACCCATCTTGGGTCTGTGGGAAGTTTAAGGCCTAACATTATATATCAAGATCAAAGGTGGTTCGTAAAATTTCTAAATCTGGGTTCTTTTCTTTTAGTTTCTCATATTTTTCACGTGGCGAATACGCATATTTGCGTTCTGCAGCCTCATTAACCGTGATCTCTATGGTAATATCGTAATTGTTGAGTTTACGCTTTAAATATTCTAATAAGCTATGCTGAGCTCGTTCTAGTTCAACCCGCATCGTTTCATTAGGAAACTCTAAGTGAATAACAGTTCCTTTTAACGTGGGCGTATCTGTCTCAAGATTTGAGGCCAAAATTTTCTCTCCTTTCTTTTGAAGTCGGCCTACATATTCTTTCCAGGTAGCGAGTAATGCATTCTCAGTAAAAGGATCTTTTGGCAATTGACTAACGTCAACTTCTTTTACCGTCTTTTTTTCAAGAATTTCTTTCTTACGCCTAAGCCCTTTTAATGAAAGACTTGATACATGACCCGGGTTTACCGAGGTTTGTGGCCTTATTTCGGGTTTGACCGTAGGTGTAGGTGTTGTCTGTACAGTTTCTTGAGTATTTTGTACTGGTGCTACTGTAGATTTAGATACACTCTCAATTACAGAAGCTTCAGTTTGTTTTGCTGTTTGAGGGTTAGTTAATCCTTGTTGAGCATTTTGAAAATACGAAGCAGGAATTATAAAGTTAGAAGCTTTTTTTTTTCTCCATCAAAAGTGATAGAGGCCATTTGCATTAGGCAAAGTTCTACAAGAAGCCTGGGGTTGCGACTTGTACGGTATTTTAAATCACATTCATTAGCGATTTCTAAAGCCTGCAATAAAAAATCAAAGTCTGCTTTTTTTGCCTGCTCGTGATATCTAGCCTTAGTTTGATCACCTACTTCTAAAAGGGTAATTGTCGCTGCATTTTTACAAACCATCAAATCTCTGTAGTGAGATGCAAGACCTGCTATAAAATGGTGCCCGTCAAAGCCTCTTGATAAAATCTCATTAAAGTTTAATAACAATTGTGGAATGTTATTTTCTAGAATAAGATCTGTAGATTCAAAGTAGGTATCGTAGTCAAGTACGTTTAGATTTTCGGTAACTGCAGCTCTTGTCAGATCATTTCCGCAGAAACTTACAACCCTGTCAAAGGTAGATAATGCATCTCTTAATGCTCCATCTGCTTTTTGAGCGATAATGTGCAATGCTTCTTCATCTGCAGTAATACCTTCTAGTTTAGCGATATCTGCAAGATGCTCGCGAATATCTTTTACTGTAATTCTTTTAAAATCAAATATTTGACATCTAGAAAGAATAGTGGGTATTATTTTATGTTTTTCAGTAGTTGCTAAAATAAATATAGCGTGCTTAGGCGGCTCTTCTAAGGTCTTTAGAAATGCATTAAATGCTGCGGAAGAGAGCATATGAACCTCGTCAATAATATATACTTTGTATTGACCTACCTGAGGTGCAATACGTACCTGATCAATAAGGTTACGTATATCATCTACAGAGTTATTAGAAGCAGCATCTAATTCAAATATATTAAATGCGTAATCTTCATGCTCATCTATTACTTCATCTGCTTGCTGATTTATTTTTTTAGCTAAAATACGTGCGCACGTGGTTTTACCTACACCTCTGGGACCTGTAAAAAGTAAGGCCTGTGCGAGATGATTATTAGCAATGGCATTTTCTAACGTATTAGTAATAGCCTGTTGTCCCACGACATCTTTAAACGTTGCGGGTCTGTATTTTCGGGCTGATACGATGAATTGCTCCACAGATTTAAAATATAGGTTTTTAAACCGAAAAGAGATTCGGTTAATAGATGCTCAAAGATAAAAATAGCTAGGTCAATATACAGTACAGATTTGTGTTTTTTGCGATTTTCTTATTAACAATGGGTCTTCGGTGAAATTTATTTAAAACAACTATCGTAGGTTTTAAAAGTGTATTTTTGCGCAAAGCAGACCGCCTTATCGCTCTAATTATTTAGGGAGGAAAGTCCGGACACCATAGGGAAGCATAGCGGCTAACGGCCGTCTAAGTTAGTAAGTAATTATTAACTTAAGGACAAGTGCAACAGAAAGTATGTACAGGTAATGCTGTAGTGAAACCAGGTAAACTCTATGCGGTGCAATGCCATGTAAACCGGCAATTAAGTGCGTCTCGTGCGATGCCGGAGGGTAGGCAGATAGAACAAATAAGTAATTATTTGTCTAGATAAATGATAAGGTATTATTGCTTGCAATAAGAACAGAATCCGGCTTACAGGTCTGCTTTTTTTATAAATTCTCAAAGTTATTCTTTACCCAATCAATCGCATCTTCTAGCGTATTAAAAATCTCGTAAGGTTTAGGAAAAAACGCCTTTTCAAAAGTTGCAGTACTGCGCTTAGCTTCGGTGTTAGTTACAACAGCAACGGCCAGCATATTAGGGTAGTCTGAGCAATTAATATAATCTACGGGATTAACATTATAATCTGCTCTTCTATAAGCGATATACACATAGTTTTGATCATCTTTAAAGTGATCAAATAAAACAGAGCCTGCTTCTTTAAAAAGCTCTTTATTAAGAACAACTCCCTGATTTATTTCAGAAATTACATAGTTTTCTGCGAAAGTAAGTTTGCAAAAACTTAGATCAATTGTTTTTAGACTTTGGGTCATTCTAATTTTCTTAAATAGTTATTTTTTATATTAAGTTAACTAAAAACTACTTAGAAAAAAAACTAAAAGCACTACCACCGTATTTGCGTATTTCAAAAAATGAAGGGTGATCTTGTAGATCTGTATTTTTACTATGCTCAATTATTAGACTGCCTTCTGGTAATAGCAAATCATTATCTATTACATATTCAACGATTTTTGAAAATTGCTCCTTTTCAAAATCATAAGGAGGATCTGCAAAAATGATATCGTATTGATTAGTTTCCCGTGATAAGTAAGTATAAACATCAGACTTAATCACTTTAATATTCATTTCAAACGAAGCTGCTGTTTCTTCTATAAATTTTGTGCAACCGGCATTGCCATCGACAGCGGTAACTGCTTCTGCTCCTCTTGAAGCAAACTCATAGCTAATGTTACCTGTCCCAGAGAAAAGATCTAAGACATTTACACGGGTGAGACTGTATCTATTACGTAAAATATTAAAGAGCGATTCTTTAGACATATCTGTAGTAGGTCGTACCGGTAATTTTTTTGGAGCCGTTATACGTCTGCCTTTAAAGCTGCCGCTGATAATTCTCATAAATTTAGATTGTATTTTAAAAAAGAATAATTCAATTGATCCTGTTCTACAGATTCTGCTATTTGTACATTACGTACGTAATCATAAAGTATTAAATACTTAGAATCTTCTGCATTTATATTACCGCTGATTTTTAACGTGGTTTCTTCAGGATTTAAACCTAACTGTTCAAAACAAAAGAGAATATAATATACAAAATCTATATCTGTATCAAATCTAAAATGATTACTCAGCAGTAATTTATTGCCCTCATAAACCACTACATCAATTGTTTTTAAACCAACCTGAACAAAAAATGTTGATGCATCGAGGTTTGTTGCGCGCTCCAATACATTTTTTATCAAAACAGTCTGACTGTGATAATAAGTAAATGTACCGAAATGATCAAAAAAGAAATTATTTATGTTTGTGTAAGGTACGTATACATTTATAAGTCCCAACCTTTCCAGTTCATCATAAACAATAAAATCTGTCTTTAAAATTTTAGTATTAAACTTTAAATAATCAGTTAGGTTTTTAGAGTCAAATAGATGTTTGGGAACTATTGTAAAAAGTTCATTTGCATAGATGACAACAACTTTTTTAAAGTTATTGTGAAGAATTGGCGTATGATCAAATATTTTTTGGATTTCTATTAACGCATGCTCAGCAGTATGAACATTTTTAAAGGGAAATTGTTTGCTAAGAGGACTGTTTGCAGAACTATCATCATATATATAAAACGAAAATCCATCCAGGCTAACCTGGATGGATAATATATTAAGTTCTGGATTTACCAGAGAATTAGTCTTCACTGTCGCCGTAACTTTGAGGCCAGTTACCAGCTGTACTTACTTCGGTCATAGAACCTACAGATAGATAAGCACCATTTACACCTTCAACAGAAACTGTTTGTTTTTCTTTAGCAACGTAATCCTTTGGTTGATCAAATAATATTACATCTTTAGAAACCTTAGCTTCAAAAACAGGAATTTGAACATCGTTTTTAAGAACAGTTCCTGCTTCCATTTCAAATTGCTTATCTGTTCCAGGAACATTCATCATCGTTTTGTATCGATCTGTTCCCTGGTATAATGAATCTTTAACAGAGGCTGTACCTAGTGTATCGATAATAGTAATTTCTTTACGTGTATCTACACGGTAACGTTTTGTAGCTTCTTCATCAAGAACTAACGTATCGCGACGTTCAGTAAGTGTAAACTCTGCGGTATCAAGAAATTTAATTAGTTCATCAAAGCTACCGGCAAATTTGCCATTAAGTTGTTTAAACGCTAATTGTCCTTTTTGAATGTCTTTAAGTTTGTTAACTGATTTTTGATAACGTACAACTTTAAGATCATTAAATTTAACTTCGCCGTAAACTGAGTTAAAAAGAAGGTATCCTAATACTCCGATAACAACCCAAAGTACTAACTGAAATACTAATTTCATTCGATGTGTGGTTTTAGATTTAATAATGGTTACCGACAAATCTACAATTTTTTTTTAATCGTTAAAGGATATCCCGAAAAATTCATTACTATCTTTACCCGAATCAATAAATAGCTATGGAGCTGGATTATCAAGCATTTTACAAACTACTTCTAAAGGATTTCCCATTCGCCCCAACTTTAAAGCAAGACATTCTTTTACAACAACTTAGTAAGTTTTTATTAGATCCTAAAAATGATACAATTTACCTTCTAAAAGGGTATGCAGGTACCGGTAAAACGACTGCAATAGGGACTATTGTTAAGAACTTGTGGAAAATAAAAATGTCCTTTATACAATTAGCACCCACAGGAAGGGCCGCAAAAGTCATTTCTAATTACAGTGATGAACCCGCTCAAACTATACATAGAAAAATATATTATCCTAAAAAAGAGAGTGGTGGTGGAGTATCTTTTACATTACAAAAAAACAAACACCGCAATGCATTATTTATAGTTGATGAGGCATCAATGATTTCTGATGCTGCATCAGAGTCTAAGTTATTTGAAAATGGCTCTTTACTAGAAGATCTCATGTCTTACGTTTATAGTGGACATCAGTGCAAGCTTCTTTTAATAGGTGATAATGCACAGTTACCACCCGTTAAGATGGATTTGAGTCCGGCTTTAGATGCCCGGCATTTAGAGCTTCAGTTTAATAAAAAGGTACTTAGTATCGAACTTGATGAAGTGATGCGCCAGGCAGAAACGAGCGGTATTCTCAAAAATGCCACACGCATGCGTGAGTTTCTTAATGAGGGCTTGTATGAAGATTTTAGATTTGACCTTAGTGATCAGAGCGATGTGGTACGTCTTATAGATGGTCACGAGATTATGGACTCTCTAGGTGATTCTTACCAAGAATATGGTAATGAAGGTACAGCAATAATTGTTAGATCTAATAAACGTGCCAATTTGTATAATCAACAAATACGCTCTCGAATTCTCTTTAAAGAAGAAGAGGTAAGCCCGGGAGATTATTTTATGGTGGTCAAGAATAATTATTTTTGGCTCGATATTAAAAGTGATGCTGGTTTTATAGCAAATGGCGACATTATTGAAATTCTGGAGATTTTCAGTATAAAAGAGATTTATGGGTTCCGCTTTGCGGAAGTAAAAATAAAAATGACAGATTACCCAAATCTTGCTCCTTTTGAAACAGTTTTACTATTAGATACTCTTACTTCAGAAACACCTTCACTATCTTATGAAGAGGGAAATCAATTATATCAAGAGGTGATGAAAGATTATGCAGATGAGACATCTAAGTATAAGAAGTTTCTTAAAGTAAAAAACAACAAGTTTTTTAATGCACTACAGGTAAAATTCTCATACGCCATTACGTGTCATAAATCACAGGGTGGGCAATGGGAAACTATTATGGTCGAACAACCGTACCTTCCTAATGGTATGGATAAAGATTATTTAAGATGGCTCTATACAGCGGTAACCAGAGCTCGAAAAAAACTTTATCTTATAGGTTTTAAAGATGATATGTTTATAGAAAATTAGGAGAATGGATTTTTTAATAAGTATTTGCCTGGGAGTAGGGCTGGCAGCTGCAGCCGGTTTTCGTATTTTTTTACCCCTTTTAGCATTGAGCATTGCCGCTTATTTTGATGTACTCAATTTAAATGAAGGCTGGGTTTGGTTAGGCTCATTACAGGCATTAATTTTATTAGGAGTAGCTACTTTATTAGAATTGTTAGCCTACTATATACCTTGGTTTGATACTATTTTAGACACTGTGGCGGTACCTCTTGCCGGCATTGCAGGTACTGTACTATTTTTTGTCACTTTAGGAGATTTTGAGCCTTGGGTTTCGTGGTCTCTTGCGATTATCGGAGGTGGTGGTACAGCAGGTTTAATTGCCGGTTCTACTGCCGCTGTTAGAGCTGTATCCTCAACATCAACTTTGGGTATGGCTAATCCTTTATTTGCAACATTTGAAAATATAGTTTCCATCTTCCTTTCTATACTAGCCATTTTTATTCCGCTGTTTGCAGGTATACTTGTGGTTTATTTAATTTATAAATGCATAAAATGGTTTTCTAACCGAAAAACTAAAGTCAATATATAACGTTTACAATGACTGAACAATTAAAAGTAATAGCAATGATACCTGCACGCTATGAGGCCTCTCGTTTCCCGGGTAAACTAATGCAAGACCTTGAGGGTAAACCTGTAATTATACGTACTTACGAAGCTGCTGTTAAGACAGGTTTATTTGACGATGTGTATGTTGTTACAGACAGTGCCTTAATCTACAAAACCATTTTACAAAATGGTGGCAAAGTTATAATGAGTCAAAAAGAACATAACTGCGGCAGTGATCGTATTGCAGAAGCTGTAGAGAATCTAGATGTGGATATAGTTGTTAATGTACAAGGTGATGAGCCCTTTACAAATGAAGCAGATATGCGTAATGTACTTCAGGTTTTTTATGAGCAGGGAGCAGAACATATAGATTTAGCCTCTTTGATGACTCCAATTACAGTTACAGCAGAAATTGAGAATCCTAATAATGTAAAAGTTATTGTAGATCACGAGAATTTTGCATTGTATTTTTCAAGAGCACCTATACCATTTCCTCGAGATAGAGATATTGATGTAACCTATTACAAGCATAAAGGTATTTATGCCTTTAGAAAACAGGCAGTTCTAGACTTTTATACATTACCTATGCGTAATCTTGAAGCTGCAGAAAAGATTGAAGCTATACGTTATTTAGAATATGGCAAGAGAATTAAAATGATTTTTTCAGAAACCCCGGCTATAGGTATTGATACTCCACAAGATTTAGAAGAGGCAAGACTTATATTAAAATCTCAACAAGCGATTTAATGGGATGGTTATTTAAGAAAATATACAAAGCATTAGGTTGGCAGATACGGGGTAGGTTTCCTTCGGAAGTCAATAAAATGGTGGTTATCGCCGCACCTCATACGAGCTGGCATGATTTTTATATGGGAATTTTATTTAGAGGAACATTGGGTGAACGTATTAATTTTCTTGGCAAAAAAGAACTTTTTAAATGGCCTTTCGGGTTGTTTTTTAGAAGCCTGGGAGGTACCCCATTGAACCGTGTAAAAGGTCAAAATCAAGTAGAGCAAATTGCAGCACTATTTGATACTCAAGAACTATTTAGATTAGCGCTTTCGCCTGAAGGTACACGCAAAAAGGTAGAAACCTGGAAAACCGGATTTTATTATATCGCCTTAAAAGCACAGGTTCCTATTTTACCAATCACCATGAATTTTAAAGATAAAGAGCACCACATAGGTTCACTATTTTACCCTACAGGTGATATTTCTAAAGATATGTTACAATTACGCCTTTTTTTCAAAAATATACAGGGCAAAATACCTGAGAAAAGTTAGTATTTTTCAAATAAAAATGCTTTTACGCTTGATAGTAGCGTTAAACAATCTTAAGTATAGCATAAAAAATAGTTAAAGAAAATTATAGTTGTAATTACAAATAATTGATAGCTAATAATTTGAAATTTAGTATCTAAAAGATTTAAGGATTCGCTTAAATTCAATTGAAACCATTTCAAATAATTCTGCGTTTATAAAATGAACAAAAAATTATTTTAAACTAAAATTCAATTTATGAAAATTTCAAAACTTATTTATCTGGGAGCACTTGGTGCTTTTGCATTTATTTCATGTAGTGATGATGATGATAATACTACAGATGTGAATACGGGTACAGCAGATTTATATGCTACAAGTCACACTGATGGGAATGTTACAAAGTATAATCTACTAACTAACGAAACTACTTTATATACTACAACTGCTACAGATGCAGAAGGTATTTATTACGCGCCAGAAGATGATAGTTTTACAATTGCATCTAGAGGAGCCACTCAAACATCTTTACAAACTTATATTAGTATTAGTGACATTGTTTCTGCAACTGGGTCACTTAACGTTGATATTACCGGTCCTGCTGCCTTACAAAGTCCAAGAGATTTAGCAGTAAGCGGTAATTTTTATGTAGTTGCAGATAATACAACAAACAATAACAGATTATTTGTTTTTGAACGTACTAATAGTGGTTTTACTTTAAGTAGAACACTTAACGTTGATTTCCCACTTTGGGGTATTGAGTTTGTAAACAATGATTTGTACGCGGTAGTTGATACTACAAATGAATTAGCAGTTTTTAGCAACTTTCTGTCAAGTAATACTTCAGATGCGGCTATCACTGCTTCTAAAAGAGTAGTTGTAGAAGGTATAGTACGTACGCACGGTCTTGATTTTGATGGTGATACTATGGTAATGACAGATATTGCACAAGCAGCTAATACAGCAGCAGGTTTTGATACAGATGGTGCAATACACGTAATAACTAACTTTAGCTCTAAGTTTAATGCGGTAGCTAATGGTGGTACATTAGCACTTACAGATCAAATACGTATAGCGGGTGCTTCTACATTACTGGGTAACCCTGTAAATGTTGTTTACGATGCAGATGCAGATGCAGTTTATGTTGCAGAACTAGCTAATGGTGGAGGTAGAGTATTAGCTTTTACTTCAGTATCTAGCAATACATCTGGTACTGCTACACCGGTGGTAAATAATATGCTTTCTGGTGTATCGTCTTTATACCTATATAAGAATTAAATTATCATCGATTAAATAAATTTCAAAGCGCGGTCAACGACCGCGCTTTTTTTATGTTTTAAACACAAAATATTCTTTAAATATGTTGAGTTCTTTAAACCCAAATTTGACTTTTATAAACTGTAATGTCTTTTCAGAATAGAAAAAAGTATGGGTAAAATCATTTTTGTACCACCAGTTTTCAAAATTAATAGAATCAGATAGCAAATTAGTTTTACAATATAATTTAGCGTCAGGTTTTAAGAGCGTACGCAGCTTAGTGAATTCTAAATTGGGGTTATGAAAATGCTCTATTACCTCGCAACAAATTATATAATCATAGGTTGTATCTAAAAGTGAAGCGTCGTTTGAATAAAACGGATCGTAAGGCTTTACAATATAGCTCTGTTCTTGTAAATAGGAGGTAAGTACAGGATTAGGCCCCGAACCATAATCTAAGCCAATATTTTCTGGATTCTGATCTTTAAGAACGGCATCGAGAAGTGGCTTTAGGAAATTTAAATATCCACTATTATCTGAAGTGTTCTCGTGCTTATCATACCGCTCTTTTTCCTTAGTAGAGGTTGGAAAATCTGAGGGGTCTAAAAAAACAGATGCACAATTCGTGCATCTGTTATAATTTCTATTTTGAAAGCTACCCAAGAAATCAGCACTGTGATTACATAGTAGACATTGCATCGCTTAGGTTTAAATTAGTAAAGTGTTTTTAGTTTTTTTAATTTGGCTTTCCAGATTTCTAATGTTTTTTTGTGCTCAGCAATGTTTTTATGTACTTCTTTAACTAAAGGATTGTCGTCTGCCACGTGTTGAAAGAAACCAAGATTATTTTCTAATTGATTTATTTCAGCTTTGCTTTCTTCAATTTTCTTAGTTATAAAAAAGCGCTCTTTATTTAATGCGTGATCCCCATCTTGATCTGCCAGTGATGCTACACGGTTGTCATATTTAATAAGTTCTGCATCTTTTCTACTGAGATCTAAAGTTTTAAATAAGCCATCTAGCACTTTATTAAAATCCTGATCTATACTTTTCTTAGAATGGGGTACACGACCGGTATCTTTCCATTCTTTTATAATGGCTTTAATTTCTTTAAGGTTTTCTTCGGGAGTACCTTCAAGTTTAATAGCTTTAGTTTTCTCTAATAGGGTGGTTTTCTTTTCGAGATTAACTTTCTCTTCTTCAAGAATTTCATTTTTCTCAGCGTGGAGGCGATCAAAGAAATGGTTGCAGGCTTTTTTAAAGCGTTTCCATATTTTATCACTGTCTTTGCGAGGTACGTGTCCTATTTTTTTCCAATCTGCCTGAATACGTTTCATTAAGTCAATGGTTGTTTGCACATCTTCATTGTCTTTATTGTCTTCAGCTAATTGTATTAGATCAATTTTCTTCTGAAGGTTGTCGTATTGCTCTTTCTTTTGATCTTTGTAGAATCCGTTCTTTTTATGATTAAACTCTCTGGTGGCTTTTTTAAATGACCTCCAGGTAGGTTCATTATCTTTTTTAGGAACTTTACCTATTTCAAAAAAGGATTCTCTCAATAAATTTACTTCCTTCATCTGCTTTTGCCAACCGCCGTGTGAAGTAGGTGGTTTTGCAGCAATTGCTTCAATCTTAGAAATAACTTCTTCTTTCTTTTCTAAATTCTCCTCAAAAACTTTGTCGATATTTCTAAAATACTCCTGACGTGCATCATGAATTTTCTTAGTGGCATTGCTAAATTTCTCCCAGATTTCTTCTCTATATTCTTTAGAAACAGGTCCTATTTCTTCTTTCCAGATTTTATGAAGCATCTGTAACTCTTTAAAGGCACGGTTTACGTCAGCCTCTTTAGTAAGTTCTTCTGCCTGCTCTATAAGTTTTAATTTTTTATCTAAGTTATCCTTAAAATCTTTATCTCTAAACTCTCTATTAAGATGTAAAAAATCGTAAAAATTCTCTACGTGATGGTGGTAATTATTCCAAACCAGATTGTAGCGGTCACGTGGAATATTGCCCGCATTACGCCAGCGATCTTGTATATCTTTAAATTTATCAAAGGTTGTGTTGATGCTATCTTCACCACCTAATTCATTTTTTAAATCTTTTAATTCTTCAATAAGAGCTGTACGCGTCTCTAAATTTGCGTTAAGGTCTTTCTTTAGATTTTGATAATAATGGTTGCGTTTATCACGGTATTCGTAATACAGGGAATTGAAGTCTTTTTTTAACGGATTATAATATCTGAAATCAATTATATTCCCACCTTCTTCAAGAAACTTGTCTTTAGCCTCGTCCTGCTCTTCTTCAAATTTTGCGATGAAAGAGGCTCTTAAGTCATTTACGTGCTCTTTAATTGCTTGAACGTAGTATTTATTGAGGAGGTTTTTAAATTCTTTTATGAGCTCTTCTTTACTTAAGCTATCATAATCCTTATGCGGAATAGTATCACGTTCTGAAATGCTCTCGTCTTCTACATCTTTGCTAAGTGCAGTTTCGAGATCTTCATTTTCTTCATCTTCATCTTCATCTTCAACTACAAAGTCTTCATCCTCTTCTGTGCTTTTTGCAGCTTGTATTACAGCTATAGACTCTGTAGTGAGTGCATCATCTTGATTTTCAGCAGCGTGGTCTTGTTGATCATCATTTGTGTGAACAGCGTTCTCAGAAGACTCTGGTTTCAAAGCTTTATCTTTAATCTCTTCGGTTTGCTTTTCGGTCTTAGATGCTTTGTTTTCTTCAGACATTTCTTTCAATGTTAAGGTGCTTAATTTATTGAGTTAAAGATACTATTAACTGTTCAAATAGCAAGAGCCCCTTATTTGATAGCGATTAATTCCAGATTTCCCAGGCAGCTTCGGCTTGTAATTTCAACATTTCTAGTCCGTTGGCTGTTTTTGCACCTTGCTCTCTACCATTTTTTAAAAATTGCGTTTCAGCAGGATTATACACCAAATCGTAAAGTAAATGATCTTTTGTAAGTACTCGATAAGGAAGTTTAGGACATTCTGAAATATTAGGATGTGTTCCCACCGGAGTGGTATTTATTAAAAGTGTGTATTTTGATAAAATGGCACCGTTAAGTTCGTTGTATGAAAATTGTCCTTTTTTAGGCGTACGTGATACAAATTTATAGGAGATGTCTTCTAATTCTAAGGCGTAAGCAATTGCTTTTGACGCGCCTCCTGTGCCTAATATTAATGCGTGATTGTGATTTTTTTGATTTAAGAATGGTTGTAGTGATTTTCTAAATCCAATATAATCTGTATTAAAGCCTTTTAATTTTCCATTTTGCTGCCGCTTAATCGTATTTACAGCACCTATTGCACTAGCATGTTTATTCATCTCATCAAGAAATGGGACCACAGTTTGCTTGTAGGGTATCGTTACGTTAAACCCAATACAATCTTTTCTTTTCTGAAAAAGTTCTTTTATTTCTTCGGGAGACTTACAATCAAAATTAGAATAAGTTCCCTCAATAGTTTCTTTTTTGAATTTTTCATTAAAGTAAACTCTTGAAAAAGAATAATCAATATTCTTACCTATTAGCCCCAATTTAATCATATGCATTACTAGAATTACACCTTGTTTTTTACAAGTAATTAATTACAATATTAAATGTCAAAGATACCCTTTTTATTTGGTTAGGCGCGGGTGTTTTCCCCGTATTTACCTAGCGCCATAACACTTACTATACCAATAAATATAAAAATTGTCGCGATTATATTTTCAGTAGAAAACTGTGTTGGTATAAACCGATCATAATTGGTAAGAATGGGATCGCCTACGCGATCATAATTAATTTCGCCTAGAGTATTTGTTTCAAATATGGGTTTTTTCCAGGGCCAAACAACTCCTAAAGAACCGGTAATAAAACCAATAATAGCAGCATTTGTTTGATTTTTAAATCTTATTAAAAGAAAAGCCAGAAAATTAGATAATGTCACTAAACCTGTTGCAGAACCTAAAGTGAATATTGCCAATACTTTTAATAAACGTATTCTGAAAGGATTGTTAATAAATGAAAAGTCACCGCGTATAAGATCTGAAATGGTATCAAATAAAGCATTTACAGAGTCTACGAGTAATAGGACATAATTGCCTAGTAAAATTAATATAAATGATCCCGAAAGGCCGGGCAAGGTCATCCCTGAGACACCTATTATTCCACAAAAGAACACAAAAATTAAATTATCATTCTGTGTAGCGGGTTTTAATAAACTTATACCTATACCTGCTACAATACCTAAACATAAAATAATAAGATTAGCACGCGACCATTCATTGAAGTCTTTAGCTATTATATAAACACTACCTATAATCATCCCAAAAAAAGCACTCCATACATAGAGTGGATAATGCTCAATTGCGATATCTAAGATTTTTGAAACACTAAAATAACTAATAATCATTCCGAAAATCAGCAAGAATAGAAACCTGCCATTAACGTAACGTGCAAAACTTCTAATACGACCTCCCAGAAGTAATTTAAAAGCTGTTTTATTTACTTTTTGAAGCGAGTAAATAAATTCTTCATAAAAACCAGCTACATAAGCGACCACACCTCCAGATACGCCCGGCACTTTATTAGCCGCGCCCATGGCGAGACCTTTTAGAACCAGCCAGATTTTATCTGATAGGGTACGGTGTTTAGATTCCATTCTTTTGTTTAGAATTGGCAAAACGTTCTAATAAGAAAATAGTCAAAAAGCCTATTACAGCCAGGATAATTACAGCAATAATTTGTGGGTTGCCTTCAAAATTCTGAGGTAAAATGCTTTTCTCTAATAATGACACTTCTTTACCGTGAGAATTTGTACGGTAAGAGAGTACTTCTTTCCAGGGCCACACTTTATTAAGCGCACCTATCATAAACCCGGTTAGTAGGGCAAGGGTTAAATTCTGATGATTTTTAAATAAATAGGTAAGTACTTTTGAAAATGCTTTTAAACCAATTATACATCCCAACATGAAGAGAAGTAATTTTAATGCTGCGTCTTTGATCATCGCAAAGTCCATTGCTATTAAGCCATCTACAAAATTGCGAACGGTACCTAATACTATGCTATATGATCCTAATAGAAGAAGAATAAAAGATCCTGATATACCCGGTAAAATCATGGCAATAATTGCGATGAATCCACTTAAAAAAATAAACCAGTTACTGGCTCCTGCGCTTAACGGTTCTGCAATTGTAATGTAATATGAGAACGCAATACCTAGGATGCCAGTTATAAAAACACCTATAGAATAGCTTTGTATTTGTTTTCCTATATAAACAATACTGGCTACAATTAATCCAAAAAAGTAGCCCCACAGCAAAAGTGGTTGTTCTTCTAGTAAATAGGTTATGAGTTTTGCAAGCGATAAGATACTTATGGCTACGCCAAGAAAAAGTGCACCTAAGAATTTAAGGTTATATTCTTCAGCCGCATTAGAAAAACCGTGTTTCTTCCAATATTTAAAGAAAGAAATATCAAATTTATCTATAGTGGCAATTAGTTCTTCATAAATGCCGGCAATAAATGCTATAGTACCTCCTGAAACCCCGGGAACTACATCTGCAGCACCCATAGCTAAGCCTTTTAAAGTAACTACCGCATAGTTAAGTAGTGATCTGTTTTGAGACATTGGTTGTATTGGTTATGCCTCAAATGTAAGAAAACAATTAAGAATTCTTGGCGCGCTTTATTTTTTCTAATACAGATCTTTTAGCATACGCAAAGGGAAACAACTCTTCTAGAATAATATCAAACTCGGTATCTATTTTTAAAGCATTTTCCAGGTGAAAATGGCCTTTGTCATCTTCTCCTAAAGTAAAATAGAGACCAGAAAGTCTATATTCAATCTCTGGAGATTCGGCATAAAAAGCTTGTGCTTCAATAAGATTTTGCACGGCTGTATCTAATTCTCCTAAATTGATTAAAATGTCACAACGCGTTAACCAGGTATCCAGTTCATAATTACCCAGTTCTAATGTTTTGCTGTAACCGCGTTCTGCTTCTTCATAAAACTTAAGGCGATTATTTATTTTAGCATATCGTTTCCAGTACAATACATTATCCTCATCTATATTAATGGCTTTGTTGATGTAATACAGCGCATTTTGATAGTCCATCTTTTTAGTATAAAAATCTGTAATAGCGATCCATCCTTTATCTAAAAGTGGATCTTCCTTTACGGTTTTTAAAAAGTAGGTTATAGCAAGGTCGTCTGCGTGTAACTTCTGGTAACATTTACCCATACGTAAGTAGGCAAAGGATGTAGGATCGTCTAGCCCTAGCGTAATTTGGTAATTTTCAATCGCTTCATTGTATTTACCTAATTTCTCAAGTACTTTACCTTTTTCAAAATAAGCACCAATAAACGTATCGTCACTAATAATTGCAAAGTCAAAAGCTGCCAACGCTTTTTGATAATTTTTTAAATCAAAATATTGCTTGCCTACCTGATGCCACGCCACCTCACAATAAGGATTCTTGTCTAAAAACATATTGAGGTAGTCTATTGCCTCTTGATGCTGCTCAAGAAAATCAAAGCAATAAATAACATTATAAAGCGCAGAGTAATCGTCTTCATCAACTTCAATACATTTCATGAAGTTGAGTTTAGCATTTTGATAATCATCCATAAACAGATACTCCATACCTATTAAGGAATAAATATCTGCATCGTCATCGGTAAGTTCTAGCGCAATTTCTAAAAGCTCAATTGCTTTTAGGTGATCATCCTGTTTAGAATATATGTTCGCTTTCTGAATATAAACCTCTTCATTCTGTGGTTCTAATTCATATAATTCTGCCAATAATCGATCTGCATCTTCAAGCTTATCCTCAAAAATTAAAATTTCTATTTTAAATAATTTTAGGTTTGAAGATGAGGGGTGCTGGTCAAGACCAAGCTTAACTGCTTTTTTTGCCAAAGCAATTTTACCATTTTCGAGGTAATGGTTTACAATATTTTCAAAATCATCCGAATCGAAGAAAAGAACATCATTTGTCTTTAACATAGATTCAAAACGGGTGAGTGGGAAATTATCTTCTTCGTGTTCTTGATTAAACTTCATACACGGTTTTTTTAAAAATTTCTGCCAACATAAAAGTAAAAAGGAACAGCAACAGCCCTAATCAATTTTAGTATTGTTGTTAACAAAATAATCAACAATTGAGCCTAAACTTAAAATTAGGCTTCTTTAGTCCCTATTTTGTCTAAGACCTTAAGTAATATATGACATCCTTTTTCAATTTCCTGATTTGAGATTGTTAAAGGTGGCGTAATGCGTATTGCTTTTCCCTCAAAAAGAAGCCAAAATAAAATTAAACCTTCCTCCTGAGCCATAAGCACGGCGTCATTTGCAACAGCCTCAGAGGTTGTAATAGCCGCAAGCATTAATCCTTTACCACGCACTTCAGTAATGAGTTTGTGTTTTAATAAAGATCGAAACAGCTTCTCTTTTTCAAGAGCTTCTTTCATTAAAGATGTTTCGAGTATAAATTTTAGAGTTGCTAATGCTGCTGCCGCAATGACAGGATGACCGCCAAAGGTTGTTATATGACCCATTTTAGGATTGTCTGATAACAATTGCATATGTTTTTTTGAGGCTGTAAAGGCACCTATAGGCATTCCGCCTCCCATACCTTTACCCATTACCACAACATCAGGAATTACCTCAAAATTCTCAAAACCAAATAATTTACCGGTGCGGCCAAAACCCGGTTGTATTTCATCTAAAATTAGTAATGCGCCTACTTGCTCACAACGATTTTTGACGGCTTTAAGCCAGCCGCTTTTTGGTTGAATAAAACCGGCACCACCTTGTATGGTTTCTAAAACCACGCCGGCAGTCCGCTCGGTTATGAGGTTTAAGTCTTCAAAACTATTGAAGTTAAGAAAAGAAATATCGCCTATAACCGGCCTAAAAGGAGCAACGCGCTCTTCATAATCCATTAAGCTAAGTGCGCCAAAAGTATTACCGTGATACGCCTTTTTAGCTGCTATAATTTCAGTTCTGCCCGTTACCCGACGCGCAAGTTTTATGGCACCATCTATAGCTTCAGTCCCGCTATTTACAAGATAGGTTTGTTCTAAAGGTTCTGGTAAATGCTCTGCTAGAAGTCGCGTTAGTTTTACAGCAGGATCCTGTGCATATTCCCCATAGACCATTACGTGTAAATACTTATCGCATTGCTCTTTTATAGCATTAATAACTTCGGGGTTAGAATGGCCAACACTTACCGCGGAAACACCTGCGACAAAATCAAGATAAGCCTTGCCAGATGTATCGTAAATGTAAGAGCCCGTCGCGTGGGAAACTTCTAGAGCAAGCGGGTGCGGACTCGTTTGAGCCTGATATTTAAGAAAATCAGCTTTCATTTAATTTTCTGTTTGAGTAGAGTCTTTTGCTTTAACCGGTGGCTGTTCTTTTAAGATTTTTGCCGGGTTTTTAGGAGCCAGAGAGTCTTGTTTTATTGTCGCTTTATCATTTACAGGTAGCCCTATTGAAGGTGAATCTTCTTCACGATTTTTAAAATCTGAAGGGTCTAACTGAGACGCGCTGGGAATGCCTAATTTATTATCTGGTATTGTGTTGTCAAAAAAGTCTTCTTCAATCTCGGGTAGAGGTATGCCCTCAATTTTGGTAAGGGTAAATGGTGCTTCACCTTTAAAAATATCTTCTTTAGTCAATAAGCGTTCGTCACCTCTCCAGTTCAAACCGGGAAATTCACGAGCTTCTTTTTCAAATTTTGAAAGTGGAAACACATCACCATCAACCTGCCGCCATTTGGTTATTTCTACCAGTTCATTATTTTCAAGGATAGCGGTTATTGAAGCAGATTTACTTTTATCAATTCCTTGCAAAACTCCATCGTCTGAGCGCATATAATTTATACTTTCAGCATTTTTTATAATATCTAACTGATGCAATTTATTATCTAAAAAGGTACCATATAAATCATCTCCCTTAACTTGATTGTAACCTCTTTTAGAAGGGGTGTCAGATAGTGGTATCGTATCCTGCTTGGCTAAAAACGCATTTTTAAAAACGTGTAGAGAATCTAGCTTTTCTGTAACAGTATTGCTTCTTAGGTGAATACTATCACCAGTCATTTGGCTTAAACCGCTCCACAAAATAGGTTTGCCTATCATTTGGGTAAGACCGGTTTGCTGGTTGATATGTATCGAGTCTGATTTTCCGCTGAGATCACTTTTAAAAAGGCGTACATTGTAATAACCGCGTACGATTCGCTTTTCAGGAATACCGGTTACGACAAGCCTATCGCCGTGAACGTATATAGAATCCTGATCTTGAACAGTAATTGCTACTGCTCGTTTAGTTATAAAAACAGAATCTTTAGCCTTATAGACTTCGGCGTAATGCCCTTTAATAATGCTTTTGTTTGCGGTATCTATTACCCGAATATTATTAGTCGCAGATGCAAAATTAGTAGGTCTGTCAAAATATAAACTATCCCCATAAACCGTACGATTATCGTAATCTATACGCGAGTTTTTTACAAAATAACCATTATCATTACGCGTGTCGTAATAGCCCCGTTCACAATAAACTATGCTCGCATCACTGGTGATTGTTGATGGCCCATACAAGTATGCGATACCAGATTCTGAATAAAAATCGAGTTGATCGCTATTAATTACATATTCAGGATTTGTAACTACCACATTTTGAACAAAGGAATACTTATCCTGGTCTAAAAAATACCTGCCTATTTTGCTATTTATAACACTTGCAGTATCTCTAAGGGTACCCGAATTTCGATAATATGCCTGTTGTTTTATTCGGTCAAAGTACAATGTGTCTGTATCTAAGGTGGCAGTAGGTGTTCTAAGATTTACACCGCCAGAAGCCCATGCAAATTGAGTGTTACCGTTGTATTCTGCGTAGTTACTGCGCATGGTAATAGTATCGCCTTGATTCATACGCACATTACCAATAGCTCTTACAAAGTTTTCATCTTTATAATTAAAAGCAAGATCACACCACATTTCAATACCCTCATGTTGAATATAAACTTGTTTAGTACTTTTATACATGACAATGGCTCCGGGGTATTTTGCTTCGTCAATCTGCTCAATATCAGATTGAATATTCAACTCTTTTCCCTTCTGGGCAAAAGCACTAATCGTAATAAAAAATACGATTGTTAATATGGTGTTTTTAAAAAAATTGGGCATAGCTAATTTTGATGCAAATATAACGGAAAAACTGCTGTAGATCGTATCACAGGTATTATAATTGAATAACAGATGACACGCTAATTTACTTTTCAGCTTTAAAGAATTATAAAATGAAACTGAGTTTCAAATCAAGCTGTGTTTTCAGTTTCTTTAATAAGATCAACATAATACGATGTTGTTAGTTGGTTTTTTTTAATTTTTATGCCTTCTAAAAAATCGTAGAGTATTTTAAAAAGAGCGTCAGTTTTCTCCTGATAAGGTGTCAGGGTTTCAATTTCTAAAAAAGTGTCTTTTAGCTTATCAAGCCTCACTAGTGCAACTTCCAATTGTAAATCTTTATATGTAAACTTGAAAATTTCACAATGCTTAGTATAAGATAATGTTTTAGTATACCCCAATTGGTTTAGAATAGTTTCTGTAGCTTCAGGGTCTAAGACTTCAGTTTCAAATTCTGGTTTTGATTTACTTTCTACATCAAAAGGGCTTTCTTTAAAGGTTAGAAAGTGTCTGGGTTCTGCAGTATCAATAGTTGTTTTTGTACGTAGTCTAAGTTCTTTTTCGGTACTATTTAAGGCGTTATTTGTATCAAAATACCGATCATAATAATCTACAGGGTAGGTTGAAATGGGTTTTTGCTTTAAGAGTTCAGCTTTTGTAAACTCATAATTATTTAGCTTAGCCTTTAATTCAACTTCGTACATAAGCGCTATTTAATTTTTACGATTTACCACTTTATGAATGAATGTAAGTTTTTGAATTACCGGTTCTGAAAGTATAAAAGGGTAGGCATCTGCATGTCCCATACTTCTGTTTAGCGAATTTAAAACATAAGTAAGTGGTAGATAATGCTTAATTATTTTATCCATTTTGGCTCCATCATAGGGATCAAAATCACAACTCACATCTAAGCTAGACACTTTTTTAAGTTCAGGATCTATTTCTAGTCCAAAATTATATGAAGTCTCCAGCATATCCATCATATGCATGTAATGAGACCAGGTTTCTGCCCAGTCTTCCCAGGCGTGCATAGTAGCGTATGAACTTATGTAGTGTTCTCTCCAGTTTGATGGTGCACCATTTTTGTAATGTTTTTGTAATGCTTCTCCATAATCTTGAGTGTCGTCACCAAAAAGAGTTCTAAACTCTTTTAGAATCTCTTCATTAGGCTTAATTAAAACATCCCAGTAAAAATGCCCTACCTCGTGTCTAAAATGCCCCAGAAGTGTGCGATAACGCTCTTGCAACTGTTCTTTTATATACTCTCTATGTGCAGCATTTGCTTCTTGTATGTTAAGGGTGATTAAACCATTGCTATGACCTGTTTTTACAGCGTCAGGATCATTGGCTAAGGGCGCTAAAAAGTCGAAAGTCAATTTTAAAGGCTCTCCTTCAATTACAAATTGAGTAGGTAAATTTAATTTATGCAAACTGTAAAAAAGACGACGTTTTGCTGCCTCAATTTTTTGCCAGTCGAGTTTATTTTCAGGAATACTAATATTAGGAATCATGTGATTTGTAGCACAAGCTTCGCAATACACACTTTCTGAATCAATGCCAACTAGCCAGTTACACGCATCATTATTAAAATTTGCGCAATATGTTAGTCCTGTATCATTTAAATGAGGTTTCTTTTCTTTATTAAAAGAAAGCATCTCTTCAGATTCATTTAAGTAGCCTAGGCTATTTCCGCATTTTTCGCAAGAGGTATTCTCAAAGTAAATGGGATTATTGCAATTAGAACACTGAAAAATTTTCATAGGCTGGAGTTTCTGTAGTTGACCGAATGGAATATTAATTCGGTAACAAATGTAAAGCAATGTAAATTGCGTTACTGTGAAGGTTTTCAGAAAATTAGAGCAAAAAAAAAATCCGAAGTCAAACTTCGGATTTTTTAAATTTATCTGTGAATTGTTTGTGTTCTGTCTGGTCCTACAGAAACAATTTTAATAGGTACTCGTAATTCTTTTTCTAAATATTCAATATATGCGGTAAGCTCTTTCGGGAGTTGCTCATCACCTTTCATTTTAGTAAGATCTTCTGCCCAACCTTTCATCTCAAAATAAATAGGCTCAACATTCTCAGGCTCGATATTATAAGGTAGGTGATCAATTACTTCACCTTTATATTTATACTGCGTACATATTTTAAGAGTATCAAAACCACTTAATACGTCACCTTTCATCATCATTAATTGGGTAACTCCATTTACACGCACTGCATATTTTAGAGCTACAAGATCTAACCATCCGCAACGTCTGGGTCTACCTGTAGTAGCGCCAAATTCATTACCTACGCGACCCATAGTCTCTCCTGCCTCGTCAAAAAGTTCGGTAGGGAAGGGGCCAGATCCTACACGTGTTGTATAGGCCTTAAAAATACCAAATACTTCTGCTATTTGACCTGGAGCTACACCCAGACCGGTACAAGCACCTGCTGCAGTAGTATTAGATGACGTAACATACGGATAGGTTCCAAAATCTATGTCAAGTAATGAACCCTGAGCACCTTCAGCAAGAATAGATTTTCCTGCTTCCTGAGCTTGATATAAATATTCTTCAGAATCTATGAATGTAAGTGATTTTAAAACTTCTACCGCTTTAAAAAATTCTGATTCTAATTCTTTTAAATCGTATTCAATTTTAGCATCATAGAAATCAATCATATCTATATGCTTATCGCGAAGCGTTGCATAACGATCTTTCCAGTCTGCTAATTCTAAATCTCCTACACGTATACCGTTTCTACCGGTTTTATCCATATACGTAGGGCCTATACCTTTAAGAGTAGAACCTATTTTTGCTTTACCTTTTGAAGCTTCAGAAGCGGCATCAAGTAAGCGGTGGGTAGGAAGTATTAAGTGCGCTTTACGCGATATTAATAACTTCTCTTTAATGTTTAGCTTAAACTGAGCTAAATTATCAAGTTCTTTCTTGAAAATAACAGGGTCTATCACAACGCCATTACCTACAAGGTTTATAGCATTTTCGTGAAAGATACCAGATGGTATTGTATGTAAGACATGTTTTATACCGTCAAACTCAAGTGTGTGTCCCGCATTAGGACCGCCTTGAAAGCGTGCTATAATATCGTAATCTTTTGTAAGAACATCTACAATTTTGCCCTTGCCTTCATCTCCCCATTGGAGACCTAGAAGTAAATCTACTGCCATTTATGCGTTGTTGTCTTCGGTTGTGTTATCTGTTATAATTTCTTTTTTACGGGTACCGTAAAAATAGAGTGAGTGTTTGTTAATATCTATATTAAAAACCTCTTCAATTGTTTTTTTAATAGACTGAATACGGGGGTCACAAAATTCTATAACCTCACCGGTATCTGTAAGTATTACGTGATCATGTTGCTTATCAAAATATGATTTCTCGTATTGCGATTGATTTTGACCAAACTGATGCTTACGCACCAAACCACAAGCAAGTAATAATTCTATCGTATTGTAAAGCGTAGCTCTACTTACCCGATATTTTTTATTCTTCATACTTATGTATAGCGTCTCGATGTCAAAATGATCTTTATAATTGTAAATCTCCTGCAGAATCGCATAGCGCTCTGGAGTTTTACGATGACCGTTGTCTTCGAGAAACTTAGTAAAGACGTTTTTAACGACTTCCTGATCTTTATTTATTATTGCTTTAGGTCCCATAATTGAAGGTGCAAAGTTACGTATTTACAGGCGTATGACTTTGTCGATACCGTTTATTTTTTTTAGGTTTTCTATGAGCTTGCGCAAATGCTCTTTATTCTTAACGATTACAGTGATATTTCCTTTAAAAATACCGTCGTGTGTGGTAAAATTTAAATTACGCATATTCACGTGCATATGTTCTGATATCTCACGCGTAACGCCATTTACCAGTCCCAATGTATCTATTCCTGATAGTTCTAAATCTGCTTGAAATTCTTGTGCAGAAGAGTCTATCCACTTTGCAGGTATGATTCGGTAGGCATAATTACTTTGCAAAGCGATTGCATTAGGACAATTTTGTTTGTGTACTTTAATACCTTCAGAAACCGTAGTGAAACCAAAAACTTTATCACCCGGTATAGGATTACAACATTTAGCTAAAGAATAATCAAGCTTTTGCTCATCTTTTCCAAATACGAGCATGTCGTACTTATCTGTAATTTCATCTTTATCTACGTGCTCGGCTACAGGAGCTTTACGTATTTTATTTTTAATATAACTCACAAAGGCATTACTGCGGGATGCAGCATATTCTTTGATCATTTTATTATCTATGGTTCCTATACCTACTCTGTAAAACAAATCAAGACTCGTCTTGAGCTTAAAGTGTATTACCATCTCATTGATGATATTTTCATCTAAAGTAATTTTTTGCGATCTTAATTTTCTACTCAAAATTACTTTACCATCTTCTGCAATAACTTTTTTCTCATCTTTTAAAGATGATTTTATTTTTGCACGGGCTCTTGCTGTGGTTGCGTAATCAAGCCAGTTATTATTTGGTCTGGCATGTTCAGAGGTAATAATCTCTACTTGATCTCCACTTTTAAGTTCGTGACTTAAGGGTACTAACTTACCATTTACACGAGCTCCACGGGTATGCATTCCTATTTCGGTATGTATACTAAAAGCAAAGTCTAATGGTGTAGCCGCTTTAGGAAGTGATTTTAATTCACCTTGAGGGGTAAAAACAAATATCTCTTTGTTGTATAAATTCAGTTTAAACTGTTCAACAAATTCTACTGCATTAGTCTCGTTACTTTCTAAAGCTTCCTGCAAACGGTTTAACCACTGGTCTAAGGTCTGATCTTCTTCAGTTTCTGTAGTAGGACCTTGTTTGTATTTGTAGTGTGCAGCATAACCCTTTTCAGCAATCTCATTCATACGATCAGATCGTATTTGAACTTCTACCCAACGCCCCTTTAAACCCATTACGGTGATGTGAAGCGCTTCATAACCGGTTGATTTTGGAGAAGAAATCCAGTCGCGTAGTCGCGTGGGGTTGGGTCTAAAATGATCTGTAACGATTGAATAAATTTTCCACGCTAAAAACTTCTCGTTATCAGGAGTACCTTTATAGATAATACGAATGGCAAACTTATCATACACCTCATCAAACGGAATATTCTGTTTCAGCATTTTTCGACGTATGCTGTAAATAGATTTGGGTCTCCCTTTTATCTCGTAATCTAATACTTCTTTGTCCAAAGAATTTTGAACGGCCTGAGTAAACTCTTCTATATATTGATCCTGTTGCTCTTTAGTCTCTTTCATCTTCCGCGAAATGCTTCTAAACATTTCGGGTTCTGTATACTTAAGACCCAGATCTTCAAGCTCGGTTTTAATATTATAAAGACCTATACGATGGGCAAGTGGAGCATAAATGTAAAGCGTCTCGCTTGCAATTTTGACTTGTTTGTCTGGTCGCATAGAGTCCATAGTTTGCATATTATGCAAACGGTCTGCTATTTTAATAATGATAACGCGTACATCATCATTTATGGTAAGCAGCATTTTTCTGAAATTCTCTGCCTGCAGGGAAGCATCGTGATGCTTTTTTAAATTTGATATTTTTGTAAGACCATCTACTATACGGGCTACGGTAGGGCCAAAAAGTTCTTCTAAATCTTCTACCGTATAAGACGTATCTTCAACGACATCGTGTAGTAAGGCAGCAGCAATAGAAGTAGCGTCCATACCTATCTCACTGGCAACTATACGTGCAACTGCAAGCGGGTGAAATACATAAGCCTCTCCAGACTTACGGCGTTGATCTTTATGCGCATCAACAGCAACCTCAAACGCCTTCCTGATCATTTTTTTATCGTCGTCAGATAGGGTGCGATAGCTTATGCGCAATAATTCTTTATAGCGTCTGGTAAGTTCTTTATTTTCTTTTTCTATATCCTCAGGAGTCATATTCTAAAAGTACAATTATATAACAGAAATGCAAACGCAAAAACATTACCAAAAATGCTGAAAACGCTTTTAAAAGAGTGCTTTTCTTAAATGAGTTTTTGTAATTATTTAGAAAGATTACGATAGCGTTGCAATAGGGTAGGATGCGAATATTGAAACTTAACGTATAAAGGATGCGGTGTCAAATTGCTTAAGCTATTGCGCGATAGTTTTTTTAAAGAACTAATAAGTGGCGCTGCCGAAAATGTATCTTTTGCAAAATCATCTGCCTGATATTCAAATTTTCTCGAAAGCAAGCTCATTAAAAATCCCGTAACTCCAGAAATAGGGGTGTATAAAATTCCGAAGGCTATTAAATTTACGTGAAAACTGGGTTTTGATACGCCCAATGCTTCTGAAAATAAAGGCTGACTTATAAAAACTCCTAAGAGCCATAATGTAAAGCCTGTGAGTAGGATTGAAGTAACTAAGTTTATGATGATGTGATTTTTTTTGTAGTGACCCACCTCGTGTGCTAAAACAGCAACAATTTCTTCTTCTTCAAGGTCATTTACTAAAGTATCATACAATGTTATTCTTTTTTCTGAACCAAAACCTGAAAAGTAAGCATTGGCTTTTGTACTGCGTTTAGAACCGTCTATTACAAAGATGTTATCTAGCTTAAAACCTACAGTTGCAGAGTAGGCTTCTATATGATTTCTTAAAGAACCTTGCTCTAAAGGTTTTTGTTTATTAAAAAGCGGTACGATAAGTTTTGCATAGAACATATTCATAACCAATGCAAAAAGAGCAAAGACAATCCAGGCATAAAGCCAGAAATGGCTACCGCTTATTTGATAAAACCAAATTATAAGTGCTAATAATCCACCACCCACGAGAATAGTCATTATCCAGCCTTTTAATTTATCTGCGAAAAATAGTGCCGGAGTAGATTTGTTAAAACCGAAGCGTTCTTCAATGATAAATGTTTTATAATAACTGAAAGGGGTGGTAAGCAGGTCTGAGCCTAGCATAATTATTCCGAAGAAAATAAGACCTACTACAATTTCATTATTACTAAATGATCTGGCAATCTTGTCTATATGAGCAAAGCCATCTATTACAAAAAAAGCTAAGGTTATAAGAAGCATAAAACCAGACGTAAGCGCTGAGAATCTTGCATTTGCTTTTTTATAGGATTGTGATTTTCTATAGGTTTCTAAGTCATAAACATCAGCTAATTCTGCAGGAACAGGATCATCAAAATGCCTGGCATTTAACCAGTCTAAACCCTGATCTATTAGAAAACTAATTATAATAAATGCAATGATTATATAAAATACGAGCGTAGGAGTCATCAAAAAAAAATAAAAAAATTAATTGAAACCACGCTGTCTGCGCGCTTCAAAAACTAAAATTGCAGCAGCTACAGATACATTCATAGAATCGAGACTGCCTTGCATAGGTATAATAATATTTTGAGTAGTTTGCTCGCGCCATAATTCAGAAAGGCCATCTGCTTCGGTACCTACAACAAGTGCAGTGGGTTTTGTGAAATTCTGGGTTTCATAAGAAACAGCTTCCTGCAAAATAGCTGTATAGCGGTTAATATTATGTTCAATCAAAAAATCAATAACCTCTTGTGTTGTTCCTGTAGCGATATTTACTGTAAACACGCCGCCCACACTAGAACGTATAATATTAGGATTGTATAAATCTGTTTTAGGATTTGCAAGTATAAAAGCATCTACTCCTGCAGCATCTGCCGTGCGTAATAAGGCGCCTATATTACCTGGCTTTTCGGGGGCTTCAGCTACTAATATTAATGGATTATCGGGAAGTTGTAAATCACTTAAACTATTTGATTTAGATCGAGCGCAGGCGATTAAACCTTCGGTACCAGAACGGTATGCAATTTTCTTATAAACTTCTTCAGTAACAGCGATTTGTTCAACATTTTGATTAAGTTGTACTTGTAAGGCTTTTAAATCTTCAGAACAAATAATTTTTTCACAGAAAATAATACGAGTCAACTCAAAGCCAGCTTGTATAGCCAGATTAACTTCGCGTATACCTTCAATTAAAAACTCACCTGTTTTACGACGTTCTTTAGCCTTTTCCTGTAAGGTTACCAGTTGTTTAATCGTGGGATTGTGAATGCTGCTAATTTCTTTAACCATAATACAAAGTTACTACAGGTTTTAGCGTGTATGGGTAGAATCTTTAGTTTTCTTAAAGGTGTAATGTTCTTTTAAAACTTTAAGAAACTCCTCTTTAGCATAGCCTTTTGAAGTTTTACTAATTAAGTGGAAATCTACCTGATCATTATCTCTAATTTTTAGAGAGTCTGAAGGATATAGTATGTCTACCACCTTTTGTAAACTACAATTTTGAGCTTCTAGACATAAAATATTTCCGTCATTAAGGGTGTCAAAACTCAAAGTTGATGCGCGCTCAACGGTAAAGGCTATGCCGGTAGCTTTAAAATTTACATTTTCATTGTCAACCAGTACGCGTTCGACGTTATGAAAAAATAAAAAGGCAAGCATTATCAAGATAAAATTATGAAAGAAATGTCCTAATACAGCCCATAAAAACCCGAGTTTCAGTCTTAAAAAACTGAATATAATACCGGCAAATAATTGAGCACCTACAATTATGGGAGCGAGTAGGAAAAAAGTTAGATCAACATTAGTATAGTTACTTAGATGGATAAAGCCAAAAACAGCAGAAAATAAGTAAACAATAACCCGTAAATTACGTTTCCAGAATCCTGAAAAGTCTTTTTTGAGCAAATACCCTAAAGCTCTTAATGGGTAATTGCGTTTGTATTTTAATGAAAATCGAAATATACCTTCTTCAAGCAGCGGTGTGAGTATGCAGATTATTAATATGGAAGTCCAAATCGTATAGCTTTCTGAATTTAAAAGATTTTCATAAGGCTCTAGCACGGGACTTAGCGCACCCATTAAAATTACAAATAGGAAAGCAATCCCAAAATCATAAATTACAGCCGAAAGTAACAACTTTATTTTTTCCCAAACAGATACAGGTAGTACGAGATCATCTGGGTTTTTAATAAATGAGTTGATGACCGTAATACGTGAACCTAATCCCATCGTCTACAAGTATCTATTACTTTTTGAAAATAGGTATAAAGTAAGAAAGAGAATAACCGTAGCCCGCGCCATAAACATTATCTGTCGTTACTTTATTAAATCCTGGCGCAAATAAATTAGCAAAATCATCTGGTGCCTTCTGGGTTAATGCTCGTTTTAATTGAACATTTACACCAAGATAGAGGTTATTAAATAATTCTACCTGCATTCCTAATTGGAGTTCAACCCAGATTAGATTAAGATTATTATATGTACGGGAATCTGTACGTAAGTCGGGTTCAAAAAAAGTGTTTGTAGTATAGATGGTGTAACTGTAAAGATCCTGGCTAAATGTTGAAAACCCGCCGCGTACCCCCACATAAATAAGATTAGACATCCCAACCCAGTTGTTGTAAATGTTGTAGTTAAAACCAGCCTTTATATAACTTCCCTTAGTTTTAGCATTAAAGTTAGCTTCATTGTATTCTTTAGTTTCAGTACCTAATTCTGCAGCGAGATAATAACGCTCACGTATTCTAAAATCTCCTACAATTTCAAAACCCTGATAGGTGTCATCTAATAATGTTCTAAGAGGTTTACTAAGATCTATACCCACGCGTAAACCATATTTATCTGTCTTAACTCTGGGAGTTAATGTGTCTGACTCTATTTTTTCTAGAGGCTCTTTTACTTCAATCCCTTGTTGCTGAGCATTCATTGCAGAAAGCCCAAACAGCACAAAACTAATGACGAATAAAAACCTGTGTTGTGTCTTCATTTGCGATAGTTCTGTTGTTTATAATTAAATCATCTATCCAGCGGCCATCAGGACCGGGATTAGTTTGTATAGTAAGATTGTTAAATACTACTCTGTAACCACAAGCTCTACTTATAAAAGTTTCTTCGGGTACGTAGGTAAATGTAACGGTATCTGCATTATTAGGATCTTCTGCGGCAACGAGGTTATTTGGGTTTTTAACAAAAACCAGTACCGTTGCAGTAGTATCTGTTCTCAACGGAATTTGAATGGTAGAAGCTCCTGTGTATACAATGCTGTCTGAACGATCTTGCTTATAAATAGTAATATTTAAAGGCTTAGCTTCATTGACGTTATCAGAATCAAAAAAGCCAATCGTTAATTGCGGTGTAGTAGGGGTGCTGGTAGCACAAATATCATCACGTTCACAAGATAGTGACAATAACAAAACGCAAATCATTAAAAGGAACCACTTTTTTATCATTAAAACCCAGTTATTTCAGTTTAAGTAACACTACATTTTCTACGTGGTGGGTCTGTGGAAACATATCTACAGGTTGTACGCGTTCTACCTTGTAATAAGGATCTAGCAAAGAAAGATCACGGGCTTGTGTAGCGCTGTTACAACTCACATAAACAATACGATCTGCTTTTATTTTTATTAGCTGTTCAACAACATCCTTATGCATACCGTCACGAGGAGGATCTGTGATAATCACATCTGGCTGACCGTGCATTTTAAGAAACGTGTCGTTAAATACGTTTTTCATGTCTCCCACATAGAACTCAACGTTTTCTATACCGTTTAATTGCGCATTAGCTTTTGCAGCAGTAATGGCATCTGGCACAGCCTCAACACCTATAACTTTCTTAGCATTACGCGCTACAAATTGAGCAATCGTACCGGTTCCGGTATATAAATCATACACATTTTCGGTTCCGGATAATCCCGCAAAATCACGTGTTATTTTATAAAGTTCGTAGGCCTGTTCAGAATTGGTTTGATAAAAAGACTTGGCATTAATTTTAAATTTGAGTCCTTCCATCTCTTCAAAAATGTGATCACGTCCTGCAAAGCAGATAACCTCCTGATCATATATAGTATCATTGCCTTTCTCATTAATAACATATAGCAAGGAAGTGATTTCAGGAAAGTTATTTTTGAGATAATTCATCACGAGTTCGCGTGGCGCTTCTTCATCATGAAAAAACTGTACTAGAACCATAAGCTCACCTATACTGCTGGTGCGTATCATTAACGTACGCAGTAAGCCCTCTTGATTACGAGTATTAAAAAACGGAATATCATTTGCGTTAGCAAATTCTTTTACACCGTTTCGTATAGCATTACTAGGGTCGCGCTGTAACCAGCATTTATCTATATCTAGAATCTTATCCCACATTCCAGGTATATGAAAACCTAAAGCATTTCGATCTTCTATAATTTCGTCACTTTGAATTTGTTTTAACGTAAGCCATTTGCTGTCGCTAAAAGAAAATTCCATTTTATTACGGTAAAAGTATTGTTCTTTACTACCGGCAATAGGAGTTACTTCAGGAAGTTCAATTTTACCCAGACGTTGTAAATTATTTACAACCTCACGCTGTTTATACTCCAGCTGGTAATCGTAATGCATATTCTGCCACTTACAACCGCCACACGTACCAAAATGCTTACAGGCAGGTTCTGTACGCTTAGGAGAAAATTCATGAATTTTAATGGCAGTACCTTCAAAATACGCTTTGCGTTGTTTTGTAGTTTGCACATCTATAACATCTCCCGGTACGGCATTATTAATAAATATAACACGCCCGTCTGGAGCTTTAGCTATTGCTTTACCCTTTGCACCGGCATCTGTCACGAGTACATTAGGGAAAATTTTTCTGGAGTTCTTTTTTCTTGACACGGGGCAAAAATAGCATAAATAAGAAGATTTACCATCTGTATTGCTAATAGTCTCAATCTATAAAATTTATAAACTTAGAATGAGAAATTTATTAATCATAGCTTGAATGAATATACTGCTATGGATGCGATACTATTTAGAGGTGTCTTAATTTTTAGTATTTTGCAACAACTTAAAGAGGATGATTTCTCTCCTTTTAAGGGTGTTCTAGACTTAAAACATCATAAGCAGGAATCGTAAAGAGATTACCATAAAATTAGTACACAATGACTACTGCACAAAAACTTACATCACAAGAGACTATTGCTCTTGAGGAAAAACACGGCGCGCACAATTATCATCCACTTCCTGTGGTTTTAAAACGTGGAGAAGGTGTTTATGTTTGGGATATAGAAGATAAACGCTATTATGATTTTTTATCTGCCTACTCTGCGGTTAATCAGGGCCATTGTCATCCTGCAATAGTAGGAGCAATGACTAAGCAAGCCGAAACTTTAACGCTTACTTCGCGAGCATTTCATAATGATATGCTGGGTAAATATGAAGCTTACGCTACAGATTATTTTCAGTTTGATAAATTGTTACCGATGAACACCGGTGCAGAGGCTGTTGAAACCGCAATTAAAATTGCACGTAAATGGGCTTATGAGAAAAAAGGAGTTGCGGAGCATGAAGCACAAATTATTGTATGTGAAAATAACTTTCATGGAAGAACTACCACAATAATTTCATTTTCTAATGATGAGGGAGCACGCAAAAACTTTGGTCCGTACACACCCGGATTTATAAAAATACCGTATGATGATCCTAAGGCATTAGAGCGCGCTTTAATAGAAAATAAAAATATAGCCGGTTTTCTGGTAGAGCCTATACAAGGTGAAGCCGGAGTTTTTACTCCGTCTGATGATTTTCTTAAACAAGCACAGGCATTATGTAAATCGCATAATGTATTATTTATTGCAGACGAGATTCAAACCGGTATCGCCCGTACGGGAGCACTATTGGCAGTTTGCGGTAACTGTACTTGTGAAGGACACTGCGAGCGCCAGGAAACCTATGTGCGTCCAGATATTTTAATACTGGGTAAAGCACTTTCTGGTGGGGCATATCCTGTTTCTGCAGTTCTTGCAGATAATGCGGTAATGAATGTTATTAAGCCGGGACAGCACGGTTCTACCTTTGGCGGAAATCCTGTTGCTGCAGCTGTAGCAATGGCTGCCCTTGATGTGGTTAAAGATGAAAAATTAGCACAAAACGCACGTGTTTTAGGAGATCTTTTCCGTTCTAAGTTAAATGAATATATAGCTGAAAGTTCTATCGTAAATCTGGTACGTGGACGCGGCTTGCTGAATGCGATTTTAATTAACGATACCGAGGAAAGCAGCACAGCCTGGGATATTTGTATGGCTTTAAAAGAAAACGGATTGTTAGCAAAGCCCACGCACGGTAACATTATACGTTTTGCTCCACCGCTTGTTATGAATGAGGAGCAATTACTAGATTGCGTTTCAATTATTGTTAAAACACTAAAAGAGTTTGAGAAGTAGATTCTCAATCAATATGTAATAAAAAACGGCGACTCATTTAGAGTCGCCGTTTTTTTGTTTTAGTAACTGCATTACAAGCTTTAAAGTCTTTAAATATAAAGCATTTAAAGCACTTCTATTAACGTAACATCAAACAGAATTACCGTATTTCCCGGAATACTAGATCCCGCTCCGTTAGCACCATAGCCGATACGTGCAGGAAGTAAGAATGTTGACTCACCGCCTTCTTTCATTAGTAATAATCCTTCCGTAAAACCAGGAATCAATCCGCCGGCATTAAACTCAGCTACAGGTTTTGATTGATCAAAGGTTGTACCATCCAGAAAATACCCTTTATAAATAACTTTTACTTCAGAATTAACCGTTGGTGACGCACCGGTACCTTCGGTTTTGGTAATGTATCTAAGTCCAGAGTTTGTACGTGTAGCGGTTAACTCATTTGTTTCAAGATATGCAGTGATTTCGGCTTCATTGCGAGCAAAAGCTTCAGCTTGAGATTCACCATCATCACTAGAACAGCCTACGTAAAGTGTTAAGGCGCAAATAAGGGATATAAAGGTTTTCATAAAATAAAATGATTTAGGGAAGCGAAACTAAGTCTTAAATCTGTTCTGAACAATAAAAATGTAGGCATCTCACGCAAGCCTATAGGCCTTTATTTCTTTAAAATTTAACTTTTTTCTAGGCGTTAATCAATTCACAAACAAAATATGAGGTTTGATTAATCGGGTACTTTTGAAAAAAAACTAACACATATGAAATCGACTATACAAAAATCTCCGGGTATGGGAGCTGTCCTTGTTGATGGCGTTACTACTTTTAGAGTTTGGGCCCCTAACGCAGATAAATTATTTGTTACCGGCGACTTTAATGATTGGAGTGATACTGCTTTGGAAATGGAGTTTGAAGAAAATGGATATTGGGCAGCAACTACAGATAAAGCTAAAGAACGTGATGAATATAAATTTTTAATTCATAATGGCGATCAAAAACTTTATCGCAACGATCCTTATGCTTTTGAACTAACAAATAGTAATGGAAATTCAATAATACGTACGCTAGATTTTGACTGGGAAGATGATGAGTTTATTATACCTTCCTGGAATAGTCTGGTGATATACGAACTCCACGTAGGCACGTTTAATAGAAAAAATCCTGACGCTGTAGGCACATTTGAAGATGTAATTGAGAAGCTTCCGTATTTAAAAGGTTTAGGTATTAACTGTTTAGAGTTGCTTCCTGTTGCAGAATTTGCAGGAGGTATTTCCTGGGGGTATAACCCGGCTCATCCTTTTGCAATTGAGCAGGACTATGGCGGTCCAGACGGTTTAGCTAAACTAGTAAAAGAAGCTCATAAAGTGGGTATTGCTATTATTATGGATGTCGTATATAATCATTTTGGCCCATCTGACGTTGATCTGTGGCAGTTTGACGGGTGGAGTGCAAATGACAAGGGAGGGATCTATTTTTATAATGATCACAGAAGTGAGACTCCCTGGGGAGACACAAGACCCGATTACGGTAGAGAAGAAGTACGTCAATATTTGAGAGATAATGCTTTAATGTGGATTGAGAAATACCATTGTGATGGTCTTAGGCTTGATGCAACATCTTATATACGTTATGAAGGCGGCGGTCTGGGCGAAGATGTGGTTATTGAAGAAGGAAACCAGATGATGCGTGAAATTAATCAACAACTTCAAGATAAGTATCCTCACATCATTACGATTGCCGAAGATTTAAAAGGACAGGAGATTGTAACTAATTCACTAGCAGATGGCGGTATTGGCTACGGTTCACAGTGGGATATGAATTTTGTACATCCCGTACGTAAAGTACTCACAGATATTAATGACGATACGCGCGATTTACAGGCCATTGTAGATGCATTAGAATATACCTATAGTGGAGATGTTTTCAAACGCATTATTTATACCGAATCGCACGATGAGGTTGCAAATGGCAAGGCGCGCGTTCCGGAAGAGATTCAACCGGGAGATGCAGAAAGTGGTTTTGCTAAAAAACGTGCGCTATTAGGAATCGTATTAACATTGACTGCTCCGGGAATCCCAATGCTTTTTCAGGGTCAGGAATTTATTGAAGATGAATATTTTCAGGATACCGAAGGTCTTGACTGGGAAAAGCAAGAACGACTTAAAGGTATATCAAGATTAGTAGGAGATGTTATTAAACTTCGTACCGGATCTTATGAAGGTACAGACGGGTTACGTGGGCAAAATCTAACGATTGTGCATTTTAATCTAGAAACAAAAATATTGGCTTATATACGTGGTGGTGAAGGAGAGCAACCTGTACTTGTAATACTCAATTTTAGCAATACAGAATATGGCAACTACGGAATAGGTATTGACGATGGTATCAACTGGAAATTGAGAATCAATAGTGTTTGGAAAGGCTATGACAATGACTTCTCTGATACAGATGTTGAGAACATTAGAAAAGAAGAAGGAGAGACAGATAATCGCGATTGGACGGGTAAACTCGATATTCCGGGTTATGCTGCATTAATCTATTCGCTATAGATTAGGCCTTAGGGCATTAGTACATTTTAACGCTTTCGAGTTAAAATATATTAATATTATTAATAATGTGGTTTGAGTAAATTAATTTTATTAAAAATATTAATTATGAGAAAGCTATTAAGACTTATTACGCTTGCCCAGGTAGGATATTACGCTTACGACTGGATTAAGAATAAACGATCATTTAAAGAAGAGTTTGTTCCGAATCTTAAAAAAGTGAAGCGGAAACTTCTTTAAATTTTCTTATGATATAATTATTAACTATAAATCCAAAAAATTATGAAAACGACAATAGAAGAAGCACGCGAAAAATCACACGAAAATTTAGTATCTAGTTTACAAGGTTTACTTGAAAAGAATTATGATGCAGAACACGGTTACAAAGAAGCGATGGTTAAAGCAGAAAATGGCCATTTAAAAGAATATTTAAAGGTTAGAGCTGCATTAAGAAATCGTTTTGCAACAGAACTAAGTGATGCAATTATTAACTTAAATGAGAAGCCTATTGAATCTGGAAGCGCAACAGGAGCTGTTCACAGAACCTGGATGAATATAAAAGATGCTTTTAGTTCAGATACAGACGAATCTATATTAGAAGAGTGCATACGTGGTGAAAAAGCAAGTATAGAAGAATACAAAAATGTACTTAAAGAAAATGAAAATCACTTTACTCCCGAAATTACATCAATGATAACAAATCAAATGTTAGAAGTGGAGAAGTCATTAGATACGATTGCAAAGCTGGAAAACTTAATGTAAAACATTTTTAGCAATTAAAAATTAAAGACCGCCTTTACGGCGGTCTTTTTTATTTTTTATTTGATTTAATCACAATACTCAAGAGCTCTCAGTCTCATAAAATCGAGCATAGCTTTGTTTACTTCACCATTCATATTAGCATTAAATTTTTCAAATTTTAAGCAAATAACATTTTCTCCTTTATTGAGATTAACAATCCTAGAATTAGAAAATCCCCAGTCTGACCACTCTTCTGTACCGCGTTGTGGAAAGACCATCACACCCTTAAACTTTTTATTCACTTTAAGACTTCGTATTGCACATTTATTATCAGTATTCCAAGGGCCGCTGCCGTTACTATATCTAAAATCGAGTAAATAGCTACCCGCTTTTTGCATAAAGACTGTAACTTTTATCTTTCGGTTTGTAGTATGGCTTATTTCTACAAAGCCGTCTCCGCTATAATTGGTATAAGCCAATTCAGATTTTTCTGCAAAATTTTCAAGTTGAATGATTTTTTCCGCTTTAGCGAAAACAATAGGTTCACTTGCAAAGCCTTCATTTTTCAATTTATCATATGCGCTTACCTGATAGTTAGCATACAACTCTTCAGGTACGTCAAACTTAGTTTTCTTAGTACTTTTAAGAAATACTCCATTTTTGTAGATGAGGTAATGAGAGCAGTCGCTTACAGGATTCCATTGCAAACCCGTAGTAGTTCTATGGGTTTGAACCGTAGGAGGGCAGAAGTGGTTTTCAACTTTATTGATGTGTTGATTGCTTAACGCAATGTTTGCCAATTCAATATTTAAATGCTGCGCTCCGGTAGCGTGAGCAGGTATAAAAGCTTTAGGTATTTTTTTACCGTTAAGTAATATCTTTTTAATTTTTGATCCAAAACCCGAAACTGTGACGTTTAAGATGGCTTTGCGATAATTGAAATTACAAAGCTTCCGGGTTCCTTGATACGCCTCTGTCACCACCGGATTAAAATGAATACCATCAAGCTCAAAGCGAATTCCCAGAAACACACGGTAAACCATTGCCAGATTTCCTGCTATACTCCAGAGCATACGTTCAGAATTGATTTCAGTACCGGTAAAATCACCATTTTCGGCAACCATATTTTCATAATTGCTTAAAAATAAAGCCGAAGCTCTATATATACTTGCCAGACCGTGATTGAGAACCGATTCATTTTTTGTTTTTGCGGCAGCTAAATTCCAATATGCCTGTACAAAAGGCCAAATCCCATTATTGTGATACGGCGGTATACCCGGTAATTGTGGATAAATGCATGTAGTGCCAAAAGGAGTTAATGGTGATTTCGCGATAATAGATTTGGCTTTTTTCTGATCTGCAATTTCAAATAATACAGATAGTGATTCTCCCAGGGCTTCAAAAAACGGAGCAGGCATCAGTTCATTTTTGCCATACAGGCAATGCGCATAATAGCCTTTAAATTTAAGCCATAGATGCGTGTTTATTCCTTTTTTAATGCCTTGAGCGCGCCGCTCATAAACCTCAAAATCCTTGTTTTTTAATTTGGCAATTTCTATAAAAATGCAATGTGCTCTGTAATGAACTGCATTAGTTCCTAAATTCTGAGAGGCATAAATATCTGCGTTAGACATCCATTTAGGATAGGTTTGCTCGCGCCAATCTAAAAAAGAAGATTCTCCAGAATACAATCCCGTTTCAGCATTATAAAGTGTTTTATAATCATCATCAAGTGTATTTTTAATAACCGGGTAAATCTCATTAAGCCATTTTTTATCACCGGTAACTTTATATATTTCCCAGGCCGCGAGAACCCAGGTGGTGCGATCTGAAGAAACGGGCCAGGCACCACCAGAACCCGTATCCTGAACGATGCGTTTATTCTTTATTTTTTTCCGAAGACTTATTTTAGAGATTTCAGGTTCGTGAAAGGCAAACGCCAGAAGTATACTGTAACTCACATCTCGGGTCCAGACTCCGCTCCATTTTGCACCGGTACGTAATGTTTTATCAGGCTCTATAGCTTTAAGTGCTTCTTCTAATGATAGGTTATAAAGAGTGTCTACAAGAATCTGATCTGACTCGTACTGTGGCTTTTTGTCATTATCAAGTTTCAGGTGCCAGTCTTTACGTTCAAATTTTGAAGCATTAAATGGGTTGAGCAGCACCGTAATTGAATATATGGCAGGATCTGAAGTGGGCTGCATTTGTAAACCTCTGTTTTCAAGATTCACAAAATCCCAGGTTAATGGTTTTGAGTCTCCTGCTAAATAAAAGCCGTTAAAATCTGACTTAGCAATGCGCGAGCCATCAAATGCCTCATAATATCCTTTCTTTTTAAACTGTTCAAATACAGGAGAAACATCAAGCTTAAAAGTAAACTCGTAATTAGCAGGTAAATAATTAGTGCAATGTTTAGGTTTAGCTGGTGAAGGCTCACCAAAGGTAACTACAGGTAATTCTCTTTCAGAATTTATAATAAACCAGTGATCTTCACCTATAGGTAACTCATTGTCTTTTTGGTTAATACTGAATTTAAATACAAGTAAACGCGAGTACGTCTCGTTTGCTTTAGAATTATAATTTGAAGTTAAGTGTTTGCGTGATTCTGCAACAGCTATATTTTGACCCTGTATGACCCTGTCACTATAAATACTGAATGCATCGCACTCATAAATTTTTTGTTCACTTTTTTTGGAGAAAGAGTTGGTGGACATGAGTTACGTTTTAAAATACAGGTAGTTATTATTTCAACTTATATATTTTTAATAGTGATATGAAATTAACCCAATTACTAGTATTCAAATATTTACTTAACATATAATTGAGACACACTTATTATTATTGAATTGCTTTTCTATTCTAACTGTACTTTAATTTTTAAAAACTAATTGGTTATAGATGCTAAAACTAATTTCCCCATTTTTTCTAGTTCTTCATCAGAGCCTGCACAAAAGTTTTTGTTTGATTCAATAACTATAGAAATGTTATTAAGTCTAATACTTAACCTTTTTAAATCTGGATCATTTAAATAAGCTTCATTAAGAATTGCGTAATCACCTAAATTTTTTATTGATTTGGCATTTTTAAATTCCATCTTATTCATCTGCATGAATGCCTGTTTTTCTGCTTCATTTCTCATTTGAATTTCTTCAGAATTTAATCCTGAATAATCTTTAAATAAGATACCTAATTCGAGTGCTCCATCTGCCAGTGTAATTTGGCACCTATTATTCATAGAAGACATGTCACCCGTCGTATAGGGTGGGTTTTTCTCATCTGTAAAGCATAATGATGAAAAATCTATTGCATGTATCATATCTGGGCAACTTGTAGTTAAGCTATAGAGCTTAGAATCTTTAACGGAACTCGTCTGTTCAACATCTTTATATTCTATGACTTCCTCAATTTTGGCTTTATCTTCAGTATTATTTTTGCAATAGGTTAGTGAAGCACTTACAGCCACTAATAAAAAAAGAAGTTTTGAAAATTTAAAAGTTTGCCGGTACATAGCTGCCTTTATATTTTAAGTTAGAAAAAGTTTAATTTTTATAAATATAATATTATCATATTTATTGAACAGACGCCATATGGTTTTTATTCTGATAATTTGAATATTAAACAAGCAAATAAATAAATAAATGATTACAGCTTTCTGCCATAGCCTACAACCTCAAGAAATACCTGAAGTTTATTGAAAAACGCACCAAAAGTGGGGCAGGGATGCTCGGCTTGTTTTTAAAGTTCACGATGACGTTAAATCAAGAGTATAAGTCCATTTTAAAGAGACTTCATTCTTCTAATTTACAAACGATATAAAACTAGAAAACCGCTTAAAAGCGGTTTAAATACGTGAGATTTTCTAAGAATTAAAGGCTTGTGCAACGGTTACCCATGCTAGCGGTAGTATTTTTCAATTAAACGATTGTCTATAAACTAAAGGTGAAAGGTTAGTTTTTGTCTTAAATAACTTATTAAAGGATTGTGGGTGCTCAAACCCCAATTTATAAGCAATTTCTGCAACAGAAAGTGTAGTAGAACTTAGTAAATCTTTGGATTGTTCGATTACTTTATTCTGAATATATTTTTGAGTATTAAGTCCAGTAAGGGAACGTAACATATCACTTAAATAACGGGGCGATACATTTAATTTTTCGCTTACAATTTGTACTGTCGGCAGACCATTTTTTAAACCGTTGTCCATTTTAAAATGTTCGTTTAATAAATTGTCTAGTGCGGTCATAATTTTATGATTGACATTTTTTCGGGTAATGAACTGCCGATTGTAATAACGATTACTATAATTAAGAAGCAACTCTATTTGAGAGACCAAAACATCCTGACTAAAAGGGTCAATATTATTATCCAATTCCACAGTCATTGTTTTAAACAAATCGCTGATAATGTGTTTTTCTTTTTCTGATAAAAAAAGTGCTTCAGAAACATCATATGAAAAAAAGCCATATCGATTCATTATTTTTCCTAATGAATAATTACGAATAAAATCTGGATGAAAGTATAAGGCAAAACCTTCATAAGTATCGAAATTATTAGAAATGGTAACTACTTGTTTGGGTTTTAAAAAAGCCAAACCGCCTTCTTCAAAATCGTAATGCCCTTGTCCGTATTTTACTTGTCCGCTGAATTTATCTTTGAAAGAAATTTTGTAAAAATCAAGACTTATCTTTACACCTGCTTCAAATGAATTGATTGGTGTTTGGTTATAATCCACAAATGCTATCAAAGGATGTAATGGTGCGGACTGACCTAAATAACGCATTAACTGTGAAATACTGCTAAAATTTGTTATGCTTGATTTCTGATTCATTGATTTCTATCTGACGTTTTATATTAATCAATTTTGTGCTGAAGGACGAATAATAATATCTCCAACTTCCACAGCTTTGGGTTGACTAATAGCATATATAACCGCATTGGCAATCGCTTCTGGATTGATGGCAAACTGCTCCATGTTTTTCAATATTACTTTTTTCATTTCTTGATTTTCCATTTCATCTACTAATCCAGTTTTTACAAAACCTGGTGAAATTCCGGTAATTCGAATAGCTCCATCTGATTCTTGGCGAAAAGCTTCTGAGATAGTCCGAACTGCATTTTTTGTCGCTGCATAGACACCCTGCATAGGTACAATTTTGATTCCTGATGTAGAAATAATGTTGATGATATGCCCTGAGTTTTGTTGCTTAAAAACAGGTATTGCAGCTGCCATTCCGTACAAAACTCCTTTTAGATTGACATCTATCATTTTTTCCCAACCCTCTACATCTAATTCATCTATGCGACAGAGTTCACTTATTCCTGCATTGTTTACTATTGCATCTAAACGTCCATAAGTATCTACAGCTAAAGCCACCAAATCTACCATATCAGTTTTTTTAGTTACATCAGTTTCTAAAAAAACACCTTCTCCATTATTATTGTGAATTTCATTAACAATGCTTTCTAGCTGATTTTTTCTACGCGCACCTAAAACAACTTTCACTCCATTTTTTCCCAGTTTTTTTGCAATTGCTTTCCCTATACCACTACTAGCTCCAGTGACAACAACTACTTTATCTTTAATTTTATTTTGCATTTCTTTTAAATTATCTTTCTGCAAAAGTCTTATAAGTAGAATAAAGAAAAGTAGTCAAATTGGTTTATGATGTAGCCTTTATTCAGGACGGGTCAGTATTACCGCTAACGGTCTCGGCTATGAGTAGTTGCGTGGGTTAGCACTAAACTTTGCAAGTACACACCAAACTGAAAATCCGCGAGGACTTTCCGAAAGGAAAGTCAGAAGCAATGAACTATAGCCGGTGTGCCTGTTGCACAAGTTAGCAAAAAGCTAACATAGGGTTTATAATTAATTTAGAGAAGTGTTGTAATTTCATGGTATGCAAGGAAAAAAAGTATATCAGGAGCAGTTGTTCAACAGTTTTCGGTTGAGTGAGGGCGTACCCTCCACAAATTTCTACCGGCGTTTAAAGGATACGCTGAACCTGGATTTTCTCTATGAATTTACTCGTGACTTTTACGGCAGCAGTGGTCAAAAGAGTATAGATCCTGTTGTGTTTTTTAAGCTGTGCTTAGTGGGCTATTTAGAGAATATCATCAGCGATCGCAAGCTTATTGATCATTGCAGTATGCGGCTTGACATCCTGTATTTTATAGGCTATGATATTGATGAAGAGCTGCCCTGGCATTCAACCATAAGCCGTACGCGACAATTGATTCCGGAAGCAGTTTTTGAGTCTGTTTTTACTAAAGTGTTTACACTTTGTGTAGAAGCTGGGATGGTCATTGGGCATACTCAGGCTATCGACAGCGCTCCTGTAAAAGCCAACGCTTAGATGGACACTCTGGAACTTAAAGTGCCTGAAGAAGAACTGGAGTCTCACCTGCGCAGGGTTCGTCACATCAGTACGATGGACAAAGAGCAGCCCTTTCGTAAGAGTAAAGGTGACAAATCAGATAAAAACCAGCGAAGTATAACTGCCAATGAGCAGGAACTGAATGCTATTACTACCCGCAACAAGCGTTGGAGTAAAGATCAGGATCAGCGTCCGGGAGCAGGAAATAAGGGAAGTAAATACACTAGCAATAAAACGCATTATAGTCTTATCGATCATGATGCACGCATCAGTG
>NZ_JBGQOK010000008.1:0-169205 GCF_052119605.1 Leeuwenhoekiella sp. W20_SRS_FM14 | reverse complement strand
TAATCTGAAAGGTGAGTACGGCTCGCTGTGAGTTATCGACTTTTAAAGCTACAGGGTTTTACCGGACAATTGGTATTTAAGGAAAAACTTTAGGAAGCTCGCCACCCCAATTTGGGTCAAATAAAAAAGGTGGATAAATCCACCTTTTTTGCCCCAAATCTACCATGAACTTAACCTACTTATGCTCTGGTAGAAACTAAAATACCATGTATAATTTACAGTAAACAAACTTTTAGATAAACTGCGAAATTATCAGTTTAAGTACCGTTTTAATACGCTCTTTTTAAACTTCCCTCAACATAATTGATAAAAGCACGGTTTACAACGCGATTTCCTCCTGCAGTTGGGTAATCTCCTGTAAAGTACCAATCTCCTAAATTCTTAGGGCAAGCTAGATGTAGGTTAGATACTTTTTGATAAATAACGCTTACCTCTGTCTGTATTGTTTCATCTACAAGTAGTTGTGCAATCTTATCAGAAATTTGCTCATCTGTAAAAGGAGCATAAATTTCTTTTACATAATTGATCACATCTTTATCTTCAAAACCAGTTTGAGATAATGATTTTTTATAAACCTCATTTATTATGTGTTCTTGTTTTGTTTCTTCAAGTAACGCAATAGCGGCTCTAAAAGCTATAAAATCTTGCAACTTTGCCATATCGATTCCATAGCAATCTGGATATCGTATTTGAGGTGCAGACGATACCACAACGATTTTCTTAGGGTTTAAGCGAGATAACATTTTGATAATACTCTTTTTAAGAGTAGTTCCCCGTACAATACTGTCATCTATAATAACCAGATTATCTGTGGGCTTCACTACTCCATATGTTACATCGTAAACATGTGCAACAAGATCATCTCTACTGCTATCTTCCGTTATGAAGGTACGTAGTTTAACATCTTTAATAGCAATTTTCTCTGTTCGTAGTTTTTTTGCTAAGATCTTATTTAACCCTTCCTTGTCAAGAGTTTCGCGATTTTCAAGAATCTCTGCTGTCTTTTGCGTGTCAAGCTCTTCTTGTGCTGCTTCAACCATACCGTAAAATGAAGTTTCAGCAGTATTGGGGATATAGCTAAAAACAGTATTCTGGGTATCGTGATTGATATGTTTTAAAACTTCGGGCATTAATAAACGGCCCAGTTCTTTGCGCTCTTGATAAATTTCGGCATCACTACCTCTTGAGAAATAAATACGCTCAAAAGAACAGGCTTTGCGCTCACGAGGTTCCTGAACTTTTTCTATAGAAGTTGTTCCACTCTTTTTAATTATGATCGCATGGCCAGGATCTAATTCCTGAACATCTTCAAATTTTGCATTAAAAACAGTTTGTATCACAGGTCGCTCACTTGCAACGACAACCACTTCATCATCTTGATAGTAATAAGCAGGTCTAATCCCAGAAGGATCACGCAATACAAAGGCATCACCGTGACCTAACAGACCGGCCATAGCGTAACCACCATCCCAATCTCTTGAAGCTTTCTTTAATATTTTTGCGATATTTAAACGCTCTGCAATTTGTGGAGAAGCTTCAAATTTTGAAAACCCCTCTTTTTTTAACTTCTTATAAATTTTAGCAACCGCATCATCAAGAAAGTGACCTATTTTTTCCATTACGGTAATAGTGTCTGCTTTTTCTTTAGGATGCTGACCCAGTTCTACAAGCTTATTAAAAAGCTGAAAAACATTGGTCATATTAAAGTTACCTGCAACGATAAGATTACGATGCATCCAGTTGTTTTGTCTTAAAAACGGATGTACATTTTCAACACTGTTTTTTCCGAAGGTACCATACCGTACGTGCCCAAGCAATAATTCACCTATGTATGGTACATACTTTTTTTGCAAGGCAACATCATCTGCATACTCGGGGTGCTCTAGAAGAGTCTCATTAATTCTTGAGTTTATCTGAGCAAATATATCTTGAATAGGTTGTTGTGCTATAGATCGTTGTCTGCTTATATAACGCTCTCCCGGCGCTACGTCTAATTTAATGCTGGCAAACCCTGCGCCATCCTGACCGCGGTTGTGCTGCTTTTCCATCATTAAATACATCTTATTTACACCATAAAATGCACTGCCATACTTCTCCTTGTAATACTCTAAAGGTTTTAGTAAGCGTATTACCGAAATTCCACATTCATGCTTAATTGCATCACTCATAGCTTAGTCAAATGTTTGCGCCCCCTTCGTTAGAAGAGGGCGCGGTTGTTTTATAGGTCTATATTAAATTGCGTTAACGCTTTAAATTTTAGTAAACGCTGGTTTATTTCGTCTGGTTTTAAATCCTGCATTCGCTCGGTGCCAAATTTTTCTACACAAAACGAGGCTAAATTTGAGCCGTGTATAATGGCCCGTTTCATATTTTCAAAAGAAAGATCTCCAGAACTTGCTAGATATCCTGCAAAGCCTCCTGCAAATGTGTCACCTGCTCCGGTAGGATCAAAAACTTCTTCTAAAGGCAATGCGGGTGCAAAGAAGATATTACTACCTTCAAATAATAAAGCGCCGTGCTCTCCTTTTTTAATTACTACAAAGCGAGGTCCCATTTCTGATATTTTTTGGGCGGCAACTACAAGTGAATATTCTCCACTTAGCTGTCGTGCCTCTTCATCATTTATAGTTATGACATCAACGCGAGCGATTACCTTTTTCAAATCTTCTAATGCACTATCCATCCAGAAATTCATAGTGTCCAGAATAGCAAGTTTAGGCTTAGTATTCATCTGCTCTAATACAGAAAGTTGAACTAAAGGATGCAAATTGCCCAGAACTACAATCTCTGAATCTTTATAAGCTTCCGGCACTATAGGGTTAAAATCTGCTAATGTATTTAATTCTGTAACTAAGGTATCTCGCGAATTAAGGTCGTTATGGTATAGACCTTTCCAGAAAAATGTCTTTCCGTCTTTAACAACTTCAAGACCTTCCAGGTTAATACCTTTATTTTTTAAGATGTCTATATATTCCTGAGGGAAATCTGACCCAACAATAGATACTATAGCCTGGTCTATCTCAAAATTAGATGCTGCAAGACCTATATAAGTACCTGCGCCACCTAAAATTTTTCCTGTTTTTCCAAAGGGAGACTCTATTTCATCAAAGGCACATGTGCCTACAATTACCATTTTCTGCATTCAAATAATTTTTGCAAATATACAGTTTTGCCAGTGCAATTTTAAACAATGGTCGTTAGAGTAAAATTAAACTTACTTTCTGCCAAAATCTGCAGGAATTTCTCCCCAGGCTTTTGTTTCCCATTTAACAATTACAGTAGTATATGTATTTGTTTTTAACCAATTTTCGGCACGTCTAACCAGATCATAAACATCTTTGTTGCGCGGGCTCTCAGTAAGTTTTGTATTGCATTTTTTCTTTTGTACCCAGCCTATGGCAATTTTGGAGTCTGAGTAAATGATGCGATCACTGTTATTTTTCTTTAGAAAAGCGAGGCCGTGAACAAGAGCTAGAAACTCACCTATGTTATTAGTGCCTTGTTTAAACGGGCCTTGATGAAAGAGTTGCTTTTGGGTCTGTGTATCAACGCCCCGATATTCCATAATGCCGGGATTGCCAGAACTGGCTGCATCAACAGCAATAGAATATAGATTAGGCTCACCGTATTTTTGTTTTTCTGCTTCGGAAAGTGTTTTTTTTGTTTTAGACCTTCCTTTTACATCTTTAAAATCTTTGTTATAAGCCGCTTTCGCTTCAGTAAATGACTCAAAAGATTTAAACTGCGCACCTGCAAAACCATCTATCATAGCTTTGCAATCTTTCCACTTCGTGTAGATTCCTGGTTTTTTACCTTGCCAAACAACGTAGAACTTTTCTTTTTTAGCCATTGAAAAATTACTTTTCATTTCCACACAGGCAGAAATCTCAATAATATTTTAATTGTTTACTGCTTTTCTAAAAGTTCTGCAATAACTCTGGGAAAATGCTCGTATTCTAATTTGTGAATTTTAGCAGCAAGACTATCTGCCGTTTCTTCTGTATCAAGTTTTGTCTTAGCCTGAAAAATTATTGCACCCTCATCATAATTTTCGGTTACATAATGTATAGTAATACCAGATTCGACTTCTTTTGCCTCCACCACAGCTTTGTGTACGTGTGCACCATACATTCCTTTACCCCCGTAAGCAGGTAGTAGTGCAGGGTGTATATTGATTATTTTTCCTTTATAAGATTGTATAATCGATGTGGGAAATAACCATAAAAAACCAGCTAGTACAATTAAATCTGGTTTAGCAGACTTCACAAGATTAAGAACGTGGTCATTCTCATAAAACGCCGTTTTATTAAAACTAAAGGCACTAATATTAAGATTTGCCGCGCGATCTAGAACTTTTGCAGTCGCTTTATTGCTTAAAATGAGCGCTACCTCTACTTCATTTTGATCTTTAAAATATTCTACGATGCGCTGTGCGTTTGTGCCACTGCCTGATGCAAAAATTACGATTCGTTTCATACATTACTGGTGTTTACGAGATACAAAACAAGGTATAATAATCCTTTAATTGAAGGTTTTTTATCTAAAGTTAAAAAGGAAATGTTTATTTTAACGACACATTTTAGAGAGGGAATGTGGTAAAACCGTAAAGTTTGCTATTTTTGCCTCCTAATTAAAATTTAAAATTAAATATTATGTCAGACATTGCATCAAGAGTAAAAGCCATCATCGTAGATAAATTAGGCGTTGATGAAAACGAGGTTGTTGCAGAAGCTAGCTTCACAAACGACCTAGGAGCAGACTCGTTAGATACAGTTGAGCTTATTATGGAGTTTGAAAAAGAATTTGATATTCAGATTCCAGACGACCAGGCAGAAAATATAGCTACTGTAGGTCAAGCTATTTCCTATATAGAAGAAGCAAAATAAGAAGAAAGCAAATTACCTTATGGAGTTAAAGCGAGTCGTTGTAACAGGTCTTGGTGCGCTTACGCCAATCGGGAACAATATTGAAGAATATTGGGAAGGATTGAGTACAGGTAAGAGTGGCTGTGCCCCAATTACGTATTTTGACGCAGAGAAGTTTAAAACCAAATTCGCTTGTGAGCTCAAAAATTTTAATGCCGAAGATTTCTTTGACAGAAAAGAAGCCCGTAAACTAGATCGCTTTGCACAATATGCATTAGTATCTTCAGATCAGGCTATCAAGGATGCAGGAATAAATCTTGATGAGGTTGATAAATTTAGAGTTGGTGTTATTTGGGGAGCTGGTATTGGTGGACTGGAAACCTTTCAGGATGAAGTTACAAACTTTGCCCAGGGTGATGGTACTCCAAGATTTAACCCATTCTTTATACCAAAGATGATTGCAGATATCGCCCCGGGCAATATCTCTATCAAACATGGTTTTATGGGACCTAATTATACGACAGTTTCGGCTTGCGCATCATCTGCTAATGCAATGATAGATGCTCTAAACTACATTCGTTTAGGACATTGTGATATCATTGTTACAGGAGGTAGTGAGGCAGCAGTAACAAAAGCAGGTATGGGCGGGTTTAATGCTATGCATGCTTTGTCAACCAGAAACGAAAGTCCGGAAACCGCTTCACGTCCTTTTGACTCAACCCGGGATGGTTTTGTCTTAGGAGAAGGTGCAGGAGCTTTAATTCTTGAAGAATACGAGCACGCTAAAGCAAGAGGCGCTAAAATCTATGCAGAAATTGCCGGAGGCGGTATGTCTAGTGATGCGTATCATATGACAGCTCCTCATCCTGAAGGTATAGGAGTAGAACGTGTAATGCTTAATTGCTTACGCGATGCTAACATACGACCTGAAGAAGTAGACGCTATTAATACTCACGGGACTTCAACACCCTTAGGAGACGTAGCAGAACTTAAAGCAATTACTAAAGTTTTTGGAGAGCACGCTAAAGATATCAATATCAATTCAACAAAGTCAATGACAGGTCATTTACTTGGCGCTGCCGGTGCGATTGAAGCAATTGCTTCAATACTAGCAATGCAGCACAGTCTTGTACCACCTACTATAAACCATACGACTGTTGATGAAAATATTGATTCTTCATTAAACCTAACTTTGAACAAGGCTCAAAAACGTGAGGTAAATGTTGCTATGAGCAACACTTTTGGTTTTGGAGGTCACAATGCTTGTGTCATATTCAAAAAGTTTAGCGAATAATTATATATGAGTGCGATTCGCAACATATTTACTTCCCGTCCTGAAAAGGACGGGAATTTTTTTGCCACGATTAAGGCAATAATTGGGTTCAAACCCAGAAACATTAGACACTATGAAGAAGCATTTACACATAGGTCTATGGGATTACAAAACAGTAAAGGCCACGCCTTTAACTATGAGCGCTTAGAATTTTTAGGCGATGCTATGCTAGGGAGTGTTATAGCAGCGCATCTCTTTGATGAAGTAGGTAAAGGAGATGAAGGTTATCTTACTAAAATGCGATCTAAAGTTGTAAGTCGAGAGCATTTAAATGAATTAGGCAGAGATCTCAATTTATTAAATCTCATGAGAGCTGCAATCCCTAAAGAAAATTTCGGAACAAATATACACGGTAATTTATTTGAGTCGCTTGTAGGTGCTATTTATCAGGATCGCGGGTATAAATATTGTTGTAAATTTATAGGAAAGCGTGTTATTGACCCATATGTTGATATAGAGAAACTGGAGGGCAGGGTAATTAGCTACAAAAGTCTCTTAATTGAGTGGTGTCAAAAAGAGAAGCGCAACTTTGAATTTGATACGTATGAAGATTCAGGGCTTGATGTTATACGACACTTTTCTGTTAAGTTATCTATTGACGGTAAGCAAGTTGCAAAAGCAAGATCTACTTCAAAAAAGAAAGCTGAAGAAAAAGCTGCAAAACGAGCCTACTATGTTTTTCAGAATAAAATAGATTTGCATCGTTTTAGCTAAATCAATTTAGCATTGATTCTCATTTTACATTTAGTTAAGGTTAAACACATGCTTATCTATTAGACTTTAACTATATTTAAAAGCTCAAATAAGTCTATGGCAGCTTTAAAACTTTTATTGGACGATACGTTTGAATATGATTTTGCGTTAATCGCAATACATTGCTCTTTAGAAGATTACCGCATTGCATTTATGCTCAATAAATATGCGGGTTTGCGCCTTAAAAGCGCAAAGGATATAAATTATTATACAAAGAACGATACATATAGTTTTCCTACATTGCAATATGATGATGTAAAAAACTACGTCTATTATACATTAATAAGTAATAAACATAAGTTTAAAGATGTATCTCGGGTTTTAAATAATGATCTCTTTGCAGAATCTGCAGGAGAACATTTCAAAACCTTTAATTTAGTTCCTGAAGTTAAAAATGCAGATTATTTGCTGAAAATTGAAAGCGATTCAGGTAAAGTTAGTATACAGAATCTGGTAAATCAATTAAATCAAATATCCCAAATAATAACGGCTTACGATGTTAACGTAAGTTCCTTAAAATCTAAACAAAATTTAATTTTTGAATAATGTCAAATAAGAAGAAAACTAAAATTGTTGCAACCCTAGGACCCGCAACCAGTAAGAAAGAAGTACTACACGAAATGATTAAAGCGGGTGTAGATGTATTTAGAATTAACTTCTCCCATGCAGATTATGATGCTGTTAAAGAGCGTATTCAAATGATACGTAGCTTGAGCGATGAGTTTGGTTACAACACGGCAATACTTGCAGATTTACAAGGACCAAAACTTCGTGTAGGTATTATGAAAGAAGGGATAGAGGTTAGCCCGGGTGATATCATAACGTTCTCTACTAAAGAAGAGTTTGAAGGCAGCAAGGAGCGTGTTTATATGAACTATCAACACTTCCCAAGAGATGTAAATAAAGGCGAGCGTATTCTTCTTGACGACGGAAAGTTAATTTTTGAAGTTCTTAAAACAGATAACGAGAGCGAAGTAGAAACTGTTGTAATACAGGGAGGACCATTAAAATCTCGTAAAGGTGTAAACCTACCTAATACAAATATTTCGCTTCCGGCTTTAACCGAAAAAGATATTGAGGATGCCATTTTTGCAATAGGTCAAAAAGTAGACTGGTTAGCGCTTTCATTTGTGCGTCACGAAGGCGATTTAATTCAACTTCAGGATTTAATTAAAGAACATTCTGACCATAAAATTCCGATTATATCTAAAATTGAGAAGCCAGAAGCTGTTAAAAATATAGATAAGATTGTTGCTTATAGTGATGGTCTAATGGTTGCTCGTGGAGATTTGGGTGTTGAGATTCCTGCAGAAGAAGTTCCGCTAATTCAAAAAGAACTTGTGCTTGCTGCTAAAAAAGCACGTATCCCGGTTATTATCGCTACCCAGATGATGGAAACGATGATTGAAAGTCTTACTCCAACACGCGCAGAAGTTAACGATGTTGCAAACTCGGTTATGGATGGGGCAGATGCTGTAATGTTAAGTGGCGAAACTTCAGTAGGTAAATACCCGGTACAGGTTATTGAGCGAATGTCATCTATTTTGCGCAAGGTAGAAGATTCTGATCTTATCAAAGTACCACATACGCCACCGCATATACGTACTAACAGATACATTACTAAAGCGATTTGTTATCACGCAGCTTTAATGGCTAACGAAATTGATGCAAAAGCGATTACTACTCTTACAAATAGTGGTTATACTGCTTTTCAAATATCTGCCTGGAGACCAAAATCTCATATCCTTGTATTTACTTCTAACCGAATTATCTTAACTCAATTAAACTTACTTTGGGGAGTTAAGGCATTTTTCTACGATAAATTTGTTTCTACAGATGAGACCGTAAGAGATATTAACCGTATAGCAAGAGATCAGGGGTATTTAGAAGTAGGTGATATGGTAATTAGCCTTGCAGCGATGCCTATTAGTGAAAAAGGTATGGTTAACACATTACGTGTAAGAGAAATTCAAGGTACCTAATAAGAAGTTATTACATAAAATTAAAAGCCTTTCAGTTTTAATTGAAAGGCTTTTTTTAATTCTAAAAGTCAAATTTAAGCTGTACCGCGATTACTTTTTGTTCTACACTTTTTTGATCCCGATCTTCGGTATTCAAATTAGCAAGTGTAATACCCAGTAAGCGCACGCTGTTTTCCATCTTTTCCTGAAAGAGTAGTTCTCTGGCAGTTTCTAAAATTACTTCTTTAGAACGTATAAAATAGGGAAGGGTCTTACTGCGTGTTTTTAAGGTAAAATCGCTGTATTTTATTTTTAAAGTAACTGTTTTACCTGCTACATCAGATTTTTTAAGTCGGCGTTCTATTTCATCTGCAATATTTTCAAGACGTTCAATCATAAAAATTTCTGAAGATATATTCTCACTAAAAGTACGCTCGGCGCCTAATGATTTGCGTATGCGGTCTGGCTTAACCTGGCTGTTGTGAATTCCGCGTACCACATTGTAGTAAAACGTGCCACTTTTGCCAAATTTCTCCTGAAGATACTCGAGCGATTTTAATTTTAAATCATTCCCTGTAAAAATGCCTAATTGATACATCTTCTCAGCCGTAACCTTACCTACACCATAAAATTTACGAATATCAAGCTTTTCTAAAAACGGAATAACCTCTTCGGGTCCTATTGTTTTTTGACCATTTGGTTTGTTGATATCGCTGGCTACCTTAGCTATAAATTTATTGATAGAGATACCTGCTGAAGCATTGAGACCGGTTTTCTCTTTAATCTTTGCTCGTATTTCTTTAGCAATTAGACTTGCACTGGGATTGCCTTTTTTATTTTCGGTCACATCGAGGTAGGCTTCATCGAGTGATAGTGGTTCTACCAGGTCTGTATATTCAAAAAACACTTCGCGTATTTGTGCGCTAATTTCCCGATACCGTTCAAAACGAGTTTTTACAAAAATAAGTTCTGGGCACAGTCTGCGGGCAAGGCTACCGGCCATTGCACTACGCACACCAAATTTACGAGCTTCGTAACTAGCCGCACTAACCACGCCGCGCTCTGAGCCGCCGCCTACGGCCACAGGTTTACCGCGAAGCTCAGGATTGTCTAGCTGCTCTACAGAAGCGTAAAACGCATCCATATCAACGTGAATAATTTTTCTTTTTTTAGCAGACTCTTCCATAGCAGTCGTAAAGTTACCTACTAAGTCGTATTTATAGATAGCTTAGGTTTTATTTGGCAGTATTTTAATTTGCTTTTAGTAGTTTTCAAAACACATTTATTACAGTTTGTTTTAATGTATTAAGTTGAAAATAAGCAATAATGGGAAAGACAGCATTACTTTTAGGAATCACCGGTTTAGTAGGAGAGGCATTAGCAAAATCGATTTTAGCTGATGCCAGATATGATAAATTAATTAGTTTTCACCGAAGAAAATCGGGTATTGCGCATCCTAAACTAGAAGAGCACGTTGTTGATCTTTTTGAGTTGCAAAACCATGCAGACTCTTTTAAAGCAGATGTGGTTTTTTGCTGTATAGGAACAACGCAGGCTAAAACCAGTGATAAAGAAGAGTACAAAAAAATAGATTACGGGATACCTCTTGCTGCCGCAAAACTATGCAGCATAAACAACATTCCTAAACTCATTGTAATTTCGGCTTTAGGTGCAGATCCTAAAAGCAGTGTGTTTTACAATAAAACGAAAGGAGAGATGGAGCGTGATGTTTTAAAACAGAATGTAAAAGAAACGTATTTTCTTCAGCCTTCATTACTGGCCGGCAATCGTGAAGAACAACGCACTGTTGAGAAATTAGCTATTGGCGCTTTTAAACTGTTCAACTTATTTTTAGTGGGTCCTTTAAAAAAATATCAAAGTATAAAGCCAGAAGCAATTGTGCGAACTATGCAGTATCTAGCATTTAATACCTACAGTGAAAATCGAATTGAATCTGACGAAATAAAAAAAATAGCGAATTAGGATGCTGGAGATCGAACGTAAATTTTTAGTAAAAAGTGATGCTTTTAAGAACGAGGCTTTTTCGCAAAGCGAAATAAAACAGGGTTATTTAAACAGTAATCCTTCTCGTGCGGTACGCATTCGCATTCACAATGACAAAGGGTATCTTACCATTAAAGGAAAGTCTGATGAAAGTGGTACCACGCGATTTGAGTGGGAAAAAGAAATAGACCTAACCGAAGCAAATGCGCTTTTAAAGTTATGTGAGCCTGGAGCAATATCTAAAACCAGATATGAGGTTAAGGCAGGAGAGCATACCTATGAGGTAGATGAGTTTTATGATGATAATCAAGGACTCTGGTTGGCAGAAATAGAATTAAAGGATGCTAATGAAGCATTTATAAAGCCAGATTGGCTAGGCGATGAGGTAACAGGTGATGTGCGGTATTATAATTCACAACTTAGTAAGAACCCATTTACTAAATGGTAGAGATTTTAAATTCTAATCAAATAAAAAACCGGTAACCTTTAATAGCGTTACCGGTTTTTTTGGATATATAATTTACTTAGGGGTAAAAGACACTCCAATTTTTGTTATTCTAATCCACCGCCTAAAGCTTCATATAAATTTACTATCGCTTGTAGTTGATTAAATCGTGTATTCACAACATCAAGACTAGAATTTAGGGCATTCTGTCTTGCAGTTAATACTTCAAGATAATTTACCAGACCATTGTCTAAAAGTTCTTCAGAATAGCTTGTAGCAAGATCATAAGCCTCAAATTCGTTCTTCTTAACTTCTAGTTTTTCTGTGGCAATCTCATAGGAGTAAAGGGCATCAGAAACTTCGCGTGTAGCCGTTAAAAGGGTTTTTCTAAAATTAAGCTTCGCCTGTTCCTGCTGTGCTTGTGATACTTCATATTGCGTACGTATTTTTCGACCATTAAATATAGGCTGAGTTAAACCACCTACTATTGTTGCAAATAAAGAGCTTGTGTCAAATAATTTTTCAAAATCAAGACTTTGAAAACCACCAGAAGCCGTTAACGTCAACGAAGGATAAAAACTACTTCGGGCTATGTTAGTCAGCTCAAAGGCATTCATCAAGTCAAATTCTGAAGCTCGTACATCTGGGCGATTGCTTAAAAGCTCTGCAGGCACTCCTGTTTTAAGCGGAGTGGTTATTGACTGCTCACTAAGTTTGCTGCGAGATATAGGTCCTGGTTGTTTACCTAAAAGTATAGATAAACTATTCTCCTGTAAACGTATCTGATTTAAAATGTCAAGGCGTAGTGCTTGTGCGGTGTATAATTGCGCCTCAGTTTGTTTTACACCTACTTCGGTAACATTACCTGCCTCTTTAAGCGCTCGGGTAGTTTCTAAACTACTACTACGGGTTTCAATTGTTTCTTCAGTAACACGTAACTGCTCATCAAGTGATAAAAGCTGAAAATAAGCAGAAGCGATATTAGCAATCAGCTGTGTTTTAACCGCGCGGTGCGCTTCAATAGTTTGTAAATAAGAAGCTGCAAAAGCGCGTTCGTTACTGCGTATTTTTCCCCATATATCTGCTTCCCATGATAAATTTCCGGCAAGTTGATACACGTCAAGTTTAGAAAATTGATTTCCAAACTGACTGTTTGAAGACAGTTCTTGATGTGTGTATTGAGGAGTTACGCTCAAAGTAGGAAAATAACCTTGCTTCCCCTGTTTAAAATATGCCTGAGCGGCTAGTATTTGCTGTAAAGCCACCCGAATATCTATATTCTGCTCCAAGCCTTCCTGTATATGTTGTTGAAGCAAAGGGTCTGTAAACAGATCCCGCCACGCAATCATAGAAACATTAGAGCTGTCTGCCGCAACAGTATCTGTACGATAATTTAGATCATTCACTAACTCTTCGGGTCGCTCATAATCTTTAGCAGCAAAGCAAGACGCAAGTAGAAATGGTACAGCTCCTAAAAGGAAAAATCTATATACAATTTGTTTTTTCATAATTAGTGAGTTTCTTCAGTTTTAGGGGTTGGAGCTCCTGAAATTTTTTCTTGTAACCATTGAAAGAGAATGTATAATACGGGTATTATAAATACACCTATAACTGTACCTATCAACAGACCACCTACTGCACCTGTACCTATAGAGCGGTTACCTTCGGCACCTACTCCAGAAGCAAATACCAGTGGAAGAAGTCCCATAATAAAGGCAAATGAGGTCATCAAAATGGGTCGTAAACGAGATTCTGCGCCGTGTACTGCAGCATCTACAATACTTTCACCGGCTTTACGCCTTTGTATAGCAAACTCCACGATAAGAATTGCGTTCTTGGCGAGAAGACCCAGAAGCATTATTAGTGCAATCTGAAAGTATATGTTGTTCTGCAGTCCTGTAAACTGTGTGGTAATGTAAGCCCCAAATACTCCAAAGGGTAGCGAAAGAATTACCGCGAGCGGAATAATATAACTTTCGTATTGAGCCGCAAGTAAGAAGTATACGAAAACCAGAGACAGAATAAATATTGTCGTCGTTTGGTTACCAGCATTTACTTCTTCTCGTGTAAGACCAGAATATGCTGTTGTATAATTAGACGGAAGCGTTTTAGAAACCTCTTCTACAGCTGCAATCACATCTCCAGAACTAAAACCGGGGTTAGATGCTGCAGTAATTTTAGTCGAATTAAACAGGTTGAATCGAGTTACAGACTGTGGACCATAAACGCGTTTTAAATTTATGAACTGTGTAATAGGAGTCATCTCACCACTATCTGTTCTTACATAAAGGCCATCTAGGTCATCTAGATCTGCTCGGTCTTCTGGCAGGGATTGTATATATACTCGGTATTGTTTACCAAAACGTGAGAAATCTGAAGCAAAAATACCTCCTATATAACCTTGAAGCGTTGAGAATATGCTGCTAACCGGAACACCAAGTTCTTTAGCGACGGGCACATTAATTTCTAACTCGTATTGAGGATATTTTGTGTTAAATGAAGACTGTGCATATTGAATTTCGGGGCGCTGATTAAGCTTGCCTATAAATTCCTGATTGGTTGCGTCGAGTTCTTCAAAACTACCTCCCGAGCGGTCTAGTAAGTTTACTTCGGCACCAGCGGAGTTACCAAAACCGGGAATAGATGGTGGTGCAAAGAAAATCACCTGTGCTTCCGGAATTTGTGCGGCAATGCCAAAAAGTTTTCCGGTTATTGCTTCGATTGTAAGTTCGTCACTATCTCGTTCTGACCAGTCTGCCAATTTGATAAAGCCAAGACCGTAGTTGCTACCCGCACCGTTAATAATACTTCTACCTTCAATAAAAGACATACTTTCTACGCCTTCCATACCGTTAATCATATTGTAAAGTTTCTCATTTACTTCGTGCGTACGGTCTATAGAAGAACCTGCAGGTAATTCAGTATTTACAAATAAGAAGGCACGATCTTCATCGGGTACAAATCCTGTTTTTACAACTGATGAAGACCAGAAGATACCTCCAATTGCAAGCGCAAAGATTAAAATAGTAACCCATTTATTTCGGTATAAAAAGTGAACCGAACGACCGTAACGTTTTATGGTTGCATTAAAGCCACGGTTAAATGCGTCAAAAAAGCGCTGTGCAAAATTTTTCTTTTTACCACCCTGTTGGTCGTCATGACCCTTTAGTAATAAGGCACACAATGCAGGACTCAGCGTTAATGCGTTAATTGCAGAAATCACAATGGCAACAATAAGAGTTATACCAAATTGCTCGTAAAATACACCCGTAGGTCCCTGTACAAAGGTAACCGGTATAAATACCGCAGCCATTACCAGTGTAATTGAGATGATTGCACCTGAGATCTCGTGCATCGCTTCTGAAGTCGCCTTCTTGGGGTCATTTTCACCTGCATCAAGTTTGGCATGCACGGCTTCAACAACTACAATGGCATCATCTACCACAATACCTATCGCTAGAACTAATGCAAACAGGGTTAATAAGTTGATAGAATACCCAAACAAACTCAGGAAGAAAAATGTTCCAATAATAGAAACCGGTACCGCAATCGCAGGAATTAGGGTAGACCTAAAATCCTGTAAGAAGATAAATACAACAATAAATACCAGAACAAAAGCTTCAATGAGTGTGTGTATTACTTTTTCTATGGAAGCTGTTAAGAATGTATTAGTGTTATAAGGTACAATTACTTTAATACCCTCAGGGAAATCACCTTTAATGGTCTCTAATTCTGTTTGAATTTGCTCAATAATTTCTTGAGCATTAGAGCCTTTAGTCTGAAAAATACCCAGGTTAACCGCAGGGTTGCCATTTGTAACCGCACCGCCGGTATACGATTGCGCGCCCAATTCAATTTCAGCGATATCTTTTAGGCGTAAAAACTCACCGTTTCCTAAAGCCTTTATAACAATGTCACTGTATTGCGTTTCTGTTTTAAACCTTCCGCTATATTTGATTACATAAGAAAAAGATTCACCATCATTTTCTCCTAAAGAACCTGCAGCAGCTTCTAAACTTTGCTCTTTAAGAGCAGCGCTTACATCTGAAGGCATTAGGTCATATACAGCTAGTTTCTGAGGATTAAGCCAGATACGCATAGCATAATCTTTAGATCCAAAAACCTGAACGTTACCTACCCCATTAACACGTTGTATTTCTGGAATGACGTTTATTTTCAGATAGTTTTGAAGATAAATGTCATCATAATCTTTGTTTTCACTGTAAAAAGACAAGAACATTAAGGCACTGGTCTGTTGCTTTTGTGTAGTAACTCCCGTTTGAATAACAGCCTGTGGTAATAAAGAGTTAGCCTGAGACACCCGGTTTTGTACGTTTACTGCAGCTATATCAGGATCAACATCCTGATCAAAGAAAACAGTAATTGCAGCTGTACCGTTATTAGTAGCCGTTGAGGTTATATAGGTCATTCCCTCAACACCATTTATTTGCTCTTCAATAGGGATTATTACACTTTCTAGAATAGTCTCTGCATTAGCTCCGGGATAGGTAGCACTCACCTGGATTGTAGGTGGAGCAATATCGGGATACTGGGTAATGGGAAGAGATGAAAGGCCTAAAACCCCTAGAATTACGATAATAATTGATATTACCGTAGAAAGAACGGGACGTTCTATAAATTTTTGTAACATAATTTATTTTGTTCTGGGATTATCTAAACACTTTATTTACAGGTTTGGCAATACTGTCAAACGGAGTTTCCTGGGGCTGAATTGTGGTTTGACCACGTAAGGTATTTGTACCTTTAGCTACAATACGATCTCCTTTTTGTACACCAGAAGAGATTACATAAAGATTGTCGACATCTCCTTTAATTTCAATTTTTGAAGAGGTTGCCAGATTATTTGCATCAAGCTTGTAAACGTAAACACTTCCTTGTTGTTCAAAGGTTGCTTCTTTAGGAACCACGACTACATCTGTGTATGTTTTAGGTATTCTTATTTTACCGCTGTTTCCGTTAGTTAAAATTCGTGATGGGTTATCAAACACAGCTCTAAAAGAGATGGTTCCTGTATTTTTATTTATTTGAGAATTTATAGTCTCTATTTTACCTTCAACGTCGTATTCAGCGCCATTTGCCAATATTAATTTAACAGGAGGCAAATTTTTAATCTTTTCATCAATAGATATACCATCAGCATTTTGAATAAAATCGATATACTCTTTTTCATTCATAGAGAAGTAAGCATAAACTTTACTAATGTCAGATACCGTAGTTAAGGGCTCTTGACTAGAAGGGCTAACTAAAGAACCGGTTCTGAGGTTAATAGAACCCACAAAACCATCTACAGGACTTTTTATATTTCCATAATCAATATTAGCAGCAATACCATTGTAACCGCTTTTAGCTTGTTGCAATTGAGCTTTAGCAGTTTCTAGCTGCACATTGCTAATAATGTTTTTTTCAACAAGTGGCTTCAGTTTATCAACTTCAACCTGAGCAGCATTTACGTTTGCTTTTGCTGCAGCAGCATCCTGGTTAAGAGATTGCGTCTCTAATCTGAAAAGGGTCTGCCCTTTTTTTACTTTTTGACCTTCATCAACAGCTACACTTGTAATGTAACCTGAAATTTTTGCGTAAACCTCTGCATTTACAATACCTTCAATACGAGTAGGGTATGAGGTAAAACCGGTAACAGTCTGAGTGGGTAAAGTGACAACCGGTAAACTGGGTGCTTTAGGTGCACTTTGTGCCGGTTGTTTTGCATTGCCGTCTCCACAAGATGTTGCGGTTAACAGAATACTCAATAGTACAGGGATACAATTAATTAAAACTCTCTTTCTCATTGTTACAGATTTAATCTTAGTTTGTTTTTGAGGCTAATTTTTGACGTATGTTCTTTATTGAAGTAGTTGCTTGATTTAGATAATTGAGAAAATCATTATGAAATTCCAGATCAAACTCCAGATCGTCATTAGCATCATTAATTTGATTTGTTTTTTGCTTGTATTCTATAATTTGAATATGCAACTGCATTTCTTGCTCCCAGGTAGCTATCATTTTATCCATATTGATGATTAATCCATCGGGATTCATGATGAAATATTTTTTGCGGTCTCCACAAATCGTGTAATACGTAATGTTTTTAGAATTCTGAAGACTGTTGAGGTGCGTAGAAATAGTGCTCTTACTCGCTTTTAGACCAACAACCAGCTCCTCAAAAGTGGCTCCTTTTTTACCGGTAAGCACGAGTGTTGAAATGATTCTGGCAGCTAAAGGAGGTAATTGATCTTTGCGCTCAATGTGCACTCCTAAGCTTTCAATCAATCGTTCTTTAGATTCTTTAAGTTCTTCTTGATCCATAATATAGATTCTAAAGTGCAAAATTATAGTTAGTTCGTAAATCACCGAACTAAGCAAACTTAAATCTTTGTTAAATGAAAGGTATCGTTGTAGTAATTAAAAATGACCTTCAATATTCTCTAATTAATTTGCAGTTAAGAGGAAGCAAATTTGATCTGTATGCGCTGTTTGATTGTGTTTCCGGCAGAATCTGTAGCTGAAAGTATGTAGCTTCCGGGAGAAAGCGCTAATGATAGTTCGTGAAAGGCTTCGGTGCTGTTAATGAAAGTATTGTCTAAATACCAAAAAACAATTGTGTCTGGGTTACGGTGTGCAAGTTTAAAAATTACCTCTTGTTGCTGATCATTAAAATCTTTAGGAATAAGAATGGTTTCTCCTCGTTTAGGATAAATAAACTCCATAATTTTTTCGCTTTCGCGGAAGCACCCCAACTCAAAATCGGGAAGTGGTTTATATTCGGGATGTAGAGGGGCATAATAATATTCCCAAACCGGCGGAAGGCTAAACCACGATTGCGAGATCATTTCACCTAAGGGGTAACAATCTGCATTTACTCTATGATCACCTTCTTTATTCAAAAAAATTTGTGTGTGAAATGTGCAGGCTTCGGTACGTGTGCCTTTTTTAGGAATCCATTGAAGTTTTGTTTCTGGGCAATACAGCCCAGCGAGATTTCCGCTTTGCGTACACAGTTCTGCTTCTACCAGCTCATCAAAGGGTTTTTGAAACCAGGGAGAAGCCGGTAAAATAGATAATACATCAAAAAGAATGGGAGCGGCTGCCTGTATTCCTGTAATTCCGGGTCTGCCTTCGCCATCTGCATTACCTGCCCAGACGCCTATGGCATAATTACCTGTTACTCCTACAGCCCACGCATCTTTAAAACCATAACTGGTGCCGGTTTTCCAGGCAATGGGCTGTGCTTCATTAAAAAATTCCCAGTTTTCAGAACCTGTGGGGCGGTTTACTTCGCGTAAGGTTTGTAGTGTTTGATAGATAGCACCGGCATCAACAAATTCCGGTTGTGTAATGGTTTCTATTTCTGGGTTTTTATCGTTACAGATATAAACCGGATCATTAAATAAGCCATCACGGTATTCACTGGAGTGGGTGTTAAAATAGTTAAGCGTTGCAGCCATACCTGCATAGGCATTTGTGAGTTGCCAAAGATTACTTTCTGCACCCCCTAGGATGAGCGATAGGCCATAGTAGTCTGCAGGTTTTGTAACGGTTTTAAAATTGAGTTTCTGAAGCACATTGTAAAAACGTTTTAAGCCATATTCCCGCAACAAATTTACTGCCGGAACATTTAAAGAGCGTGCTAAAGCTTCTGAAGCCGGTACTGCTCCCTGAAAATTACGATCAAAATTCTGTGGATTATAGCCATTAATACTTGTGGGTACATCAGCAACTAAGGTGTTTGGAAGTAGCTCTCCTGCGCTCAATAAAGAAGCAAAAAGAAATGGTTTTAAGGTGCTGCCTGTACTGCGGTTACTGGTAATAATATCAACATAGTTCGCATGTTCTGCAGTTGTGGGAGCATTGCCTATATAGCCTAAAACCTCGCGGGTATTTACATCGAGAACCAGAATTGCCAGATTGTGTGTGTTATTTTGATCTAATTTGTAATGGGCTTCTGCTGCGATTTGATTCAAGCGGGATTGTAAATTAAATCGCAGCGTACTCTTAATAAATTCTCCAGATTTCTCGCGTGCTACCCGTTCTGTAAAATGAGAAGCAGCGTCAGGAAGTTCCTGAGGTTTGCCGGGTAGTTGTTCAGATAAAGCCAATTCATAAGTTGTTGAATCAATGTGTTTTTCGATATATAATTTTTTTAAAAGGCGATTGCGTTTAGCTTTAAATATGCGTTCGTTTTTCCCCGGAAAAACCAATGCAGGATTATTAGGTAAAACAGCAAGAGCTGCTGCCTGCCCCCAACTCAACTCACTCGCAGGAATACCAAAATACCGCCAGCTCGCACTTTCTAATCCTACTACATTTCCTCCAAAAGGTGCGTTTGAGGCATATAATTTTAAAATTTCAGATTTACGATAACCGGCTTCAAGTCTCGTGGCCATTGCAAGTTCAATGAATTTTTCAAAATACGTACGCCCGGGATTTTTACGTGAAAGCCGAATTACCTGTTGGGTTAGGGTGCTTCCGCCGCGTTGTTTTTTTGTGGTAAGATTTGCCCACAAGGCTTTGCTCATCGCTATGGAACCGGGATGTTTATAAAAATAAGCATCTTCAAACTCGAGAATAGCCACTTCAAATCTGTGAGGAACACTATCATTTGCAGGAAACCGCCATTGCCCGTCATCTGCAATACGAGCACCTAGTAGCAGCCCTTCTTTGCTTGTTACTACGGTTGCTGTAGGATCTTTAAATAAAGGTTTTGGTAAGCAAAATAGCCATACAAGCAAAATAATTAAAAAGGCACCAATAGATATTCGGTGCCTTTTTAAGAAGATTAAAGAAGTAGTTAATACTGCGTTATTCACACTAATTTTATTGATTAACTAAAATCCATTTTCCTTTTGTTCTTGCAAAATAATTGTGGTCATACATCGCTTCAACCTGCGTTCCCGGTAAATAGTACGTTCCTAAATACGATGCATTAAGATCAATTTCAAAAGTTTTTGAAGCTTTAGCTTTTAATTCAAAATAGAAATTTACACGGTCGTCTCGTATGTCTTTGTAGCGGGCATTGCCACTTGCTCCACCGCCAAGGCTTGTAAAACTCGTATTCACAATTTCCCATCCGCTCGGGAAAATCTGAGTTAATGCCACATTATCTATTATATTGAGAGAGGTGTTGGTTACTGTAATACGTGCTTTTATAGCGGTACCCTGACGTAACTGAGAAACATCAATAGGTTTATTTTGACCATCTAAAAACTGAGTGGAGACATTAAAATTACGTTGCTCTACAAGTTCTTTTCCTAACGGAAGTTGCCCTTGTTGAATGATACTTACGTAAACCCGATTGTTTTTATTGTTCTTTAAAGTTATCGTGTTTTTGCCTTCCATAATTTTTAAATCCGCTTTAACAAAACCTTTTTCACTCTTTAAGGCTTTTTTCAATTGTGTTTGCAAAGTGGCATCAATAGATTTTCCACCATTAGCCAAAAGCATTTTTGACAAACTCAATAATGCATAAGAAGTTGTTTGCGTGCTGTACCAGCCAGAAGTAGAAAGGTCTTTTGCGATAGAAGTCGCTAAATCTGTCTGCTGGGCATCAGCTAATAATACCATAGTTTCTAAAGCCATTGCTTTATTGCGTAAAACAGAACCATATGTAAATCTCAAATCGTCATTTTCTACAAAATTTAAATTGGCTTTTTTAGCGAGATCCTGTGCGACTTGTTTTTTACCGGCAAGAGCATAGGCGGCTGCCAGCCTCCATCTCGAATCATTTGTCAACGTACCAGACTCCCTTAGACGATTCATAGCGGCCAGTTCTGGCTGTCCTGCAAGAGCCAATGTGTACAGGCGATACGCCTGTGTAAGGCTGTTGTTGTAAGATGTTGCGCCGTTACGCCATTGTCGGGCGGCATTTTGTTGATAAGTCAACCAGTTTGATAAAAAGGTTATAGGAGGAGCAAATCCTTGTTTTTGAGCCTCAAGTATAAAATGACCGGCATAGGAAGTTGCCCACGCGTCAGAGTCGCGCTCACCCGGCCAATAGCTTACACCTCCAGAGGTGTTTTGAAGCATGCCCAGACGGCTTATGGTAGCTTTGATATTCTTTTGCGTGTCTTGCTCCTGATCTGCATTTAAATCAAAAATGCTTGATAAATAAATCTGCGGAAACCCACTTGATGTGGTCTGTTCTGCACAACCATACGGGTAGCTAATCAAATACTGCAGGCGTTTTGTGAAATCTATTTGAGGTAAAGTAGAAAGTTCTACAGTTGCTGTATTGCTTGAGGGAACACCGAAGGTTTCAAAAGAAATTTCAGTTTCAGTATTAGGCTCTAAAGTATAATAGGTTGCTTTTTGTGTTAATGGATTCGGATTTTCAACATCTATTTCGACAACGTATGAAGCTTTTTCTCCTGCACCTGTAACCGAAATCTCAAACTTTTCTACCCGGTCTGACGGAAGTACTTCAAATTCAAAATTCACAATTTGTTCTCCCGGCTCTTTAAACTGAATGGTTTTAGAAGTGCCGTTTATCGCTTTAAGAGCATTACTGGTTTTCACAGTTATGCTAGCCTGCTTTACTTTATTTTCCATAGCAAAAACAGTAACGGGCAGGGTGAGTGTTTCTCCCGGCGATAATTTGCGCGGTAGCGATGCCAGTACCATTAACGGCTTATTAACAGGTGTAGATTTTTCTACGTTACCATAAGCTCCGGTTGTATTATTACCTGCAATTAGCATGGTGCGTACGGCTCCTACATAATTAGGCATATGGAGTTTATGAGTAGCGGTTGCTCCTGCCTCAAGATTAAACGGCCCTAAAAATTGCACCACAGGCTTAAAGCGATCTGCTTTCTTATTTTTAGCTCCTGCTGCTGCGTCACCACCACCTATAGCGTAAATGTTATCAACACTGCCCGAATATGCACCTATAACATAATCGTAAATATCAAAGGTTTTTACACCCAGCGCCTGGCGAGCATAAAATGCCTCGTGTATTTTAGGAGTAGCAAAACCGGTAAGGTCTAAGAGTCCTTCATCTACCACAGCCAGTGTATAGGTCATTTTTTTATTAGAGGCTTCACTCACTTTAATTGTAAAATCCTGTTCAGGTTTGAGAACCTTTGGCATTTTAAGTTGCGGTTTTAAAAGGGTTGCCGGGTTTTCTACCAGAAGCGGAATCACACCATAAAGTCTAATGGGCCTATCATTAAGTGTTTGTGCATGTTTTTGTAAAAGAGTAATGTTTACATAAACATTAGGAGCCATATCCTGAGTAATAGGGATTTTTACTGAAGTTTCTCCTTCACGAGTTTCTACCCAATTTTTACTCAATACCTGTGTGCCATTTTCAATACTTACCAGGGCGTTACTATTAGCATCTGACGGAAATTTAATAATCGCCTCATCACCCACCTTATAATGTTCTTTGTCTGACGTAAAAACCAGCATTTTTGCACTGTCAGAATCACTGGTAGGTGCATTGCTCCAATTGCGGTAAAAATAAGTGATGAGCCCTGTTGCGTGACCAGATTCTTTATCAAGTATACGTAAAAGATAACGCCCGCCTTCTTCTTCAGGAATATTTATTGTAGTCTGTGTTTTTCCTGAAGCATCTGTAGTTACTTCAAAATCCTGTATTGGCGTATACACAGAACTATTCTCGTACCGTGAAAGGTTATCGCTACCGCGGCTAAACCACCAGCGCCATTCCATTTTAAATAGTTGTACTCGTAATTTGCGATTAGGAGCAGCCTTCCCATCTGCCTGTACACTGGCCAGGTCAAATTTTATATTTTCATCTGTAAAATAAGAGCCATATTTATGAGGTTGAGGAGCTCTTAAACCCACAAAGTGAGAGTAGGGCGCCAGCTCTTTACTAAATACATCTATAGAAAAATCGCCTCCGCCTTCAAAAACTTTAGTTAAGAATGTTGCTTGTAACATTCCCGGAGCTTTATCGCTTAAGCTAATTTTTTTACTGAAATTTATCACACCCTCATTTGATAGACTTTGCTGGTCAAGTACAGGTAGTTCAACTTCCTCAAAGCTGCGCACGGGATCTGTAAATTCATAATTTTTAAAATTCTTAAAACTGGCATTTACACTACGTAAGGTAGCGGTCATATCTATTTTAAGATTTCGGGCAGGAGAACCGTGAAGCCACGTGGCGGTTGCAGAACCTTCTAGAGGTGCTGTCGTCGTAAGCATTTGCTTTTTAAAATCTAACTTAATCTTTAAACGGTTAGGCTTTACCGTTGCTACCCGTAGGGTCTTATTAAAGTTAACGCCTCCCACGGTTATAGTTGCATTCCAGTTACCTGTGGGATCTGTGGCTTTTGTAGGAATGGGGAAGTAATAGAACCCATTAGTACTTCCGCCATCAACGCCCTTATTGGTAAGGGTAGAGCTCAAGACACTGCGTTGTACTAATTTGCCTCGTGCATCTGTAACCTCTAGTTTTACAGGGTGTTCTTTAGGCAACGGATTTGCTAAATCATTAAGAACGAAGCTTAGGTGAATGCTGTCGCCGGGGCGATGTACTCCTCTTTCAGTATAAATAAATCCTTGTAATCCTTTTTGTAGTGTAGCACCGCTTATATCAAAATTACTCAGGGATAATGCATTACCATCATCAAGTTTTGCATAGGCATAATTATTACGATGTTGCGCAACAGCAAAAGCAACACTCTTATTGCTCTTGAAGGTTGCAAGCCCATCAAGATCTGTTTTTATTGTTTTGATAAGCTGCTGTTGGTAATTGTAGAGTTTAATTTCTACGCCTATTTCCGGCTTTGCACTTAGTAGGTTTGCAGTTATAAAATCATAAGTTCCGTTTTGACCTTCTTTTACGATAAGTCCCAGGTCTGATCCTATAACATTAGTAGTTGCAAATCGCTCTTCATTATAATAAGCCGGGTGACATGGGTTGTCTTCTTCTTCCCAATTGTAAACGCGATCCCGCCAGCTGTAAAGTTCATTATCCCAAAAGCGTTCTTCTAATTGTTCTTCATCGTCTTCGGGACCCGAGTGGTAATACGCTTCATAAGCTTCTTCAAAATAAATATCTTCTTTAGTCTTTGAAGTCTTCGAAGATTTTTCGGTAGCTGCACAGGGATATAGGCTGTATTCTTGGTTAAAGCTAAATTCTACGCGGTATAATGCCCCAGGATCTGCTTTAAAAAGCTCAGATAGATCAACGGCATAGGCTTTCCAAAGCCCTGTAGCTCCAATACTATTATTAATGAGGGGTATGGTTTTTTTAGCAACACGACGCCCAACGCGTTTTAAATCCCAGGACTCTGTACTGTTGAGGTTATTTGATTGTAAATACTGTAGCATATTACTTTGATAAACCTTAATAACACGCACGTCTACGGCAGACAGGTTTACGGCTTCAAAGTAGATAGGAGTTTTCATAGAAGCAGGCAAAATACTTCCTTTAGAAATAAGTCTTACCTGAGGTTTTAATTGCTCAAAAGAGATTTCCTGTGTATAGTTGCTTTTTAAAATGCCCCCAGAACTATTTTTTATACCTCGATTAAGAGTTAGGTTTAATGTGCCACTAAGGGTTTGTCGCGGATAAATGTTTAAAACATTACCCTGAACCTCATAGCGCAAATTAGTAAGACTGTCTATTTGTACCAGTCCGTCAAAGTTTTGATCCATTTGAAGCGGATCAGAAAAATTAACGCTTACCGAAGTTTCCGGACTTAAGGCACTCACAACATCTACAATCGTAAAATTAGATTGACCTGGAATATTAAGAGTACTCTGACCTTGAGTACTGCTTTGAATAGCTTTGCCATCCCAGCTGATTCTAATTTGAGAATTCTCAACTTTTCTGCTAATACTATCTATTGTAAAATTGAAAAAAGTGCCTTCACTATTTTCTGATGGAAAGTCTATATGCAATGCTTTTTGTTCCTGATGGGATCGTAGGATTTTTCGCGCATCTTCTAGAGAAATATAGTCTGACGTTTCTACAGATCCGGTTAGATATTGCCATTCTTTCGAATATGACTGAAGATTTCCCAGATTAATTTTAAAATTAGGAGTAATGGTTTTAAAACTGAAGGTGTAGCTTTTAAACTCTGGATTTATATTTTCATAAAAACGATTCAGTTTAAGGGTTACACTATACTCAGTGTCTGGTTTTAAGTTTTTTTCGGGCTGAAATATCAACGTAGTCCCATTCTCTATATAAAGTGTTCCTTCGGTCTTCGGATTTATAATTAAATATTCTGAAGGAATCTGTTGCGACAGCTCAAACTGTGTCGTCTGTTTAGCCAGTTCTATTTGAATAGGCTTTGTAATTGATACGTTACCAAAGGTGTTGTAGGAGATGTATTCTTTAAACCGAAAGATGTTATCTGTTTCTTTGGCTTTAGGATTACAACTACTCACTAAGGCGAAAATGAGTAAAACGATTAGATGTGAATAGAATTTTTTAAGTAGCCTCATTACCTGTACGTTTTTAAATAGATCTCTTTTGTAAAGTACCTATTTTCTAGACATAGTAAGCAGCACCAATTAAAAAAATTTCTAAACTATTCTTCCTAATCCGGTTTTAAGTGGCTAGTGTCATCATTTAAATAGGGTTGTCTTCCAAATAATTTGTTCTTACAATTTGTTCTTAAATGTGCGCTTTAACCGAATAAATAATTAAAAACATCGATATAATACACATACAATAGAATTTTTATAAAATGTAGGTAAATACTATTATCGATAAAAAGCACTTTAGATAGCTGAAAAGTGTTAAAGTTTAGATTATTTATGTTAAAAAGGAGACTATAATCGACAAAATACACAAAATGACTGTTTAACGGTTGTAGGAACAAAAAGTTCATGCTATGTTTGTAACAACATAACTCATAAACCCCAAATCATGAGAACTTTTACAACTAGCCTTTTGGCCCTTACTTTCGCGTTATTTTTTACAAGCTGCTCACAGGATGAAGAGCTAATGCCTGCTCAGGAAGCAACATTAGAAATTGCAGCAGACCTTACTGTTGAAGAAGCATTTGCAGCAGAGATTTTACAAGAAGTTAACGAACACCGTACATCCTTAGGATTAACAGCACTTAAGAACAATTCAGATTCTAAAGTTAAAGCTGTAGAGCATTCTAAGTATATGGCTACAAAAGGAATTATAAGCCATGATAATTTTTTTAAGCGTTCAGATTATTTAAAAGCTAAAGGAGCTGGTCGTGTAAGTGAGAATGTTGCCTTTGGGTACCGTACTGCAGAAGAGGTTGTAGCAGCGTGGATCAAGAGTGAAGGTCACAGAGAAGCTCTTGAAGGAAATTTCACACATAGCGGTATTTCAGTAGTAAAGAATGAAAAAGGCACTGCCTATTTTACACAGATTTTTATTACAAAATAATACCCCAAATCATACCCCAAATCATACCCCAAATCATACCCCAAATCATACCCCAAATCATAATTGATTAATTAATCATAAAAAACCCCCGGTTTTAAAAATCCCCCACAGAAACCAATTCAATTACAATATTTAAAACATTTACAAACTCGAAGACTTTAAGTTGGTTTTGTTATGTTAGATGCAGCGGGCGGGGGCCTGCTGTTTCGCTTTTACCCACAGTGTGGGATTTATCAATTTTTTAAACCTCTGTTGCTTGTATGCTTCAGAGGTTTTCTTCTTTTTTAAAGTGATACTCCCGTTCAACTTTACAAATACGTATGCTGTATTTAGAATACCAGCGTTGTTTACCTATTCGCTGAGCCTCTTGATGCTGTAAGTTTTTTTTCCATTCGAGAATACTTTGTTGATCTTTCCAGTAGGATATGGTGATCCCTGTTTCATTTCTTGCGCTTTCCAGTCCTAAAAACCCTGGCTGTTGCTTTGCGAGACGCTCCATTTCTTCGGCCATCTCAGCATATCCTGAAATGTCAGATACTAAAAGAGAAGTAAAAATCACCGCATAGTAAGGTTTATCGTACATAACCTAAATTGCTACTCATTATTTTTATAGATACCTAAGGTAAGTTCACCCTGATCATTCATATAGGCTCTGTACATTCCTTCGGTATTAAACTCCATTGAAGGGTTGCCATAGTGATCAAGAGCTACGATACCTCCAGTGCCTCCCAGATTTGTTAGTTTTTCCTGTATTACATTTAAAGTAGCCGCTTTTAAGGTCTTGCCGGCGTATTCCATTTGAGCGCTAATGTCATAAGCAACCTGACCTCTAATGAAATATTCACCCCACCCTGTAGATGATACCCCGCAGGTGGTGTTGTTGGCATATGTACCAGAGCCTATAATGGGTGAGTCGCCAATGCGGTTGTAACGTTTGTTGTTCATTCCTCCTGTAGAGGTGCCGGCAGCGAGATTTCCAGCTTTATCAAGCGCTACGCAACCTACAGTACCATATTTATCATCTTTTATAAAGGGATCGTAAAATGCAGTCGTATTAGTTGTAGAATCTTGTTTTTCTCGAGCCAATGTGCGCTGTAATGCATCATATCTATTTTGTGTAAAGAAATAGGATGGATCTACCAATTCAATATTATGCTCTTTAGCAAACGCTTCTGCACCTTTACCGCTTAGAAGTACATGCTCAGAATTGGTCATCACTTCGTAAGCCAGATTTATAGGGTTTTTAACATTTGTAACACCGGCAATTGCTCCCGCATTTAATGTGTTCCCATCCATTATAGAAGCGTCTAGTTCGTTAACGCCATCGTGATTAAATACAGCGCCTTTAGCTGAGTTGAATAAGGGTGAGTTTTCCATAACATTTATGGTGCGTTGCACAGCTTCCAGGCTTGTGCCGCCATTTTCCAGAATTGTATATCCGGTTTGTATGGCTTCTGTTAGCGCGGCTTTATAGGCTTGCTCCAGAGAGTCTGTCATATTCTCTTTTAATATGGTACCCGCGCCACCATGAATTATAATAGCAAATTCTTGTTGCTTGTGGGTAGATTGCTGCTGTTGTGTTTCTTGGGTTTCCTTTTGCTTGCATGATACACATGCTATTAAACCAATTAAGAAAATAGAAAGAGTTCTCATAGAATAAAATTAGATCTGTAAAGTACATAAAATCAATTTTTCATCAAACAGGTAATGGTATAGGTTTAGTTCTGAAATTCACTAACAATTAATTTGTTCTTACAATTGTTTCTTAATTATGCACTTTAACCGAATAAATAATTAAAAACATCGATATAATACACATATAATAGAATTTTCATAAAATGTAGGTAAATACTATTATCGATAAAAAGCACTTTAGATAGCCGAAAAGTGTTAAAGTTTAGATTATTTATGTTAAAAAAGAGACTATAATCGACAAAATACACAAAATGACTGTTTAACGGTTGTAGGAACAAAAAGTTCATGCTATGTTTGTAACAACATAACTCATAAACCCCAAATCATGAGAACTTTTACAACTAGCCTTTTGGCCCTTACTTTCGTGTTATTTTTAACAAGCTGTTCACAGGATGAAGAGCTAATGCCTGCTCAGGAAGCAACATTAGAAATTGCAGCAGACCTTACTGTTGAAGAAGCATTTGCAGCAGAGATTTTACAAGAAGTTAACGAACACCGTACATCATTAGGATTAACAGCACTTAAGAACAATTCAGATTCTAAAGTTAAAGCTGTAGAGCATACTAAGTATATGGCTACAAAAGGAATTATAAGCCATGATAATTTTTTTAAGCGTTCAGATTATTTAAAAGCTAAAGGAGCTGGTCGTGTAAGCGAGAATGTTGCCTTTGGGTACCGTACTGCAGAAGAGGTTGTAGCAGCGTGGATCAAGAGTGAAGGTCACAGAGAAGCTCTTGAAGGAAATTTCACACATAGTGGTATTTCAGTAGTAAAGAATGAAAAAGGCACTGCCTATTTTACACAGATTTTTATTACAAAATAAGACCCCAAATCATACCCCAAATCATACCCCAAATCATACCCCAAATCATAATTGATTAATTAATCTTAAAAAACCCCCGGTTTTAAAAATCCCCCACAGAAACCAATTCAATTACAATATTTAAAACATTTACAAACTCGAAGACTTTAAGTTGGTTTTGTTATGTTAGATGCAGCGGGCGGGGGCCTGCTGTTTCGCTTTTACCCACAGTGTGGGATTTATCAATTTTCAGAAAACCTCTGTTGCTTATATGCTTCAGAGGTTTTCTTTTTAGATGCAGTAATAAGACACAGCGAGATCTTTCAGAAAATCGTAATTTTAGCTTTAAACACTTTGTTATGGCTATTGCAAAACCGTTCAACCTTACACAATGGGTTGAAGAAAACCGCGATCTTTTAAAACCTCCCGTAGGAAATAAGAATCTTTATAAAGAGGCAGACGACTATATTGTTATGGTGGTCGCAGGCCCCAACGCGCGTAAAGACTATCATTATAATGAAACCGAAGAGCTTTTCTATCAGTTAGAAGGTGAGATTGAAGTTCACGTACAGGATGAAGGTAAAAAGCGTACGATGAAACTGGGACCCGGAGATATGTATTTACATCCTGCAAAAGTGCCACATTCGCCGGTGCGCAAAGAAGGTTCTATAGGGTTAGTGGTAGAACGTAAGCGTGCACATTTAGAGGGTAAAGACGGTTTATTATGGTTCTGTGATAATTGCAATCACAAATTATATGAAGTGTATTTTCCGCTCAATGATATTGAAACAGATTTTTTAAAGCACTTTAAAGCGTTCTATGGAAGCAAAGAATTACGCACTTGCGACGCTTGCGGTACTGTGATGGAAGCAGATCCCAGATTTACAGACTAAAGTCAATATAAACAGTATAATACGTGCGCTCAAGGGCGCACTTTTTATTTTATGAATCTCTTAATAAATACTTTAAAACCCTTTAGTGATTTAGTAACTTGGCAGATATCAAATATATTCAATCAGAAAAATACAATATAATGGCTAAAAACCAAATAAATACTGCAATTGAGGATGCACTTAAAGCCTTAGAAATACTGCCTGAAAATCCCGGTACATCAACGGGCTCTGAGTCCTCAAGCAAAGGAGAAGCATTTGATTCAATCTCACCGGTTGATGGAGCGACTATAGCAAGCGTTACACAAACTACTCCCGAAGAGTATGAGCAGGTAGTATTAAAAGCACAGGAAGCCTTTAAAACCTGGCGTACTATGCCCGCACCTTTGAGGGGAGATATTGTTCGTCAATTTAATGAAGAGTTACGACGCTTAAAAGAACCTTTAGGTAAACTGGTTTCTTATGAGATGGGAAAAAGCTATCAGGAAGGGCTGGGAGAAGTGCAGGAAATGATAGATATCTGTGATTTTGCTGTGGGACTTTCCCGTCAATTGCATGGCTTAACAATGCACAGTGAGCGTCCCGGTCATCGTATGTATGAGCAGTACCACCCATTAGGAATTGTAGGTGTTATTTCAGCATTTAATTTCCCGGTTGCTGTATGGGCGTGGAACACGGCTTTAGCCTGGGTTTGCGGGGATGTGTGTATCTGGAAACCTTCAGAAAAAACGCCACTTACCGGTGTTGCCTGTCAAAAAATAGCAGCCCGAGTGTTTGCAAAAAATAATCTGCCTGAGGGGATTTCGTGTTTGATTAATGGTGATTATAAAGTAGGTGAACTGATGACTCAGGACGAGCGCGTACCGCTTATCTCCGCTACAGGTTCTACCCGAATGGGAAAACAGGTTGCGCAAACCGTGGGTGCAAGACTGGGTAAATCCCTTTTAGAATTAGGCGGAAACAATGCCATAATTGTAACCCCAGATTCAGATTTAAAGATGACGGTTATTGGAGCTGTTTTTGGCGCAGTAGGTACTGCCGGTCAGCGTTGTACCTCTACACGTAGATTAATTATTCATGAAAGCATATATGATAAGGTAAAAAATGCCATTGTTGATGCTTATAAGCAATTGCGAATAGGAAATCCTTTAGATGAAAAAAACCACGTAGGACCTTTAATAGATACTGAGGCGGTTAAGAATTATCAAAAGGCTTTAGAAAAAGTAGTTCAAGAAGGTGGAAGCATTTTAGTTGAAGGCGGAGTGGTAGATGGTGAAGGTTTTGAAAGTGGTTGTTATGTTAAACCTGCAATTGCCGAAGCTGAGAATCATTTTGAAATTGTACAGCACGAGACTTTTGCACCTATTCTATACATTATGAAATACAGCGGAAACGTAGAACAGGCAATTGATTTACAAAACGGAGTGCGCCAGGGTCTTTCTTCTGCTATAATGACCAACAATTTGCGCGAAGCTGAACGATTCTTGAGTGTAATGGGTAGTGATTGTGGTATCGCAAATGTAAATATAGGAACCAGCGGAGCCGAAATAGGCGGAGCTTTTGGAGGGGAGAAAGAAACCGGTGGCGGTCGTGAAAGCGGTAGCGATGCCTGGAAGGTGTATATGCGCCGTCAGACCAATACGATTAATTATACTACAGAACTTCCGCTTGCGCAAGGGATTAAGTTTGACTTGTAATTAACTTTATAATTAGGTTTTTTGAGGGTTTAGTTTTATTAAAACTTAACTATTTAACGCAACCTTTTTTGGTTACGGGTATCTATTTAATAAACAACCATTAAATGAATTTTATGAGAAGAATTATTTTTATGCTTATTGTTTTAGCTACCCTTAGTTGTTCTAATGATGATGATGGGGTTAAAAGTGTAGAAGCTAATTCAGTGATTTTTGGCGAAGTATATGGCCAATGTGCAGGAGACTGTAGGACGCTTTTTCTTATTAATGACACTGGGATTTTTGCAGATTCTGATAGTGATACAGATTTTGGAAATTGGGATAATACTAATTTTGAAGAAGAAGCATTATCAGATGCCAAATTTCAATACTCTAAAGGTGTTATTGAAGTTCCCGAAAGTATACAGCGCTTTGAAGGGGAGCTTGGAAGTCAAACCATTGCAGATTTTGATTATTACATTAGTATTGAAATTGGTGGAGAAAGAAAATCCTGGACCTTTGATGAAATAAATGATGATTTACCGTCAAATATTAAAAGTTACTTGGAGAACGTTATTCTGGTCATTTCAGAGTTAAGAGAAGAATAAGATAATTAAGAAGGCCGCTATTTAAGCGGCTTTTTTATTTGCTAAATAAATAAATCAACCCGAAAACAAATAAACCGGCAAGTATAGTCAGAAATATTTTCCAGAATGAATAAGGTCGTTTTCCGGAGATGCTTCCGTTTTCTCCGTTTACAAAGAAGCTGTACTCCTTATTCTTATAGCGGTACGCGCTTATGTAAACTGGGAGTAAAATGTGCTTAAACGTTTCTTCCTCGAGATTTATATCGAGCTTGCTTATTTGTTGCTCGTCTCCGCCAATGTCACGTCGCGCCCAGCTGTTTGCAATACTGCGCATTTCTTCCTGTGATTGTAAATGACCATTTTTAAGAGGAATGGTATATTTTTCAGTAACAAAACCAGATAAAAAACCGCTTTCAAAGGGTTGTAGCTTCTTTAAATTCCACAACGATACACCTTTTGGAACTTTACCGGTATGTTGTTTTGAAGCACTTATTAAGGTGTCGTCTATAAAACCTTTAATAGAACCGCTTGCCGGTGTCCATCTGGTTTTACGCACCCTTCGGGTTTGTCTCTTTCCGTTACTGTCTTTGTACGATTGGGTTTCATAATAATAATCACCTCGCATACCGCTGTAATTTCCGTAGAGTTGGGCATCAAAAGTCCAATAGGGTAAATACAAACCTTTAGTAAATTGAGGATCTAGTGTGGCTTTTTTTAAATCGTCTGGCGCCCACCATAACCCATTAACCCATTTTTTAAAGCGTAAAATGGCTTCCTGTTGTGTAAGTTGAAAAGGCAATACAGCTCCGGGTAAAATCCATTGCTCGGTTTTTGCATCTTCCCGAATAAGCGGCGTGCCGCAGTACACACAGTGTAGTGATTTATAATTTTCTTCAATATGTTGATTTGCACCGCAATTCTTGCAGTGTAAAATGCTTATCTCTTCGCTATTTGCCTGGCTGCCTTGATCCTGTAAATACTGTCTAAGGGGTAATTCTTTAATAGGATCTGTGTCTAGATTTATCTGCTCTTCGTGACCACAATATTCACATGTAATACTTGTGGTGCCGGGCTTATATTTAAGTTCGGCACCACAATTTTTACAGGCTTTTTTAATTTCAGATTTTAAAATTGTGGGTTCAGACACGCTGTAAGTGCTACTTTAAATTAAACTCCGGGTAATGGAGGAGGTGTGTTTCCCCCTAGAAATGATTTAAGCTCTTCTACTTCCTGTAGAGCTTTCCATTCTGTTAAACCTTGTTTCCAGATTAAAGAATCTCTGTTAATCGTACGTGAAGCAAAGAGTGCCTGTAACTGTTCAAAACTTACAGGGCCTTGCTGCTGGCTGTTGTGCGCATAAAAATATTGAGTTGCAGCCGGCATTGGAGGCGGCGTTGCTGCGGCTTGTGGTTGCCTTGCTGCTTGTGGTGCACCACCCATCATCGCGCCACCCATTTGTTGCGCTAAAGCAAAACCCATGCCCATGCCCATGCCTGCCCCTGCGGTGCCCCCTTCGTTACTTGCAGCAGCTTCAATAGCTTTTGCTGTTTTAAACTTAGTTAGCTTGTCAAGATCAAGTTTATCTATACGGCTGTACTCAAAGATTTCTTTTTTAAGCTCTTCGGGCATTGAGACGTTCTCGATGTAGAATTTTTCTAGTGAAATACCCACACTTAAAAATTCGGGCTGCATTACTTCTTTGCAGGTTTCTGATAGTTCTGTGGTGTTAGCCGCGTATAATTCTATAGGTAGTTTTGCTTCGCCTACGGTGTCTGTAAAGCGCGTAGCGATTAGACTTTTTAGGTGTTCATTAATTTCAAAGTTTGTAAAATTATTATCTGTCCCTACAATGTCTTTAATAAACTTTCCGGCGTCATTTATACGGAAAGCATACGTCCCAAATGCGCGTATTTCTACCAGACCAAAACGGTCATCGCTAAGTGTAATCGGGTTTTTTGTTCCCCATTTTTCGTCTGTAAATAAATGGGTGTTTAAAAAATAAACCTCAGCTTTAAACGGACTGTCAAAACCATATTTCCAGCCTTTGAGAGTAGCTAGAATAGGAAGGTTTTGCGTATTTAAAGTATAGGTGCCGGGAGTAAAAACATCTGCGAGCTGCCCTTCATTTACAAAAACGGCTGTTTGACCTTCACGCACAATGAGTTTTGCGTTGTTTTTAATTTCGTTTTGATAGCGCTCAAACCGGTGCGCAATAGTATCATCTGTATAATCGAGCCACTCAATAATATCTATGAATTCGTGACTCAGTTTTTCTTTAATTGTGTCAAATATTCCCATAGTTGCTTGTTTTACAGATTTATGCTTCTTTTTAAGTTAGTAGCAGAAATCTTATTATTGTTTCAGAAAAATAACATTTTAATTTCTTCCTTCTTCGTTAGGGTATAATTTATAAAGAGGTTCGCTTTGCCAAAATTGTTTTGAATCAACATCTAAGATTGAGAGTTTTCCCTTAAAAGCCGCACCGGTATCTATATTCCACACATTAGCCATTTGAGTGGGTATGTCTCTATTTATTCTGGTAACGGGTGTATGACCAATATAAATTTCTTTGTGATGCGTTAAGCGTTTAGGGTATTCAAGATCTTCTTTTTTGAGATTTTTATCAAGGGCAACGGCCATTTCCCAAAAGGTACGATCCCAGTAGAACGCCGTCTTATGGTGCTCGTGTTCGGGACCATTGTGATTTTGAAAACCTGCATGTACAAACATTCGGTTTTGATCGTCTATATAGTAATCTTCGAGAGTTTTATAGAATTCAAGATGTTCTGCTTTTTGCTTTTGAGAGTATTCTTTATAAGAATCTATGGTACTTTTCCCGCCGTGGTTAAGCCAGATTTCATTGCGTTTATTTGTTTTTAGCCAGTCATAAACCAGATCATCGTGATTACCTCGTATAAAGATGCATTTATGATTTTTTGATAGTGATATAAGAAAGTCTACTGTTTGAGCACTTTCACTCCAGCCATCAACATAATCACCTAAAAACAGGAGTAAATCATCTTTTGAAACCATTGCGTTTTGAAGTACTTGTTTTAAACCTTTAAGGCCTCCGTGAATATCGCCTATTGCAAGTGTGCGTGTCATTAATTGTATTTTACTTTTCGTAAGATTCGTAAATTTTCTTTGTATGCGTTATAGAGCTTACTGCCGTATTTTTTTAAAAACGGGTGTAAACTTTCAAGCTTTTCTAAGGCAGATTCAAAACCGTTTAGATAGCAGATTAGATAGGTTGCCGGGAGATTGTACAAATCTTCAAGTTCGCCTTTATTTAATTCTTTATGCGCTAAAACCTTATTGAGAATACTTGTATTGTTATTATAAATATGATGTAATAATTTTTGATCAAATTTGGGTGGTTCAAAAACCAGATTACTATCAATTACATAAGAGCCGTTTTCTTTAAAGTAAATTGTTAGCTCTTCTAATGGATAGTATTTATAGCTGTTTTGTACGCCAAGCAAAACATACTCTAGAATATAAAATTTATCATCTGTCATAGCGATAGAAACTTCATCAAGTGCAGAGTAGAATAAGCGTACCTGCTCATTAATGAGCTCGATATCAACTCTGCTATAAAAGGTGTTGCCTTTAATTACTTTTTTTGTACCTGCCCAGCAAACTACAAACTGCTCTTTAAAGACCTTGTAGTCTGTAAATAAATCTGCGTGACGCACATTTATAAAATCTATAACTCCGTCTAAAGTATGCTCAATACTGTTATTAGCGTGCTTTTCTATAGCTGCAACCACAGTACTGTTAACATCCTGAAGTTCACTTTTAAATGATTTAGGCATAGAGATGCTTCCGTCCCGATAAAAAACCGTTCCTCCCCAATACTTCCAGATATTCTTCTTAAGAGCGGTAAGTAAATTATTAGGTTTAATGGTGACCAAACCCACAACAAGATCTAGAGGTAAATGTGGAAACGGTATGTTTTCATATGAAACTAAAGGAGGATTATCTAAGTAGGCATTTACAAGGTTCTGAATTTTACTATCGTCAAAAAATGGAACGCCCACAATCTCATTAGATTCGTCTTCAATCCCAATAACGATATAACTGTTATTTTTAGGGTTTGAGTTAGAAAGTGCACAAATATGTTTTAGAAATTTAGCCTTACCTTCTTTATTACCTATATCTACTTTACGCTTCTTATCATAAAAACTGTTCTCGTCATTGTGTGCGAGCAGATTTTTAACAAGTAAGCGTTTGTTAATCATTTGCTTATTAATTTCTATTAACTACCGTACTCGAAGCCTGATCAACACTCATAACAACGAGATCTGCAATATTTACATGATACGGTCTGGTAACTACAAAGTGAATGATATCTGCAATATCTTCGGCTTGTAAAGGTTTAAATCCTTGATAGACTTTGCCGGCTTTATCGTCATCTCCTTTAAAACGTACTTTACTAAATTCGGTTTCTACCATTCCCGGATGTACTGCTCCTACCCGAATGTTATAAGCATTCAAATCAATACGCATTCCTTGATTTATTGCATCTACAGCATGTTTACTGGCACAATAAACATTTCCTTTAGGATACACTTCTTTAGCGGCAGTAGAGCCTATGTTTATTATGTGTCCGCTATTTGCTTTAATCATCTTAGGGATAATCATATTGCTTACATAAAGTAAGCCTTTTACGTTTATATCTAGCATAGCATCCCAGTCGTCTGTGTTACCATCTTGAAGGGTGTCTAACCCGTGGGCATTGCCTGCATTGTTGATGAGAATATCTATTTGCTGAAAATCTATAGGCAAACCATTAATAGATTCTTGCACGATCTCTTTATCTCTCACATCAAAACTTAGGGTGTGTACCTTTACGTGCTCACTTAACTCTTTCTGCAGCGCTTCAAGACGATCCTGTCTTCTTCCGCAGAGAACAAGATTAATATTGTTTGTGGCAAAAATGCGTGCTGTCGCGGCGCCTATTCCACTAGTAGCACCGGTTATTAGAGCTGTTTTATTTGACATAGTTTTTTATTTTTTGAACCCTAAAATTGATGAATCAAGATTTGAATTGCTATTAAAACTATATTAAACTTAGCAAGTTTAAAAATGACTACTTAAAAAAGGGAGTTGATTAAAATTTCAAGATCATTTATCTTTGAAGTGCAATCTAAAAAGGGTTGCATTTTTTTTGCAACATTTTTAAAAAAAAGCGGTCTGTTATAGAGCCCTTTCAGAAGACTTCTAAGCCTTTAAAATGTAGGGTTTTAACGATAGCTTAACAAAATCATTAGTAATAAAATTTAACCTTGTAGGCCTTAGAGTCATATAAAAAATAGCATACATATTATGGAAAACACCAATGCGTCTGTTGATATAGGAGCGCTTAATGAAAAGATAGAAAGAGAAAGTGCATTTGTAAAAATTCTTACGATGGAGATGAATAAAGTCATCGTAGGTCAAAAACACATGATAGAGCGCTTGTTAATAGGTCTTTTAGGTCGCGGGCATATTTTATTAGAAGGAGTTCCCGGTTTAGCTAAAACACTTGCTATTAATACACTAGCACAAGCTGTGCAGGGTAGTTTCAGTCGTATTCAGTTTACACCAGATTTGCTTCCGGCAGATGTTGTAGGTACGTTGATTTACAATATGAAATTGAATGATTTCAGTATAAAAAAGGGACCTATTTTTGCAAACTTCGTTCTTGCAGATGAGATAAACCGTGCTCCTGCAAAAGTGCAGAGTGCGTTGCTTGAAGCGATGCAGGAAAAGCAGGTGACCATTGGTGACGAGACCTTTAAATTAGACGCACCGTTTTTAGTAATGGCGACTCAAAACCCGGTAGAGCAGGAAGGTACTTACCCGCTTCCAGAAGCACAGGTTGACCGTTTTATGCTAAAAACAGTTATCGATTATCCTAAAATTGAGGATGAGCAGTTAATCATACGTCAAAATTTAAAAGGTTCTTACGAGAAAGTAAATGCTGTAGTGACAGTAGAGCAGATTCTAAGAGCTCAGGAGGCTGTGCGTGAGGTGTATATGGATGAGAAAATCGAGAAGTATATTCTTGATATTGTATTTGCAACCCGTTATCCTGAAAATTATAATCTTGCAGAGCTTAAACCTTTAATAAGTTTTGGTTCTTCACCTCGTGGTAGTATTAACCTGGCTACTGCTGCAAAATGTTATGCATTTATTAAAGGTCGCGGGTATGTGATACCTGAAGATGTACGAGCAGTCATACACGACGTATTGCGCCATCGTATAGGGATTACCTATGAAGCCGAAGCAGAAAATGTAACTACCGAAGAAATCATTAATAAGATCGTAAACGAGATTGAAGTACCATAAGAGCTGAAAATTCAAAGTAAAATTGAAAATTTAATTAAAACGGAAAGCAATACTTTTTTCTTTTTAAGAAAAAGGATTAAGGAAGAGCGGGTTTATGGATACTAAAGAGCTTTTAAAAAAAGTACGCAAAATAGAGATCAAGACTAGACGGTTATCTGATCATATCTTTGGTGGTGAATATCATTCTACATTTAAAGGTCGCGGGATGACCTTTAGTGAGGTGCGTCAATATCAGTTTGGAGATGATGTACGTAATATAGATTGGAATGTTACCGCGCGTTACAGCGAACCTTATGTAAAAGTTTTTGAAGAGGAGCGCGAACTTACGATGATGCTTGTTGCAGATGTAAGTGGCTCAGAATTCTTTGGTACAGACCAGCAGTTTAAATCTGAAATCGTGACCGAGGTTGCTGCAACATTAGCTTTTTCGGCGATGCAGAATAATGATAAAATAGGATTGATTCTATTTTCTGATGGCATCGAACTTTATATTCCGCCTAAAAAAGGAAAATCTCACGTTTTACGTATTATACGTGAATTACTAGAATTTAAACCAAAAAGCAAACAAACTGATGTTGCGCAGGCTTTAAAGTTTCTTTCGAGCGTGATGAAGAAAAAGGCAATTGTTTTTGTGCTTTCAGACTTTATTGCAGACGGTTACCGCGACACTATGAAAATCGCTGCAAAGCGCCATGATATTACAGGAATTCGTATCTACGACCAGCGCGAAGAAGAGATTCCAAATTTAGGTGTTGTGCAGATGGAAGATGAAGAGACCGGCGAGTTACTTCTTGTAAATACAACCTCTAAAAGCGTACGTAACAACTACTCAAAATATTATAAAGAGCGGGTTGCGTATTACAAAGAAAGCTTTACACGCAGTGGTGCAGGCGTTATAGACGTGCGTACCGATGAGAGTTATGTAAAAAAATTATTAGGTTATTTTAAACGAAGAGGATAAGAGTATAATGAATAATAACCCCAATACATTCCTAAGTAGTATTACCGCAAGTGCTTGCAAAAAGAGATTCTTGTTCTTGATACTGTTTTTTATCGGAATAGGAATCTCACAGGCACAACAAGTTAAAGGTACTATAGACAGTACTTCTATACGTATAGGAGCGCAAATTACCTATGAATTTCAAGTAGAGGCAGACGCTAAAGATCTTGTGATTTTTCCCGAAGGACAAACTTTTTCTCCTTTAGAGATGATTGAGTCCTACAAAGTAGATACTTCTTTTGCCGGGGCAAAAATGAGTCTTATAAAGCGCTATGGCCTTACCCAGTTTGATAGTGGTTCTTACACCATACCGCGCCAACTTGTTACGATAAACCAACAGCCTTTTTACACAGATTCTATTGCTGTTGAGGTTAATAATGTGCAGGTAGATACCACAAAACAAGGTCTTTATGATATTAAAGATATTGTTGAGGTTGATCACGCTACCAGTAAAGTGTGGGAATATCTGCTGTATTTTTTAATTATTGCGTTACTTATAGGAGTGTTCTTGTATTTTATAATACGTAGAAGCCGTAAAAAAGCAGAGACAGAACGCAAATTACCGCCTTTTGAGCAAGCTTTATTTTCATTGCGAAAACTTGACGAAGAATTTAAAGAACCCGCTCGCGGTATAGAGCAACATGAGATTACTAAAGCTTACTATTCTAAACTTACAGATATTGTTAGACGTTATCTTGATGAAGAAGTTTACAGCCGTTCGATGGAAAGTACTTCGGCAGAATTAATAGATAAATTATTACAGGAAAAACAACAGGGTAAAATAGACCTGAGTAAAGAAACTATTCTCAAACTAGATCAGATTTTAAAACGAGCAGACCTTAGTAAGTTTGCGCGTATGTCGCCGGGAAGTGGTCAGGCTGAAGCAGATCGTATTGTAGCAGAAGAGATAGTTAAAGAAACAAAAGAAGCAATCCCAGCACCTACAGAAGAAGAGTTAATGCGGGATGCTGCTTATCGCAATGCACTGGCAAAACGTAGAAAGCATAGACTAATAATCTCAAGTATTGTAGGGGTATTTACTATTCTGGTACTTGCAACTGGTATTTTAATAGCGGTTAAAGGTTTTGATTTTGTAAAAGATAATTTTATAGGTCATCCTTCAAAAGACTTATTAGAAGGCGAGTGGGTGCGTAGTGAATATGGCTATCCTCCAGTTATTGTAAGCACACCACGTATTCTTGAGCGTAATGACATTCCTATTCCAGATTCATTAAGAACGCAGATGGATATGAGCACCTTTACCTACGGAAGCTTAATCGATCAATTTTATGTCGTTGTTAATAATACCCGCTATGGCGGAAATCAAGAGGCAGATTTAGAAAAAGCAACTCAAGGTTTCATAAGTACTTTAGAAGCTAGTGGTGCAAAAAATCTTATCGTAAAAACAGAAGAATATACCACACCCGAAGGAACAAAGGGACTTCGTGTATTTGGTTCTGGTGCATTCCCTGACGCACTAAATAATAAGAAATTTAGTCCAGGTACTTACGAGATGTTATTATTTACTGCTCCGGGAGTATTGCAGCAAGTTCTTGTCGCCTGGCGAGATGATGATAAATATGCTATAGATATGGCATCACGCATCATTAATTCTGTAGAATTACAAAAAACAGTACCTACCGATGTTAAGTAATTTTGAATTTCAAAATCCTGAGTTTTTTTGGTTGCTGTTGCTTATTCCGGTAGTAGCAGTATGGTATTTCTTTAAACGCAACAAAGTAACTGCGCAGGTTAAAATATCTAGCTTAAAAGGATTTAAAGCAGGAAGCGGTTTCTTAGCAAAATTAAGACCCATACTTTTTGTGTTGAGACTTCTCGCTATTGCCTTTATCATTGTAGCTCTGGCTCGGCCTCGCACTGTAGATGTTTCTACGCGAACGAAAACCACACGAGGTATTGATATTGCTATCGCAATAGATGTCTCTGCAAGTATGCTTGCAACAGACTTAAGGCCAAACAGACTTGAGGCGCTTAAAGATGTGGCTTCAGAGTTTATTAAACAACGCCCTAACGATCGTATAGGTCTGGTAGAATATGCCGGAGAAAGTTATACACGTACACCTATCACAAGTGATAAGGGTATTGTGTTGAGTTCGCTAAATGACATTAGGTACAACAGTATTATTGAAGGAGGTACTGCAATAGGTATGGGGCTTGCAACTTCAGTAAACCGTTTAAAAGACAGTAAAGCAAAAAGTAAAGTCATTATTTTAATGACAGATGGTGTTAATAATGCGGGCTTTATTGAGCCGGTTACAGCTAGTGAACTAGCGGTAGAGTTTGGTATTAAAGTTTATACAATAGGTTTAGGTACAAATGGGACTGCGCTTTCTCCTGTAGCTCTACGGCCAGATGGCAGTTTTCAATATGGGAGTATTCCTGTAGAAATTGATGAGGCCCTGCTTAAAGAAATCGCAGATAAAACTGGCGGGCTCTACTTTAGAGCGACAGATAATGAGTCTCTTGAGGAGATTTATGCTGAGATTAATAAGCTTGAGAAGACAGATGTTGAGGAGTTTAAGTACACTAATTACGAAGAAAAGTATCGTCCATTAGTAATTTTGGCAGGTTTGCTACTACTGTTTGAGTTGTTGCTTAGAAATACTGTTTTCAGAAGTTTTGTATAGTTAGAAATAGTAATAACAATAATAATTGAGTTTGTGTATTTACTAGAAGAAAAAATATGGTTTTGGGCGCTACTGGCAATTCCGCTGGTAGTAGTACTGTTTTTTGCAGTTGCATTATGGAAACGTAGCGCTCAAAAACGATTTGCAGCAAATAGAACGTTATTTAATCAGTTAACACCTAATCGCTCTGTTTTTAAGCCGGTATTTAAGTTGGTTATAATTTGTTTGGCAATTGCATTTATGGTGATTGCGCTGGTTAATCCAAAAATAGGAACCAAGCTTGAGACGGTAAAACGAGAAGGGGTAGATGTAGTCTTTGCTGTGGATGTATCTAAAAGTATGGATGCTGAAGATATCGCACCAAGTCGTATAGATAAAGCAAAACAACTTGTCGCGCAGGTTATTAACAATCTGGGAAGCGACCGTGTAGGCATTATCGCTTATGCAGGGAGTGCATATCCGCAGTTGCCTATAACAACAGATTACAGCAGCGCAAAAATGTTTCTCAACTCGATGAATACAGATATGTTATCGAGCCAGGGAACCGCAATTAAAGATGCTATTGAGCTCGCTAAAACCTACTATAATGATGAGGAGCAGACAAATCGCGTATTGGTAATTATCTCAGATGGTGAAGATCATGAAGGTGATGTTGCCGCTATCGCAGAATCTGCTGAAGAAGTAGGTATTAGAATTTTTACCATTGGTGTGGGTACAGAGGCTGGTGACCGCATTCCATTAAAACGTAATGGAGTTGTTCAATCTTATAAAAAAGATCAAAATGGAGAAACGGTAATTACTAAGCTAGATCCTGCTATTTTGCAAGAGATTGCTGCTTCGGCAAATGGTGAGTATATAAATGGGAATAGTACTCAGGAAGTCGTAGATAAGATGGGAACTGCACTCAATCAAATGGATAAAAAGGAGTTTGAAGCAAAACAATTTGCAGACTTTAAAGATCAGTTTCAGTGGTTTTTAGGAGCGGCATTATTGTTGCTTGTTTTAGATGTATTCCTTTTAGAGCGTAAAACTGCCTGGGTACGAAAATTGAATTTGTTTAATGAGAATACGACTAAGTCTTAAACAAAAGTTGATGATGATGAAGAGACAAAACCTATTAAATAAAATACATTATTTAGGAATTTTAATAGTTCTAATATCCTTAAGTGCTTCCGCACAAAGCGATAAACCAGATCCTGCAATTTTAGAGGCGCAGGATTTTGTTGCAGATGGCAACGAAGCGTTTGCTTCTAAAGAATTTACTTCCGCAGAAACAGCGTATAGAAAAGCAGTGGCAAAGAATCCTGCTAATGCAACTGCAAAATACAATATGGGTAATAATTACTACCGCAATAAAAAATATGCAGAAGGGATGACACGTTACATTCAGGCTACTGAAGTTGCACAAACTAAAGCCGAAAAACATAAAGCCTTTCATAATTTAGGCAATGCTTTTTATCAGCAAAAGGATTATAAGAAAGCAGTTGAAGCTTATAAAAATGCGCTACGCAATGATCCTACAGATGAAGAAACCCGTTATAATCTAGCTCTTGCTAAAAAAGAAGAAGAGAAAAACGGCGGAGGCGGCGGTGATGATCAGAAAGATGATAATAAAGACAAAGGCGACGACCAAAAAGACAAAAACGGGGACGGCGACGATGAGAAAAGTGATGATGGCAAGCCAAAAGATTCTGATGATGAAGGCGATAAAAAGGATAAGGGCGACGAGAATAAAGATGAGAAAGGTAAGCCTGAAGATAAAGAAGGTGATAAACCTAAAGATGGTAAAGATGGCGATAAGCCTAAAGAACAACCTCAGCCACAACCCGGGCAGGGTCAATTGTCACCACAGCAGGTAAAAAGTTTACTTGAGGCAATGAAGAATGAGGAAAATAAAGTTCAGGATAAAATGAACGCCCAGAAAGTTAAAGGAGCCAAAGTCAAAACAGACAAAGACTGGTAATTAACAGAGTTGTATATAAATTTAGCCTGTTTAAGGCAAAGCAGAAGTTATAATGAAGATGAAGCTAAAATTTTTGCTGATTGTTTTTTTTGCCGGTTTCTCTGCCTGGTCTCAGGTAAAGTTTGATGCCGTAGTTAGTAAAGAAACGTTAGGAGTTAATGAGCGCTTACGTGTAGATTTTGAGATGAATGAAGATGGAGACAATTTTAGACCTCCCAGTTTTCAGGGGTTTGTAGTTGTAGGTGGACCTAATCAATCTATTAGTAAACAATGGATAAACGGTAAATCTAGTTTCTCTAAGACATTCTCGTATTTTTTACAGCCTAAAGGAACGGGTAAGTTGCAAATAGGTGCTGCAGAAATTGAGATAAATAATACAGTTTATAAAACCCTACCCATAGAAATAAATGTTACGGGAGCAGTAGATCTGGCAAAAGATCCTAATGATCCCGCATCTTCTGCGGCAGAAAATGTGCATCTGGTTGCTGAGGTTTCTAAATCTAATCCCTATTTAAATGAAGCGATCACCGTTGTTTATAAGCTGTATGTTTCTCGCGAAACAGCTGTAAACGGATGGAATGAAATAGACGCGCCCAAGTTTGCCGATTTCTGGAGTCAAAGCTTAGATGAGAAGCAATTTAAAGTGTACGACGGGACCTTTAACGGCAAACCCTATCGGTATGTGATTTTGAGAAGAACCTTATTATATCCTCAAAAAACAGGTGAATTGGATATTGAATCGCTTGCGCTCAATATTAATGTTGAAGCACCTACAAACAGACGCGATATTTTTGGTATGCGCATTACGCGACCGGCACAAATAACAGTGTCTGCACCTAAGAGAACAATAAAAGTTAGAGAATTGCCAGAAGCAGGTAAGCCCGATAATTTTACGGGAGCTGTTGGTAAATTTGATTTTAGTGTAACTGCCAGTAAAACTAAACTGGATGCCCAGGATGCATTAGATTTGACACTTACTGCAAAAGGAAACGGAAATCTAAAACTCTTTAAACTTCCTAAGCCTACATTACCCAGCACTCTAGAGGTTTATGAACCCGAAAATTTACAGGATGTAAACGTATCTTTATCTGGTATGACCGGTAAAAATGAAGAGCGTTATACGGTTGTTCCACAACGCAAAGGAGCCTATCCTATACCACCCATACGCTTTTCTTATTTTGATCCCACAACAGAGCGTTACAATACGGTAAGTAGTGATGAGATTGTAATTACCGTAGAAAATGGGCCAGATGCTCTAGCTTCGGCTAGTGGAGTGAATAAATCTCCTGTAAAAGCAGCTGTTCAATTTAACTATATTAAATCGGAAGCAGATTTAATAGCTCAAAATAAAGATTCATTCTTTATGAGTAAGCTGTTTTGGGGACTACTTGTAACTCCGTTAGTTTTAATTCCGTTTGCTATATTTTTTGGTCGTAAGCGTGAAGCTTATCAAAATGATATCAAGGGTAACAGGCTGCGTAAGGCAGATAAACTTGCCCGAAAGTATCTGGGAGAAGCAAAGAAAAATTTAGGAGACCAGAAAGCGTTTTATCTTGCTTTAGAGAAGTCATTACATAATTTCTTAAAAGCACGATTAAATATTCAGACCAGTGATATGAGTAAGGAGCGCATAAGTAGATTACTACAGGAGCGTGGCGCAACCGTGACTACTACCGCAGATTTTATTAAGTTACTTGAGAGTTGTGAATTTGCACGATATACACCTGCGAGCATAGATGCTATGCAACAGGATTATAACAATGCCGGCAGTGTAATCTCTGAAATTGATAAGCAATTATGATAACACAGAATATGTATTATACCTATCGCAACTTAATTCTTGTTCTGTTATTGGGAGTAGTAACGATAAGCAGCAGCTTAGCTCAAACTCCTGAGCAATTATTTGAAACCGGAAACTCCCAGTATGCACAGAATAATTTTGAAGCAGCTATTGTTAATTATGAGAAAGTTCTAGAGTCGGGTTACGCATCTGCCGCGGTATATTATAATCTGGCTAACGCTAATTATAAACTTAACCGTATAGCAGCAAGTATCTATAATTATGAGAAAGCACTGGCATTAAAACCTAACGATAAAGAGATTAAAAACAATTTACAGTTTGCCCAAAATATGACCATAGATGCGATAACCCCGTTGCCGCAAAATATATTTAAAAAATGGTATAATCAGATTTTGGGTATTTTTACTATAGATGGCTGGGCAACCGTAACGGTGGTATTTATACTCATATTTACACTGAGTTTTTTAATCTATTTTTTTAATAAGAGGGTAGGCAGTAAGCGTGTTTTTTTCACGCTGTCTTTTGTAGCATTGGGGCTAGGAGTATTGAGTTTAGCTCTTAGTTTTCAGGCAAAATCAAATGAGAATAATCGAGAATATGCTATTATTTTTTCGCCAGAGGCGGAAGTGAAAAGTGAACCGAACAACACCAGCGAGCAGACTTTTATTTTACATGAGGGTACTAAAGTTAGAGTTCTTGAACAAAAAGACGATTGGCAATTAATACGACTTGCAGACGGCAAGGAAGGTTGGATTGCTAGTGTCGCTATAAAGATTCTTTAGATTTATTTTATTATTGACTTGAAATACAAGGAGCTTTTCTAAATTTGTTTTTTAAATTTTTAAAAACGTTGAAACAACAATCCGTATTTTTTTTAATTCTATTTGTGACATTTTTAGTCACACCTGCTGTTGTGTCATATCTTAATCGTGGTGATAAAGTGCTGGTAGTATCTGTTTTAGAGGAGGAAAATACTGGAAAAGGTTTCAATCAGAATTTTGAAAAAGACGTTAAATTAATAAGTTCGATTTTAATTATAGATACATTCTTGACAGAGCAGAAAACGGCTTTATTTTTTCATAATAATTCAATTGAGTGCTCTGTATATTTAGATCCGGTATCCCCACCTCCACGATTAGTTTAATAAGATGGTATAGAAGTTATTTTTTAATTTCAGTATAGCATCAATTTAATTGCGCATTTAATTAAATACATTTTAAACTAAAAAATATCAAAAATGGACATTTCAAAAATTTTCGAAAATAATAAAGAGTGGGTTGCAAGTCGTTTAAAGTCAGAGCCTAATTACTTCAAACAATTATCTGAAGGGCAATCCCCAAAAATTTTATATATAGGTTGTAGCGATAGTAGAGTTTCTTCCGAAGAACTTATGGGCGTGGGCCCGGGTGACGTTTTTGTACATCGTAATATTGCTAACATGGTACCTAATACAGACTTAAACTCCATGTCTGTAATTAATTATGCTGTAGAGCATCTAGAGGTTGAGCATGTTGTGGTATGTGGCCATTATTATTGTGGTGGTGTTAAAGCAGCAATGCAATCTGCAGACCTGGGTATCTTAAACCCGTGGTTGCGTAACATACGTGATGTATACCGTATTCATAAAGATGAACTTAATCTTATTGAAAACGAGGAAGAACGTTATAAAAAGTTTGTTGAGCTTAATGTTCAGGAGCAGTGTGTAAATGTGATTAAAACTTCAGATGTACAAAAGGCAATACGCAAGCGTAAGCTTACAGTACATGGGTGGGTTTTCGATATTCATTCGGGAAAACTGATCGATTTGAAAATTGATTTTGATGCAATTCTTAAAAACATCATGGAAATTTACAGATTAGACGAGTTGTAATAACATCTAGTTTTCGGTAAAAAATCAATTTGTGTAGTGTAAAGCTGCACAAAATTCTCATTTTTCAATTTCAGTTTTATGTGCTGCGCAAAGCGTATGACTTGAACTGAAATTCTCATTTTTAATACTAAGCTTATGTTTAAAAATTTAAAAAACGACTTCCCGGCGAGTGTCGTGGTGTTTTTTGTAGCGCTACCCTTGTGTTTAGGAATTGCTTTAGCAAGTGGTGCTCCACTCTTTTCAGGTCTAATTGCGGGTATTGTTGGCGGTATTGTAGTAGGGGCAATGAGCGGTTCTAGTCTGGGGGTTAGTGGTCCTGCGGCAGGTTTATCTGCAATAGTTTTAGTGGCTATATCTACCTTAGGCGGGTATGAAAACTTATTAGTTGCTGTAGTTCTTGGGGGGGTCATTCAGTTGATATTTGGTCTTCTAAAAGCCGGTATTATAGGGTATTATTTTCCATCATCTGTAATTAAAGGAATGCTTACCGGTATAGGAATTATTATCATACTTAAACAAATTCCACACTTTTTTGGTTATGATGCAGATCCAGAAGGAGACTGGGCTTTTTTTCAGGTAGATGGTAGAAATACGTTTACTGAAATAGGGCAGATATTTGATAGTATAAGCCCGGGTGCAACAGCAATAGCATTTATCGCGATGTTTATTTTAGTGCTATGGGATGTTGTACTTAGCAAAAAAGGTAAAATATTTAAGTTAATACAGGGACCATTAGTTGCTGTGGTGTTGGGTATTATTTATTATGTATTTACACAGGATTCTGAAGCCTGGGGTATTTCTAATGATCATCTAGTAAAAGTACCTGTGCCAGATGATTTTAGTTCATTTATAGGGCAATTTACCTTTCCTAACTTTAGTGTTATTACAGAGCCACAAATCTGGATCACTGCATTTACGCTTGCCCTGGTCGCGAGTCTGGAAACTTTGCTTTGTGTTGAAGCAACAGATAAACTAGATCCTAAAAAACGTACAACGCCTACAAACCGTGAACTTTTTGCTCAAGGTGCCGGTAATATAATTTCTGGGATGATAGGAGGTTTGCCTATTACCCAGGTAATCGTACGTAGCTCTGCAAATATCCAATCTGGTGGGCAAACTAAAATGTCTGCGATAATTCATGGTTTTCTATTATTAATTTCCGTGATTCTGGTGCCTAATGTTCTTAATTTAATCCCACTCTCTGTATTGGCAGCGGTATTATTTTTAGTGGGTTATAAGCTTGCTAAGCCTTCTACTTTTAAGCGTATGTGGACGCTGGGTTGGAAACAATTTATTCCCTTTATCATAACAGTATTAGGTATCGTATTTGCAGACTTACTTGTGGGTATTAGTTTGGGTCTGGCTGTAGGTATTGTTGTTATTCTTATTAAGAATTATCAAAATTCACATTTCTTACATATTGTAAGAGAAGAAGAAACAGGTCTTGATATTGTAAAAATGACATTAGCTGAAGAAGTGACGTTTATAAATAAAGGAGCGATTATGAAAGAGTTAAACAAGCTTCATGAAAATTCATATTTAGAGGTTGACGTGCGCAAAACACGTTATTTAGATCAGGATATTATAGAAATTCTAGATGATTTCAGATTTAGAGCGCAGGATAAAAATATTAATGTCAAGATTATCTCTGAGCGCGGTACAATTGAAAACCCCGAAAGTTACGAGCAGTTTTTCAATCAGGAAAAGAAAGATAACTTGAAAGTTTCAGCATAACAAACACTTTGTACAAATTCAAAACGCCGGTAATTTACCGGCGTTTTTTATTAAATAACATTCTGTCTAACACTATTTCTAAACTAAGCCGATTCAAGCTGTAATTGAGAATCTTCATTAGATTCTGGGTTTTCGGTTTTTAATTTATCTACTTCTCTGAGTAAATTAGGAAGAACTAATGGAGCTATAGGCTGTATGGCATTGTAAACAACAGACTCTTCTCTAATTTTTTCATCTATAAGAGTCATCGTAAGTGCAGAGCTAAACATAAGAATTACACTTAGTATAAAAGCAACTTTAAGTACACCGAATAGACCACCTAAAATTTTATTTACTATACCTAGCATTATTAATGAAGCAACTTTAGTTAATAAGCGCCCGGCCAAACTAATTATGAGTACGATGGTGATAAAGGTAAGTGCAAAGGCAAGTAGATTAATGGTATGTTCACTCCACGCTACTTTATCATTAAGGTAATCTACAGCGTAATATGAAAAGTGAATAGCACCGTAGATGCCAATCACTAAAGCAATTATTGATGCTAATTCAATTAAAAGTCCGTTTTTAATGCCTTTATAAAGCCCTAGAATCAAAAAAATGCCTAGAATAATATCAAGATAGTTCATACGTTAAAGATACTATTTTTAAGAAGCTTGTTGATTATATTTGCGGCTATGGCAAGAGATGAACAACTTAAAGAGCGCTGGGATCAGATAGTAACTAAACTCTCTGCACGATTTGCAGACGGTGATACTTTAGATCTTGATGCGATTATATATTTAATAGGAGTGCAGGAATTAGGGCAACCCGGTAAAAAATTTAAAAAAGACGATAAGCTTGATTTAATGCATATTGCAATCTGCAGATTGTTAGAGCCTTTTGGCTATTATAAGTTTGATTATCAAGACGCAGATGGTTGGCCTCATTATGAGGTTGTAGATCAATTACCTACCCTTAAAGCAGGTGAGCAAGCGCTGCTTATGAAAGAGGCAATTGTGCAGTATTTTTTAGAAAAAGAATTAGTTCATTAATTGAAAGTAATTCAACCTATGTTATTAGCGCTATTGCAAGATGTATTTCCTAATGATACCGGCCCTATTTACAAAGAGACCATTGCAGGGCGGTTTCCTGTAGAGCCTTTTAACACATATAGTAACCTCATTTTTCTATTTATCGTTATCTATTTTGGGATACGTATCTATAAAGAACCGCAAAAGCAATGGTTTTTAATGCTTACGATTCCCTTTATATTTATAGGGTATATAGGAGGCACATTATACCACGGGCTTCGCAGTTCTGAGGCATATTTGCTTATTGATTGGGTACCTATAAGAGGTCTTAGTTTTGCGGCCATATTGTACTTTGTCTTTAAATGGAAAGATACCTGGAAGAAACGTCTGTTTTTTATAATTGCAATAGGTATTGCTTTTATAGGCTTGAGGTACTTACCAGTAAGTGAAAGCTTAGAACACAACCTGGGTTATTTAATAAGTGCGCTTACCATACTTATACCTATAATAGGATATTTATCTAAAACAAACTGGCGCAATGCACGCCCCGCAATCATTGCTTTTGTGATTTTTGGCTTTGCAGTAGCGTTTAGAGTACTTGACAACAAACTTGATTTTGAAATATTTTGGATGGGAACCCATTGGTTATGGCACCTCTTTGGCGGCACAGCTGTTTTCTTTATACTCTTATATATTTTTAGAGACAATAAAGCCCAAGCCACCTATATTTCTTAAATTTGTGCCTTCCTAATTTAAAGGAATTATGCTAGAAAAAATAAAAGAGCTTATTGCAGAAGCGGAAGCGTTTACAACTACTTCACTTGAGGAAACAGAATCTTTCAGAATTAAATTTTTAGGGAAGAAAGGCCTGTTTAATGAGTATTTCTCCGAGTTTAAGAATATACCCAACGAAGAGAAAAAAGAGTTTGGTCAAACGATTAACACTCTTAAAACTGTAGTTCAGGAGAAAGTAGATGCCTTAAAAGCCAGCCTGGAGGTAGCAGAAGATAATGGGGTTTATGGTGATTTAACCAGACCTGGAGAACCTGTAGTATTGGGTTCACGCCATCCCATATCTATTGTTAAGAATCAAATCATAGATATATTTTCACGTATAGGCTTTGACGTGTCTGAAGGTCCTGAGATTGAAGATGACTGGCATAACTTTACAGCACTCAACTTGCCAGAGTATCACCCTGCCCGTGATATGCAGGACACCTTTTTTATACAAACTAATCCAGATGTATTGTTGCGTACGCATACTTCATCTGTACAGGTGCGTTATATGGAAGCCAATAAGCCGCCTATACGTACCATATCACCGGGACGTGTTTACCGCAACGAGGCAATTTCTGCACGGTCACATTGCTTTTTTCATCAGGTGGAAGGCTTGTACATAGATAAAGATGTTTCATTTGCAGACTTGAAGCAAACGCTTCAGCATTTTACGACAGAGATGTTTGGAAAAAGTAAAATACGTTTAAGACCTTCTTATTTTCCATTTACAGAACCTAGTGCAGAAGTAGATGTATACTGGGGTCTGGAGACTGAGACAGATTATAAAATGACAAAGGGAACCGGATGGTTAGAAATAATGGGATGCGGAATGGTAGATCCTAACGTACTTGAAAATTGCGGTATAAACTCTAAAGAATACAGTGGGTTCGCATTTGGTATGGGTATAGATCGTATCGCATTATTATTACATCAGATATCAGACATTCGTTTACTTAGTGAAAATGATTTACGCTTTTTAAATCAGTTTAAGAGCGCTCTTTAACATTTAATAATTTCACATCCTTCCTGCGGAACTTTTTCCTCGGGTTTAAAAAATTTGTAGTTGCTATGAAAAAGTATCTTGTAATTGCGGTTCTTGCTATCGCACTTGTCGCTGTAGCTTATTTGACTTTTGTCATAGCAGCTATTAAAATTATGATAGGCAGTATATTCTTAGGGATTATGGCAATTGCGCTTTTGGCCCTCTGGATTATGTGGAAAGTAAACGACTAATATGCGTAAAGATATAGATATACCTGAGGTTTACGATGTTTATGTTGCTGCGGTAAAGGAGTTTAATGAAGACCATCGCACTACAGACTGGAATGCTTATATTATAAACAATACAGACGAGCCATTAGAGTTGGTCATGATTGTTTCTGATGGTTATAGTGCAGATCAAGTGACGAGTCAAATGCGTCATAAATTAGAAAAGCTGCCTTCAAAATCCTTTGCTAAAATTGAATTTATTGAAGACCATGTCCTTGAACTAACAAACCAGTTTGCAGTTACCTATTTTCTAGGAGGAAAGCTCTACGAGAAAACCTTTGTGTTTACTGCGGGCAACATTAAAGATCAAAATCTGGGACCTGTGCCCGCTATGCTGAAAGAAGGCATCCTGGCTGAGTAATTAATCTACTTTTTCAGTAAGTTTTATAAATGTCTTTTTAGGGTCTTTTCCCTTGTAAAGAATATCGTAAACAGCATCTATAATTGGCGTTTTTGCGCCTAACTTCTCATTTATTTTAAAAGCACTTTCCGCTGCATAGTAGCCTTCAGCAACCATACTCATTTCCATTTGAGCGCTTTTAACCGTGTAGCCTTTACCTATCATATTTCCAAACATTCTATTGCGGCTAAAAACAGAATACCCTGTAACTAATAAATCTCCCAAATAGGCAGAATCATTAATGTTGCGTTTCATTTTATGTACTTTTTTGATAAACTTTTTCATCTCGCGTATTGCATTGCTCATTAATACACTTTGAAAATTATCTCCATAACCCAGCCCGTGTGCAACACCGGCAGCAATCGCGTAAATATTTTTAAGCATTGCAGCATACTCGGTACCTATAGTGTCATCGCTTATTGTGGTTTTAATATAATCACTGCTAAGATGTTTTGCCATTACTTTAGCGTGGGCTTCATCTGCACAGGCAATTGTGAGGTATGAAAGACGCTCAAGAGCCACTTCTTCTGCGTGACAAGGACCGGTAATTACTCCTATGTTTTCAAAAGGGATGTCATATTTATCGTGAAAATGAGCCCCTACAATTTGGCCCGTTTCAGGTACAATACCTTTAATAGCCGAAAAAACTATTTTATCCTTAAAACTAGCGGTTACCTGTTCTAATTCTTTACCCACAAAAGCAGATGGTATCGCAAATATTAAATAGTCTGCGTATTCAATAATTTCATTAATATCATTACTTAGTTTTAATTGTGCAGGATTAAACTCTACCGCACTTAGGTAATTGGGATTGTGCTGTTCTTTCTTGATGTGTTCTAAAGCATAATTACTACGCATGTACCAACCTACTTCATTCAGGTTTTCTGATAACATTTTTACAATTGCCGTTGCCCAACTTCCGCCTCCTAAAACCCCAAATTTTAAGCTCATAATCTAATTTGTTTACTACCTCAAAAGTACAGATTTTATAGTCCACCTAAAACCTTGAAAACCACCTCCATTATTTTTTGGCACGCGGTTTGGTTAACAGTTAATATAATTCACAAGCCAGACGTCAATGCTAAGAATTTATAGGAATAGTTATTTAGAAAACGATTCCTTGAGTTATTAACTTAAAAACTTATAATTATGAGAACTATAAAATTACTTAGCGGTTTTGCTCTTATACTTTCAATGTTTACATCGTGCTATACAGATGTATATTTAGAGGATGAGGTAATCAATGAACCACAGATATCTCTGGGTGAAGTTCTTAATGCATACGAATTGTGGTATGTAGATATAGATCTTACTAAAGGAAATGGAGCAATTCCTTTTATGGAAAAAGCATTTACGTTATCATTTATAAACGGAAACTTAAGAGCAAATAACAATCTGGTTGCAATAGGTGATCAGGGTAATGGTTTTGGCATTCCGGTAGGTTATTATGATCTGTTTGATTACGACCTTGATATAAGTCACGATATAGATGGTTTTTATTCTTTTGAAGTAAACCTGTTAGCAAACGGAAGCATAGAATTGTACAACAGACCTTTACGAACTTCATATATTCTTAAAGGATATCAACGTAACAATTTTGATTACGACCGCATCTTTTACGACAACATACATTTCTTTTTACAGGAATATGCAGCATGGGAGAAAATATATACCAGTCAACAGGGGGCTTCAAACGAATTTGACGCAGAGAATTTCCTTCAGTTTTTACCGGCTTCAAGTGGTGGAAATTTTGAAAGTTCGCAAGACCCTAACGGAACTTCTGTAAATTCTATTTATTGGGATTATACAGGTATTTATGAAGTGCAAAATGTTGCTAATAATGCCTATTTAAAAACGCTCACGCTAGATTATGATTATTTTCAAAATGAATTTTTTGAACTTTCTATTCTAGATGATTCTACCATTTCGTTATATCAACCTTCATCAGGCACAGAATATCGATTTAGAGGAAAAGGATATATTGCCTACAAAACTCCTGAAGAGGGAAAAAGTAGAGTTAAGCAAAGCGAAATAGAGCAAACTATTAAGCAAATGAAGACCTTAAAGAAGTAGATAATTTTTTGGTTGGTTAGTTGAAAAACGCTTTAAAGATTTATTCTTAGGGCGTTTTTTTAATTATAAGCACTTAATTTAGTAATGAGTTGAAAAATCATTATTAAAATGCAGCCTGAAAGATTTACATAGATTTAGATTACTCTTATTATACTCTTAAGATGCTATTTTGTAATTTACATTCTTAAAACTAACTAATACTAGAAATAAAAGTTATGGGATTATTTTCATTTATTAAAAATGCCGGAGCTAAAATAGGCATCGGTAAGAGTACAGCTGAAGAAGCTGCAGAAAAGAAAGCAGAAGCTGCAGCAGCAGCGGCAGAAGCAAATAAGAAGGCAGCATCTTCTTTAAAAGAGACTATAAGTGATTTAGGTCTTGAAGTAGAAAATCTTGAAGTTACCATTACTGGCGAGTCTGCTGTTGTTTCAGGTAAAGCTAAAGATCAAACAACAAAAGAAAAAGTGGTACTAGTTGTAGGTAACGTAGAAGGGATTGCGCAGGTAGATGATCGTATGGAAGTAGATCACAGTGAGCCTGAAGCGCAATTTCACACTGTTGAGTCTGGAGATACGTTAAGTAAAATAGCAAAGAAGTTTTATGGCAACGCTATGAAATACCCTGTTATTTTTGAGGCTAACAAACCTATGCTTAAAGACCCAGACAAGATTTATCCTGGTCAAATGTTACGTATTCCTAATCTTGATTAAGTTTAAAAAACGTATAAATAAAAAATCCGCTTCAATGTTGAAGCGGATTTTTTTTATCTATAAAAATTCATTTGATCTATATAAACCCAAACAGGATCTGGTAATAGCGGCCTGCAGTTTTTACCTTCTTTAAGCGCTTTTCGAATAAATGTAGAAGAGATTTCAACAACCGGTGCGTCAACAACGTGTATGTTATTATGATATACTAAATTACTTTCTTCATTTTTTTCTGAAATTCGAGGGTAAACGTAAATCTCGTGATTTTCTAAAATAACTTCATAGTTTTTCCATTTATGAAGTGTTTTGAGATTGTCTTCCCCCATAATTAAGCTAAACTCGTGTTGAGGATATTTTTCTTTAAGATGGGCTAAGGTGTTTGTAGTATAATTAGGTTGTGGTAGGTTAAATTCTATAGTGCTGGCTTCAATTTTAGGATATGCTTCTAGAGCTTCTAATACAAGTTGATACCTGTGATTATTATCCAAAAGACTACTCTTTTTTTTAAATGGATTGTGTGGTGTAAGAACCATCCATATTTTATCAAGGTCGCTGTATTCAGCAAAGTGATTAGCGATAATTAGATGCCCTATATGTATAGGGTTAAAAGTGCCAAAGTATAGCCCTATTTTCATACCAGATTTTAGTGCTTTACAAATTTTTCAACCAGATTATATGCTTCTTCTAAAGCAACATCAAGATCGTTATTCTCAATAATGTGATCAAATTGTGGTGCCGTGGCAAGTTCAATACTGGCTTTGGCGACGCGCATATTTATGCGGTCTTCACTTTCGGTTTTGCGGTTTTTCAATCTTATTTTTAACTCTTCAATGCTTGGGGGTTTTACAAATACGGCTAGTGTGCGTTCTGGGTATAATTTTTTAATATCTAAACCACCTACTACATCTATATCAAAAATCACATGTTTGCCGTGTTTCCAAATGCGCTCCACTTCACTTTTTAATGTGCCGTAAAAATTATCCCGGTAGACCTCTTCCCATTCTAAAAACTCTTCAGATTTAATGCGACGTTTAAATTCTTTTAAAGAAAGAAAATAATAATCAACTCCGTCTTGTTCTGTGGGTCTGGGTTCTCGTGACGCAGCAGAGATACTAAATTCCAGATTTAATTCTTCTTTAGCTAAAAGCCACCTTACAATGGTTGTTTTACCGCTTCCGCTGGGCGCAGAAAAAACAATTAATTTACCTCCCTCAGTCATTTTAAAGCACGTTTAAAAGTTGTTCTTTAATTTTTTCTAGTTCGTCTTTCATACGCACCACAACTTGTTGCATTGGAGCGTAATTAGATTTAGAACCTATAGTATTTATCTCTCTTCCCATTTCCTGACTTATAAAAGCCAGCTTCTTACCATTAGAATCTGCAGATTTTAATGATTTCTGAAAGTATTCTAGGTGATTATTCAAACGTACTTTCTCTTCTGTGATATCGTACTTTTCTAAATAGTAGGTAAGTTCCTGCTCAAAACGATTTTCATCTACTTCAGTTTTTAGATCGCTTACTGCCTTAATGAGACGCTCGCGTACTCCTTGCATACGTTCTGGATCTAAGGTTTTAACTTCTTCTAAGTAAGCCGAAATATTAGAAATACGCAGATCAAAATCTTCTTTTAGAACTTTGCCTTCGTCAATTCTATAACTATCAATGGCATTTAGGGCAGTTTCAAGACTTGCTAAGATGGTTTGATATTCTTCAGCGTCAATCTCATCTCGTTCGGTTTTAAGAGCGTCAGGCAGTCTCACGGCCATTTTTAGAAGTTCGACCTCATCTGCACCTGGAGATACAGCCTTCAATTGCTTTATATATTGTTTTACAACATCAGCATTTATTGAGGTACTGGTTTCTTCACCATTAAGTTCAACATATAAACTAAAATCTATTTTACCACGCTCTAGTCTTTTGGCCACAAGGTTTCGCAACTCTAATTCTTTCTCTCTGTAAAAAGAAGGAATGCGCGCATTAAGATCCTGGCTCTTACTGTTAAGAGATTTAATCTCAATGGTTATTTTTTTTGTGGGAAGTTGAGTAACAGATTTCCCAAAACCGGTCATAGATTTTATCATGCGAATTATTTAGTGCGCAAAGATAACAAAACAAGCTGGGTTGAGGTACTTATTGAGAAATACGATAAAGTGTTAATTTATTAAGTTGAAATTTATTTTATTGAAAAATATATGTAGATTTTGTTAATTGTTTATAAATTACAAACTACTTAATTTAAAACACTAACTATTTATGAAAAAAGTAACACTACTACTTGGGTTGGCATTATTAACCGTAATCTCCTGTTCAGAAAATGCAGAAGAATTGAAAGATTCTCAAATATCAGAAAATCAAGAGGTTGCTGTTGATATGAGTGACTTTTATTTGTATACAGATGATTTTGAAAATGGAAAATCTAAGGTAGGTAAAGATTCTAAAGTTTGCTATTCAATGGCTAATTTAAATAGACAATTATCTGAAAATGAGGAGCTATATGACAAGATGTACACGATTGAAAAGGGTGTAAGAAAATTCATAAATGCAAAAAAGCCTTCAGGAGCAGGTAATGGCAATGGAGGCGGTACCAATACGGGCGGTGGTACAGATCCTGTGAGTGACGGTTTAGGAGTTATTACAATTCCTGTTGTGGTTCACGTGATCTACAGTAATTCACAAGAGAATATAAGTGACGCACAGATACAATCTCAAATTGCGATTCTTAATCAAGATTTTAATGCGACTAATGGAGATGTAAACAATGTACCTTCAGAATTTGCAGGTTTAGTTGCAGATTCAGACATCAATTTTACATTAAGTCAGACGATACGAGTTGCTTCTACACGTACTTCTTGGGGAACACGAGATGAGATGAAATTTGCTTCAAATGGGGGTTCTAATGTTGTTGCTCCCCAAACTCATTTAAATCTTTGGATTTGTAATATAGGAGGTGGTATTTTAGGATATGCACAGTTTCCTGGAGGTTCATCTTCAACAGATGGCGTAGTGATTTCTCCTCAATATATCGGAAACACCGGTTATGTTGCTGCTCCTTTTAATAAAGGTAGAACGGCTACTCACGAAGTTGGCCACTATTTAAATTTACGTCACATTTGGGGTGATGGCCGTTGCCAGCAAGATGATTTTGTTGCAGATACGCCATCTTCAGATGCGCCTAATTACGGTTGCCCATCGTATCCTACGGTAAATTGTAGAACTACAGATATGACCATGAATTATATGGATTATGTTGACGATGCTTGTATGTATATGTTCTCTGAAGGTCAAAAATCACGTATGCGTGCAATTTTTGGATCAGGAGGTCCAAGAGCGAGCTTTTTAAACTAGGTTACATACTCATAAATGAATTGTAAAGGCGCTCTGCTAAGAGCGTCTTTTTTGTACATTAGTTTTAAATAATAGATTATGAATTATATAGTGGGATTACTTTTTGTTTTGCTTGCTGCTAAAGGTTGTGAAGACCAGGCTGCATATCAAACTTTAGATTATGAAGCTTCTACCAGAGGTTATTATAGCCACATCAAGGTTGACGGAAATAATCTTACGGTTGATAATAACAGAGATGGTAGCGATAGGATTACTAAAGAATTATCTGCTAGTGAGGTAAACGAACTGAATAGACTCGTGCAGGCTTTTGTAATTACTTCCCCGGGAGATATAGAAAATCCTTCAAATGCTGCAGACACAGATGCGGCAATTCCTGTAAGATTTGTGATTAAAGGAGCGAGTTATAGTCGTACAGCAGAATTTGATAAAGGTAGTCCGCCTGCAAAACTGGCGCCTCTTGTAGGGCGTTTACTTTTATTAGCAGACACACTTTAAAACAAAAACCCACAAGATATCTTGTGGGTTTTTTAATAGTGGGATAATGCGCTTAAAGTTTACGCACCCATATATTTCTAAAACTTACCGGGTTTCCGTGATCCTGTAATTTTATGGGACCTTCACCGTGGGCTTCATTTTTAGGTTTTCCTATATACTCAGTAGTACCTTGTATCTCTACATTATCTTGAACTAAAACGCCATTGTGCAACACAGTTACGGTAGCAGCTTGTGTCTTGTTACCATCTACATCAAATACAGGTTGATGATAAATGATGTCATAGGTCTGCCATTCTTTAGTAGGTTTTGTGGCATTTACTAAAGGAATACTTTGCTTATAAATCGCTGTTGCCTGCCCGTTAGAATAGGTGCGGTTTTCAAAGCTATTAAGAACCTGAACTTCATACAAACCTTGCAAAAATATGCCACTATTACCACGACCCTGACCTTCACCTTCAACAACTTGAGGCGCCTGCCATTCTACGTGTAGCTGCATATCTCCAAAAGATTCTTTAGTTTGAATATCTCCTGTACCGCCTACAACGGTCATAGAGCCGTCTTTATTTATTTGCCACGGTGCATTTACGATCGAGTCTGTAGCACTTTTCCAGGCATCAAGGTTTTCACCATTAAACAATACAACCGCATCAGAAGGAACCCCTTTTTCACTAAAACTTACTACAGCCGGTTCTGGTTCCCAAACTTCAGTCTCTTTAGGATCTGTTATGGGGGCTTCTTCAACCACCATAGTGGTGTCTTTCACTGGAGCAGTAGTCTCGTCGGTTTTCTTTTCTTCGGAAGTATTACAGGAGATTAACAAACCTGCAGCCAGAGCCGGAAGTATAAATGTTTTTTTAATCATCATATTAAAGTTGTTTGATTTTTATATTTCGGTAGGAAACTTGATTTCCGTGGTCTTGTAAGGCGATTTTTCCCGATTTTACCTTAGCAAATGCTTTCCAATCTGCAAACTTAGATTTTGCAACCATAGCATCCCATTCTTCACCAGTAACCGGAAATGTTACTACTTCTTCACCATTCATAACTACAATACCTTTATTGTTATCATAATCAATAGTGATCTCATACGTATTCCATTCTCCAGCAGGTTTTACAACACCTTCAGGAGCTGCAATCATATCATATAAAGCACCAGAACGGTGTGTTGTTCCTGCTTTAGCATCAGGGTGGCGCTCGTCGTCTAATACCTGTATTTCTGCACCTGTGTAATACGGCTCGTTTAATTTAGGATCTTCCTGTACACCCCATAATACCCCACTGTTTCCACCTTCTGAAATCTTCCAATCAAGGCTTAAAACAAAACTTGTATACGTGCTGTCTGTTACCAGATTTTCAGTTCCCTCCCGGTTTTCTGCGGGTGTAAAAACTAAAGCATCGTCAACAACTTTCCACTGGGTAGGTTCTGCACCATTATAAACGTGCCAATGATCTAGATTACTTCCGTCAAAAAGAACAGTCCACTCGCCAGTTTCCTGTTGTATTTCTTCAGACTCTGTAACCGCTACTTCTTCTTTTTCAGAATCTTTAGGTTGATCTTTACACGAAGCAAAAAGTGCTAATGCAAAGCCCAGGGTTAATGTGATTTTTTTCATAGTGATATTTATTTAATGCCTAAAATTCGTTTCAATTTAGCTTCGTCTGTTTCCGCGCCGGCGAAATCATCAAAAGCTTTTTCGGTAGCTTCAATAATATGACTGGCAATAAACGGGGCGCCTTCACGAGCTCCTTGTTCAGGAGATTTGATACAGCATTCCCATTCCATAACCGCCCATACGTCACAGCTGTATTCGGTAAGTTTTGTAAAAATGGTTTTAAAATCTATTTGTCCATCACCTAAAGAGCGGTAACGTCCTGCGCGATCTCTCCAGTCGCCATACCCGCCAAAAGCACCTTTTTTGCCTGTAGGATTAAATTCTGAATCCTTAACGTGAAACATCTTTATAAACTCGTGGTAGTTGTCTATATATTCAATGTAATCTAATTGCTGAAGCACAAAATGGCTGGGATCATATAAAATATTTACCCGTTTGTGATTACCTGTCGCTTCGCGGAAACGCTCAAAAGTAACCCCATCGTGAATATCTTCTCCGGGATGCACTTCATAGCAAACATCAACTCCCTGCTCGTCAAAAGCATTCAAAATAGGAGTCCAGCGATCTGCAAGTTCTTTAAATCCTAGTTCTACTAATCCCGGTGGGCGCTGTGGCCAGGGGTGAAAGGTATGCCAAAGTAACGCACCGCTAAATGTACCGTGAACGTCTATACCAAGATTTCTACTTGCTTTTGCGGCACACATTAATTGGTCAACAGCCCATTCCTGACGTTTTTTTGGGTTGTTTTTAAAACCTTCTGGAGCAAAATTATCAAACATCTCATCATAAGCGGGATGTACTGCAACCAGTTGTCCTTGAAGATGTGTACACAGTTCGGTAATTTCGAGACCGTAGCTGTTTACTTTACCTTTAAGTTCATCGCAATAGGTTTTACTTTCTGATGCTTTTTTAAGATCGATTAACCGGGTTTCCCAGGTAGGGATTTGAATTCCTTTATAACCGAGATTGCTTGCCCATTTGCATAACCCATCAAGAGAATTGAAGGGTTCTTTATCGTCCATAAACTGAGCGAGAAATACTGCAGGGCCTTTTATGGTTTTCATTTGGTTGTTTGTTTTATACAAACACAGCGTCTAAGTGACGCTGCGTTTTTAAATTATTAATTTGTTAAGCTTACCCAGGCGGCATTATTGTCGCTTGATGCCACAGATGCGTAAATAAACTGCATACCTCTTAAACCGTCATCTATAGTTGGAAAATCTGGTCGTTCAGAGCAAGCTGCTCCGTCTTTTACGGCGAGAACTTCTTTAGCAAAGCTTCTGTAAATGGTAGCGAAACCTTCTAAATAACCTTCCGGATGGCCAGGAGGAACTCGGGTATATTCGGTAGATTCTGCATAAGTGCCATTTCCACCCGGTGTGTAAATCTGTTTCGGCTTGTCTAACCAATATGCGGTAAGCTCATTAGGATTTTCCTGATACCAGGCTACACTTCCTTTTGTGCCATAAACACGTATGCCCAGATTGTTTTCTTCACCGGTTGCTATTTGTGAAATACTCAAAGAGCCTTTAGTATTACCTTCAAGACGCAATAAAATATTACCGTCATCATCTAAAACACGCCCTGCGCCAAAACTGCTGAGGTCAGCAGCAACTTCTACAATTTTTTTACCCGTGATATATTCGGTTAGGTTTTCGGCGTGCGTACCTATGTCGCCTAAGGCACCGCCAATTCCAGATTTTTTAGGATCAACGCGCCAGCTGGCTTGTTTGTTTTCGGTTTCTTCAACAGCGGTAGACATCCACCCTTGTAAGTAGTGTACCACTACTTTGCGTATTTCTCCAAGTTCTCCATTTGCAACCATTAATCGTGCTTGCTTGACCATAGGATAACCGGTATAGTTGTGTGTCAAAGCAAATACTTTTGCGCTGCTTCTAACTACTTTTTGAAGTTCAAAAGCTTCTTCTAGCGTAAGTGTAACCGGCTTATCGCAAATAACGTGAAAACCATTTTCTAAGGCCATTTTTGCCGGTGGAAAGTGCATATGATTTGGAGTTACGATAGAAACAAAATCCATACGTTCTGTTTCAGGAAGCTCTGCTTCCTTTTTAATCATTTCCTCAAAACTATTGTAAGCGCGCTCAGGAGCAACACCTAATGCTTCGGCAGATTTGATGCTGCGTTCTGCATCACTGCTAAAGGCACCACAAACTAAATCTATCATCCCATCTATTCTGGAAGCTCTACGGTGTACATCTCCTATAAAAGAACCCTGGCCACCGCCTACCATTCCCATTTTTAATTTTTTCATCTTATAAATGTTTTTCTTCTACTTTTTCGTTCTTGAAGAATATAGCAAAAAGAACCATAACAGCTACAGCAAACAGCACCGGAAATGTCCAAATTCCATTCCAGTCGTGTACCCCTTCACTCAATAAATTGCTGTCTGTTACTTTACCTGCTATAAAGAAGCCTACTAACATACCTACACCGTAGGTGGCTAATGTGATAAGGCCCTGAGCTGAACTTTTAAACTTCTCTCCTGCTTTACTATCTGTATAAATTTGTCCTGAAACAAAGAAAAAATCATAGCAAATACCGTGCAATGCAATACCTATAAACAGCATAAATACAAGCTCGTCTGCATTGCCATAAGCGAATAATAAATAGCGAACCGCCCACGCTGCCATACCTAATAGTAAGGTGTATTTTACTCCAAAACGTTTAAAGAATAATGGTAGTAAAAGCATAAATAACACTTCAGATACCTGACCCAGGGCTGCCTTGGCGGTTGAACCTTCCATACCTATTTCTGTTAAAAACGGACTCAAATTCTGATAGTAAAATGCTAACGGAATACAAATGAGAATAGAAGATAGGAAGAATACAAGAAAGTTTCGGTCTTTAAGAAGTGAAAGCGCATCAAGTCCTAATATATCACGTAATCCTATTTTTTCTCCTTTAGCAACAACAGGAGGTGTTTTAGGTAATGTAAAACTGAAAATACCCAATACTGCCGAAGCAATAGCGGTCATTAAAAAAGTGTTTTTAAGAGCGCCTGCAGCTAATGCTTCGGTACTATCCCAGAAAAATATATAGCTAATAACCACCCCGGCAACAATCCATCCTATTGTGCCAAATACACGTATGTAAGAAAACTCTTTTGCAGGGTCTTTTAACTGTCTAAAAGATACTGAGTTTACTAAGGCAAGAGTGGGCATATAGGCAATCATATATCCTAAAACATAGGGGTAGAAAGCTGCAAAATCTGTAGCATTTGCCATTTGATACATAAGAACAGCGCCTATAAGATGTAGGACACCCAGAATACGTTCTGCATTAAAGTACCGGTCTGCAATTAACCCAATTATAAATGGGGCAATAATTGCTCCCCAGGATTGTGTGGAGAATGCAGCGCCTATCTCGCCGGCGGTAGCATTCAAATTTTGTCCCATAAAGGTACCTAATGTAACAAACCAGCCGCCCCAGATAAAAAACTCCAGAAACATCATAATTGATAGCTGTACGCGAATAAATGATTTCATAAAAAATATTAGTTAAGATTTTGTGCTGCAGAAAGTAGTAATTCTTTAGTTTTTATAATTCCTTCTTCGGCGGTGAGGTTTTCACCTTCATATTCAATACCTATAAAGCCGGTGTATCCCGCATTTTTTACAAGTTGAAGAATCTTAGTAAAGTCCATACTGGTTTCTTCTCCTGCTTCATCAAAGTTATAAGTCTTTGCGCTAACGGCTAAAGCTTTTGGCATCATTTCTTCAATACCTTGATACCTTGGATATTCCTCAACACAAGCACCATCCCATTGCGCACCATTTTCGCGTTTCACACAAAAATTACCAAAGTCAGGTAGCGTACCGCAATTGGGTTTATCAATGATATTGATAACTTCCATTAATAATTTTGCGTTAGAAGAAAAGCCGCCGTGATTTTCGACAATTACGTCTATGTTTTTAGAAGCTCCATATTCTGCTAATTTCCCCAAACCATCTATTGCGCTAGTTTTCCAAACCTCCTTATCTGGAGCGCCTATCAAATTAACGCGAATTGCGTGACAGCCTAAATAAGCGGCGGCATCAATCCACTTTTTATGATTTTCTACAGCGGTATTACGCTCATCGTCATCTGCTACAGCAAGATCTCCTTCTGCATCAACCATTATCAAAACGTTTTGCACATTAAATTCTTCAGACTTAGCTTTCAATTTAGGAAGAATAGAATCTAATGCGGTTTTATCATCAGAAAATGTTTCCATTAAAGGCGTGTATAACTGACTTACATATTCAATACCATCAAAACCCATTTCGTGTGCTTTTTCTGCAAAGTCTAGAGGGTTCATTTCTCCGCTTCGAATTGCTTTATTAAGTGACCACTGTGCGAGAGAAATCTTGAAAAATGGTTCTTTCTGAGTAACTACAACGCTTTCATCTACATTATTTTCAGTTTTATTTTCGTTTTTACACGAGATAACTGCGAGTAGTATTAGGGTTGTTAGCAGGAGTTTAACGTTCATTGGTTGAGTAAATTAGGTTGATTTACACGAGTCTCAAAATTGGGTGAAAAAGGTGCAAAAGATATAAGATCTCTAAATTATACTTTTTTTGGTTTAACTAAAAAATAACTTAAAATTTATATATTTGATAGCATTGGCTAGAATATATTATCAAAAAACTAGAAAAAACGTGAGTAGTATTAAACCTGAAGAGATGTACGATGCCATTGTGGTAGGTACTGGAATTAGCGGCGGCTGGGCTGCCAAAGAATTAAGTGAGCAAGGTCTTAAGACTTTAGTTCTTGAACGCGGCCGTATGGTGAGGCATATTGAAGATTATCCTACTATGAATATGGATCCCTGGGATTTCAAATTTAAAGGACAGCCTACAAAAGAAGAGGAGGCCAAGCAATTTAAGCAAGCGCGTACAGGATATACCACAAACAAGGCGCACAGCCACTTTTTTGTAAATGATCTAGAACACCCCTATAATGAAACCAAACGTTTTGACTGGATGCGTGGTTATCACGTGGGTGGTCGTTCTATTATGTGGGGTCGCCAGAGTTATCGTCTAAGCGACATTGATTTTGAAGCAAATAAAAAAGAAGGGATAGCTGTTGACTGGCCGGTGCGTTACAGTGATATTGCACCCTGGTATGATAAGGTTGAAGAATATATAGGAGTAAGTGGTGAGAATTTAGGATTACCTCAATTACCTGATGGTCATTTTGGCCCGCCAATGGATCTTAACTGCGTTGAAGAACATCTTAAGAAAAACATGGCGCAGAACTATAAAGACCGTTTGGTTACTATAGGGCGTACAGCTCATATTACCTATACAGATAAAACCTTTGAAGGTAGATCTGCGTGTCAATACAGAAATCGCTGTATGCGTGGTTGCCCGTTTGGAGCTTATTTTAGTAGTAACTCTTCTACATTACCTGCTGCTGAAAAAACAGGTAATATGACGCTAAGACCGTTTAGCATCGTAAAGGAGGTGGTTTATGACGATACTACAAAATTAGCAACAGGGGTTAAAGTTATTGATGCTGAAACTAAAGAAGAAATGACTTTTAACGCAAAAGTTATCTTCTTATGTGCTTCTGCAATTGCTTCTGCATCAATTTTAATGCAGTCAAAATCTGAACGCTTTCCAAATGGATTAGGAAACGACAGTGGAGAATTAGGACACAATATAATGGACCACCATTTTCAGGTAGGAGCTTCTGGAAAGTTTGATGGTTTTGAAGATAAATATTACAAAGGTCGCCGTGCAAACGGACTTTACATTCCTCGTTTTAGAAATGTAGGTGGCGATACAGATCAACCTAACTTTAAAAGAGGTTACGGGTATCAAGGAGGTGCAAGCCGTGGTGACTGGACTGAAGCTGTAGCCGAAATGAAATATGGTGAAGATCTTAAAAAAGCAATTTCTGAGCCGGGCGGCTGGACGATAGGTATTACCGCTTTTGGGGAATGCTTACCGTATCACGAGAATAAAATGAGCTTAGATTACGATAAATTAGATAAGTGGGGATTACCAACAGTCACTTTTGATGCAGAATGGAAAGAGAACGAGTGGGAAATGCGTAAAGATATGAAGCAGCAAGCGGTAGAAATGCTTACTAATGCTGGCTTTAAAGATGTTAAGCCCTATGATAATCCAGGAGCACCGGGACTAGGTATTCATGAAATGGGAACCGCGCGCATGGGTAGAGATCCTAAAACTTCGGTTCTAAATGGTAATAATCAGGTACATGCAGTACCTAACGTTTATGTTACAGATGGTTCTTTTATGACTTCAGCAAGTTGTGTGAACCCATCATTAACATATATGGCTTTTACTGCAAGAGCTGCAGCACACGCAGCAGAACAATTTAAAAACGGAAAATTCGCTTAATTATGAAAAGAAGACAGGTTTTAAAAAATATTGGTCTGGGCGCTGGTTATGTTATGGTGGCCCCTGCTGTTTTTAACTTATTGCAAAGTTGTAAAAGCGAACCTAAAAGTGATTGGGAGCCCGTTTTTTTAAACGCTACTAATGGCTATGCCCTAACTAAAGTGCTCGATGTAATTTTGCCTAAAGGCGATACTCCGGGAGCATCAGATCTAAACTTAGCTCAGTTTATTGACAGTTACATGAATGAAGTCGCAGGCGATAAGCAAAAAGAAGAGTTTAAGTCTGGAGCAAATGCTTTTGCCTTAAGCTTTAAAGAAAACTATGATAAAGAACTGATAGACGGTAAAGATGAAGATTTTGAAAGTGCTGTTGCAAAATATTTAGGAGCTGACACAGAAACGCGTGATGGGTATGTAAAACGAATTTCTGAAACTCAGGATCCAGATGCTCCTAAAGCAGATTTTGATGCACATGCAGGATCGTATGCATATTTAAATGCCGTACGTGATTTGGGAGTTTGGGCCTGGAAAAATAGTGAAGAAGTGGGTGAAAACGTACTATGGTATGATCCTATACCGGGAGCTTACATTGGCTGTTTGCCAGAATCTGAAGCAGGTGGCGGAAAAGTGATGTCACTTTAATGAAAAGACGTGTATTTATACAAAAAGGAGCCCTTAGTGGCTCCTTTTTAGCTCTGGGTGGTTCTCAATTATTTGCGATGCAAAACGAGATTAAATTGCCTCAGCGTACATTTAATCTGCATTATGCACCACATTTGGGGATGTTTAAAAATAGCGCAGGTGATGATCCAATAGCGCAACTTCATTTTATGGCAGATCAAGGTTTTACTGCTTTTGAAGATAACGAGATGCGTAATCGTGAAGTTGCATTGCAAAAGAAAATGGCTCAGGTTATGCAACAGCGTAATATGCAAATGGGTGTTTTTGTCGCGCATAAAATTTATTGGACAGCCCCAAACCTTACAAGTGGAAAATTAGATCTTCGTGATGAGTTTCTCAAAGATATAAAGGCATCAATAGAAGTTGCTAAACGAGTGGGTGCAAAATACATGACCGTTGTTCCCGGTTATGTAGATATGTCTCAGAATATAAATTATCAAACAGCACATGTTATTGAGTCTTTAAAACAGGCTGCTGGGCTTCTTGAACCTGAAGATTTAGTAATGGTTTTAGAACCGCTTAATTTTTATAATCATCCTGGTTTGTTTTTAAAAGAAAGCGCGCAGGCTTTTCAAATTTGTAAAGCAGTAGATAGTCCTGCTTGTAAAATTCTGTTTGATATTTATCACCAGCAAATTCAGGAGGGTAATCTTTTACCTAATATTGATGCCTGCTGGGATGAGATTGCTTATTTTCAAATGGGGGATAATCCTGGGCGAAAAGAACCAACTACTGGTGAAATTAATTATAAGAATATATTTAAGCATATACACAGCAAAGGATTTAAGGGTATTTTAGGGATGGAACATGGCAATTCACAACCTGGTATTGCCGGAGAGCAAGCTGTTATAGATGCCTATGTTGCTTGTGACAATTTTCTTTAAAAGATCTGCATCAAAAAACAGGGGTGACTTTTTTAAAAGTCACCCCTGTTTTTATTCTGCTTTTAAGATAGGTAAATGTACTTGGTGATTAATTCTTTTTAAGGTCTAAATAAACCCCATTTGTCCACCCGAAACCATCCTGAGTAGGGTATTCACCACCACCTGCAACAAGTGAGGTGTCAATCACATTATATTTTTCAAGCATTTTACCGGTGCGTTTATAAACCTGATCGTTAAGGTGTAACCATCTTGAAGAAATTTTTTCAGCAAGAGTATTCTTTCCGTAGATTTCAAGACCACGTACAGCAAGCCACTGGTGGGGTGGCCACCCGTTAGGACTGTCCCATTGCTGGGTGTTAATTTTAAGAGTGGTAACCAGACCTCCCGGTTTTAAAAATTGATTTTCTAAAACTTTAGCTACAGATTCTGCTTGTTGAGGTGAGGCCACTTTAAAATACAGCGGATAGACCATAGCTAGAGAAAGGGTAGGAGATGCAGCTTTTTTTGTTAAGTTGTAATCTGTATAAACCCCTTTATCTGCATCCCATAAATAGGTGTCAATTGCGTCCTTACGAGCGCCTGCAGCTGCGACTAATTCTTCGGCACCTTCTGTGTTATTATTAAACCTGCGCGCCTTAGCAAGCATCTGTTCAAGATTATAAAGAAGTGCATTTAAATCTACAGGGATGATCTGAGTAGTTTGTATGGTCGCAATATCATTAGGGTCTTCAAACCATCTGCTGCTAAAATCCCATCCACTCTCGCACGCAGCTGAAATATTTAAATATACTTCTGCGGCATTTCTACCAGACTCTTCTGCTGTGGTCACATCTTCAAGATAACTTTCTGCACGAGGGGTAGTGGTATTACTGTAATATCTGTTTAATAAGCTTCCGTCTGGCATTTTTACAACACGGTCTATAGCAGAATCTTCGGTAAGACCTTCTCCTCCTTTCATCCAGAAATCATATTCTTTTTCAAGAGCATCGTGATATTTTAAAAACACTTCTTTTTCCTCTTTAATACTTGCAAGAAGGTTTACCATTTCTGCAAAAAATGGAGGTTGTGATCGACCTAGATAATAAGTTCTGTTACCATTAGGGATAAAACCTATAGTCTCTATTTGATATGCGAAATTATCTAGAATATTTTCAATTAATTCAACTTCACCGGCATCTTTCAATCCTAATAAAATAAAATAACTATCCCAATAATAAACCTCTTGAAAACGACCACCGGGTACAATATAGGCTTTAGGTAATGAGATTCTAGAACCATTTTCTACCGCATCTGCATCTCTTTTTAAATAGGGCCAAAGTGCATTAATATGTTCTGCTGTTGTACGAGTAGTATCAGATTCAAAAGTTGAAGTAGAAATCTCAGGTAGTGTAAAATTCTCAAGTACAAATGCTTTTAAATCAAAATCAGGAAGATCTTTAAGACGTTTGTAATTTGCTAAAATACTGTCTGAGGGAAATTTAGGCTCGCAATCTACAAATGTTTTTCCGTCAGGAAATACGCGATTGGTTTGTACATCTATAAGGAGATCTCCGTAACGATCTATAGGATCTAGATTTTTATTAGGAAAATTTATTGGTTCCTGTATTGCAGAATCGGTTTGTGATTCTTTTTTACAGGAAGTAACTGATAACGTCATTAGGATTGCGAGTATTAGGGAATAGCATTTAATCATATCAGATTTTATTTAGTGCTAAAAAGCCCAAAAATTAATCAGTTCTGATAACTTTTGGGCTTATAGTTTGTATTTAAGTGTTGCAGCTTTACTCTACAATAAACTTACCTTTCATTACACTATAATGACCGGGAAAACTACAGATAAAGTCATAAGTTCCAGGCTCTGGTGCATCAAATTCTATAGTATCTGACTGACCGCCACCTAGCATTTTTGTATTTACGATTACCGCGTCTGTACCTTCAGGAATATAGCCATTGTCTCTTGCTGCAGAAGCTTTAGCACCAAATGCAGGAATCTCTGTGCCTTGGGTTAGTAAAACAAAATTATGACCCATAACTTCAACAGGTTGTTTGCCAGTATGGCGTAAGGTTAGTTTTACTTTTTTACCCGCAGGAACGCGTATTTCATTTTTATCAAACTGCATTAAATCTGTAGCTAGAAGAACAACTTCAGTTACATTTTCGTCAGCTTTTTTTGACGTAGATGTATTGTTAGCGCCAATTTTTACAGTTTCTTTTTCTTCCTTATTTTCTTTATCTCCACAGTTTACAAGTAAAAGAGAAAGTGCAAAAATAAGTGTGAGTTTAAATGTTTTCATTAGTTTTTATTTAGGTAAGGGCTAATATACGTAACAATTTAGAGTGTGCCAACACTCTCTGGGTGTTAATAGGAATACTTTAAGATTTAACGGTTTGCACATTAAAAAATGCTAATGTGCGCTCTTCATTATACGTAGTTCTTCGTGTAGTCATAAAACCTACATGCCCCCCTTTTTCGGGCATCTCAAGATGTATAAACGGATGCGATTTAGAAACAGCAACAGGATAACATTTCTCATTAAGAAAACTATCGTCTTTAGCGTTTAAAAGTAATACCGGTACTTTTATTTGATTTAAAAACTGACTGCTGCTGCTCTTTGTGTAATAGTCAAGAGCGTCTTTAAAGCCGTGAGCAGGAGCTGTATAATACTCATCAAATAGGCGCAGCGATTTAATTTTCCTGTAATTTTCTGCATTTAACTCTCCGGGAAAATTAGAGAGTTTCATCTTGTATTTAGCTCGTAAATCTTTAAGAAATGACCATCGGTAAATCCAGTTTCCACTTCTTTCTAAGGCGCCTAAAGAATCAAATAAATCTATGGGAGTAGATATGGCAACGGCAGCAATAATGTTATCTGGTCGCTCCCGGTTTTCTCCTAAATATTTTAAAATGAGATTGCCGCCAAGACTAAAGCCACATAAATATAATTGGGTGTTTTTCTTAAAACTATTAATGTGGCTAATAATTTCAGCTACATCTTCTGATGCTCCAGAATGATACGATCTTAATTTAGTATTAATCTCACCGCTACAGCTGCGTAAATTTATGGCTGCACAATCATAACCATGTTTTATGAGTTGCTTCACGGTTCCTAACATATAGGTCCTTTTAGCGGTGCCTTCAAGACCGTGAAAGAGTAAAACTGTTTTTGACAGTTTACTGGTACTCTTAGAATAACTCCAATCGATATCAATAAAATCACCGTCAGATAAAATAACGCGTTCCCGTTTTTGGTAAACGCCATACACGCGCCTTAATTTAGCGGCAAAAATAGTGTTAAAATGTGCGTTTTTGAATGGGCCTCTAGCCGTATATGTTGATTCAATCAATGGCATTAATAGAGAATATCGTCTTTAGGTTTTATACTTTCGGGTAAATTTTCTTCATCAAGCATATCCCGTAAATCTATTTCAATAGTACGACAGAGGGCGGTCATAGGCACATCATTAGCTTTACCTTCAAAAGGATCTTCACTGTTATCTCCTACATATTCCATAGTGGTAAAAATCCACATAATTAGAATGGTAAATGGGATCATTTGTAAAAACATAAAAGCAATTTGCCTAGCGGGTTCGATATCTTCTGAAACGTGATTTTCAAAAATATTTAGCAATCCCAGCGGAAGCAGTAATACAAATATCCACGTAAAAACTTTTGAAAAATAACCGTATTGTCTGGGAAATGGAGTGTTTTTTATACGCTCACACATTCCCTGAAAATCATAGAATTTTGCTAAGGCTTCCTGTAACTGCATTTCTTGAAGGCCATCTATAACCTGATCTTTTCTCAAACGCTGTATTATTAATGCCTGATTTTTTAAAAGGTGTGTAGCAGGGTTTGCCCGGTCTTTTGTCTCCTCATACTCGCTTTGCCCTACATATTGATGTACTTCACTACTTTCTTGATTGCGCTCTGCGTGACGGTCAAAAAGACGTTCTACTAAGGCACCTTCCTGAAGGGTCCAGGTGCGAGGCTGTCTCAATTGAACGCGTAATGCATTGAGCCAGGCGATATGTCTGTAAAATAAATCTCTCCTTATTTCTTTTTCTGCAACAGGGTCATCTATACTTATAAGACTTAATACTCGTATGCCCCAGGTGCGACTCCAGTTTACAATCATTCCCCAAATTTTACGACCTTCCCAAAAGCGATCATAACTCTGACTGTTTTTAAAACCAAGGTAAAAGGATACAGCAATACCAATTACTGTTAGAGGTTCAAAGGGAATATCTATAAAATACCAGCCTAAATAGTGGTAAACAAAAAAAATAGCTAAAGAATATACCAGAAAAAACAGAAGCTCTTTCCACGTGTATCGCAAGATTAATTTCCAGCTTATATTTCTTCTAATTAACATATAAATAATATTATTTCAGCCAAAGATAAAGGCATTTGATGCGACTGTAATACGTATTAAGGTAATTTTAAATAGTATGCACGCATAGGATATTTCAATATATTTGCGTTTTAATAGAGACTTATGTACACTAAACAATTTGAAATACGCTGGAGTGATATTGATGCAAATAGACATCTGGCGAACAGCGCATATATAAATTTTATGAGTCATACACGTATGGCTTTCTTAATGGAAAATGGATTTGGTCATCAAGAAATGGCTAAGTATAACATAGGCCCGGTAGTATTTTATGAGCATATGTATTATTTTAAAGAAGTATTTGCAGGGAAGCCTGTGACGGTATCCCTACAGTTAAAGGGTATCGCAGAAGACGGGATGTATTTTGAATTCTTGCATAACTTTTACGATCATAAAGGCCGAAATTTTGCAAGTTGTGAAATGATGGGTGCCTGGATTGATTTAAAAGAACGAAAACTTACGGCATTGCCCGAAGAGCTTATCGCTAATCTTGCTAAACTAGAACATACAGAAGATTTTAAAATTCTTACCAAAGAAGATACACGCAGGTATGGCAAGAAACCCCAGGATCTAAGTTAAGAAATAGCGGCTTTACTTGTGCGGGTAGATAAATAGACACCTGCAAATATTAAAAGTCCTGCTATTGCGCGTATAGGAGTAATCTTATCTGCACCTACCAGAACTGCAAAAATTACAGCTATTAGTGGCTGTAAATAGATAAAGGCTCCCACAGTAGAAGCTTTTAAAGTTTTTAAGGCGTAGAGGTTAAGAAAATAGGTAGAAAATGTGGTGCCGGCAACCACAAATATCATAATCCATATTGCATTTGATGGCAGTTCTAACCAGTTTACAGCAGTAAATTCGGTTAGCGTAAAAGGTAAGTTGAGAATAACACCACCTAGAAACAGCCATTTCATTAATGTTATTGTTGAGTATTTGTGAGTGATGGGTTTGACTAAAATAAGGTAAACTGCATAGGTTGCCCCATTTACAAAAAACAACACATTGCCTAAAGGTATATTAGGTGCATTAGGTTGCTGCGATGCGCCAAATAATACAAGTACCAGTGCTCCAAGCATTCCTATAGCGATTCCTAAAATTTTAATAAGGCCTATTTTTTCTTTAAGAAAAATTGCAGAAAGTACTAAAAGTATTACGGGAGAAAGTGTAATAATAACCGAACTATTAATAGGAGTAGAAAGGCTTAATCCTTTAAAAAATGCAAGCATATTTATAAACATGCCAAAGACAGCACAACCAAGTAATCTCCAATAATCTTTAGAATCTATTTTTTCTGATTTTGTAAAAATACTTGCCAACCAGAATAAAGAAGCTGCACCTACAACGCGCAATAGTATAAAGCCATAAGCTCCTATGTAATTAGGCATGACTCCTTTTGCTAATGTATGATTTATACCATAAATGGTGCTGGCACCGGTTGCTGCGAGAAGCGCTAATACGCGTTTATTCATATTAGCTTTATAAGTGTATTGAAGCTTTAGCTTCTTCTACTACTTTTTTACTGTTGCCTATAAAAATTTTGTCATTGTTTACAATTACCGGTCTTTTTAGAAAGGTATAGTGTTCTAAAATAAGTTCTTCAAAATCAGGCTCCTCAAGTTTTTGCGTATTTAAACCACGTTCTCTGTAGAGTCGTGCGCGCTTATTAAAGAGCATTTCAAAGCTTCCTGTAAGATTATGCAATTCGTTAAGTTGCTCCTCAGATATGGGGTCGGTTTTTAAATCCTGCTTAATAAATGCTGAAGGCAGTGCGATTTCTTTTAAAATGCGGGCGCAGGTATCGCAGGTAGATAAATAATAGACTTTTTTCAAAATACGAAGTTTAAAATATTCTTCAAGTTACAAAGTAATTGCTTTTACTTCTAAAATAGTACTTTTAGAAAAAATTTAAAACCATGCCCTTTACATTAGAGTATACACTCGATATAAGTCGTAAGAATCGCGAAATATTTAAAGGTTTTCTAAAGACAATATCGCTCAAAGATTTAAATAAAATACCTGCGGGCTTTAATAATAACATCATTTGGAATATTGCGCACGTCATCGCTACACAGCAGGTTTTGGTGTATATGCTTTCTGGCGTAAAGCCTCGTGTATCTTCAGAATTTATAGAAATGTACCGCAAAGGAACTAAACCTGAACGCGATATTTCTCAGGAAGAATTAGTTGAGATATGTGAACTCTTAAGCATTACCATAGACCATACAGCTACAGATTATGTCGCTGGTGTATTTAATGAATTTAAAGAATATACGGTATCTACCGGAAGCACCTTAAGTAATGTTGACGATGCATTGGCTTTTAATAATTTTCATGAAGGCATTCATTTAGGCTCTGTACTGGCCTTACGCCATGCTATAGGTTTGGTTTAATAAACGGAGCAACCTCGCTTAACGCGATCTTAATTGTTATTTGACCTTCAGCATAGGAAGCTACTTCATATGGGTTGTAAATTAAAATCATTTCGTTTTCAGTAAATCCTATATTAGCCGGTAAAATAAAGCTATCATTTTCAAAGAAATAACCAGTACTGTTAATGCTTTCACTTTCAGGAATTTCTTTTTGATTTCTAAATTTTTGCTCTACTAATTTTAGAAAAGCGGGTAGATCATTAATTAGATTTTCCGGGCTAAGAGATTTTCCGTTTTGTTTATCAATATTTAGATAGGTGGTGCTTCCATAACCGTGAGCTCCTCCCCAAAAACTATAAGTTTCAAAAACGATACTTAGTAGTTCTTCGCCATTGTAGCCGGTTGTCGAGTTGCTGGTAAATACATAGCCGGCACTTGTTTCGGGAAACTCATCCTGATAACTTCTGTAACTTGAAATAAAATTTGCGATGGCTTTATCTAGCGTTTTTATTTCGGGGCTTTCATCTGGGTTGATGATAAGATTGCTTATAAGTACGCGTTCTATAGCGTTATTGATAGAATCAGATAATTCGTCTGGACCCTGAGCAGTTAATTTATTAATTTCAATTTCAGGACATATGCCATTTTTACATGGTTCTAGAGTGGTTGCATTGTAAATGGTATTTTTAAAAGTTAACGGAGATTCCTTTTTTTGACAGCTAATTACAACAGATAGGATTACGTAAAAGCAGAAGTATTTTTTCAAATTAATAATTTTTTGCCTGTTAAACATAGGATAAAGGTACATTGATTTTTGGCAAAGCTTACTTAGCAAGGTACATTTACGGTACGATTTAATAAAAGTTTAAAATTTATGAAATTCAATACTAAGACAATACACGGTGGTCAGCACAACACAGATCCTGCTTATGGTAGTGTTATGCCTCCTATCTATCAAACTTCTACCTTTTCTCAAACAACCCCGGGTGGTCATAAAGGTTTTGAATATTCCCGTAGTGGTAACCCTACACGTAAAGCTCTTGAAGATGCATTGGCAAGTATTGAAAATGGAAATTTTGGTTTGGCTTTTGGTTCAGGATTAGCAGCAATAGACGCAATTTTAAAGCTTTTTAAGCCCGGTGATGAGATTATTTCAACAAACGATTTGTATGGTGGGTCCTACCGGTTATTTACAAAGATTTTTGAAGGTTTTGGTTTAAAATTTCGTTTTGTAGGGATGCAGGATACTTCAAAGATTGAAGATGTAATAACAGATAAAACAAAACTTATTTGGGTAGAAACACCTACAAATCCAATGATGAATATTATTGATTTTGAGGCAGTTTCAAAAGTCGCAAAAGCTTATAAATTACTGTTAGCTGTAGATAACACATTTGCCACACCTTATTTGCAACAGCCTTTAGATCTAGGCGCAGATATCGTTATGCACAGTGTTACAAAGTACCTGGGCGGTCATAGCGATTTAGTTCTAGGCGGACTTATTGTAAAAGATAAGGAGTTGGCAGATAGGTTATACTTTATTCAAAATGCAAGTGGTGCTGTTTGCGGGCCTCAAGATAGTTTTTTAGCACTACGCGGAATTAAAACTCTTCATGTACGTATGCAACGTCATTGTGAAAATGGAAAGGCAGTTGCACATTTCTTAAAAGAGCATCCTAAAGTTGATAAGGTTTACTGGCCTGGTTTTGAAGATCACCCTAACCACGATATCGCAAAGAGGCAAATGAACGATTTTGGTGGAATGGTTTCTTTTACAACTAAAAATGATTCGCTTGAAGGTGCAGTTTCAGTCGTTGAAAATTTAAAAGTATTTACTCTTGCTGAAAGTTTAGGAGGCGTTGAAAGTCTTGCGGGACACCCGGCGAGTATGACGCATGCAAGTATACCCAAAGAAGAGCGTGAAAATTTAGGAATAAAAGATTCTTTAATACGATTGAGTGTGGGAATAGAAGATATAGATGATCTTCTAGAAGATTTAAAACAAGCTCTTAACTAGAGCGATAATAGTAGTTTTAGAAATTGAGGTAGTAGATATACCCAATATTTAGCCAGACTATAGAATCATCATATCTATTGGGCGGGTAAAACTCTTCATCAGGATTTAAGCCATCTACCCAGTTAGAGTAATATTTGTGATAGCGCAGCTCCAGGTTTATATCGCTTAATTCACCTATTTTGTATCTGATACCTACGCTTCCTGTAAGCGCCCAGGTATTGCCAGAGCTATCGTCAATACCGCCTAATTTACCATCACCTATAAGAAAATCATCAAAATAGATATCTTCAGGCGTTGCTCCTTCCACATCCTGAATAGAAGAGTAGGATGGGTTAAAGCCTACATAATGAGCACCTAAACTTATATATGGTGCTACTTTATAGCCGCCTGCTTGAAAATCACGAATACTTTTAGGAAAATATTCAATTTGCATACCTAATTCAAAAACGAGAGAAGACCCTTTGTGATCTCTTAAGTCATAACCTTCGGGGGTTTCTTTTTGAGACTCAATACCCTCGTGTGTAAACTTGGAGTAGTGTAAATCTGCTTCAGTTCTTAACTTAAAATGGTCGTTAAAGTATTTATCCCGTGTATAGCAGTTACAATCAGAGCGATAAGCGAAGTTCATATAATGAACAATACCAACCCCAATCCCTATATTATTCAAATTTGTATCTACATTTTCGCGCAAACCAAAATCAGATTGAAAAAGTAAGGGGCCTGCGATTATTCCTACTTCATTTGAGAAGCCAAACTGAGCATTGCTTTTGAAAGGCATTGACAAACAGATGAATAATACCGCAAAGATGATTTTGGTATTCATTGATAATTGGGGATATTTATACGACAAATATACTAAAACATCCGATTTAACCTAAAATTATGCACTTCCTAGAATATTACATCTAAAAAATCTAAAAATACAGGTATTAAATTAAGAATATGGAAAATATATACCCTTATTTTTATTGATATCATATATTTGCACTGCATTAGCGTGTAGAATATTATAAATAGTAAAAACTTTAATATGTCAGATAGCATTAAGAAGTTCGTTGACTTTGTAGAAAAGGCAAATCCTAATGAACCAGAATTTATTCAGGCGGTTCAGGAAGTAGCAGAAACTGTAATACCTTTTATAGAGAATAACCCAAAATATCAAGATAAAAAATTGTTAGAGCGCATGGTAGAACCAGAGCGTGCAATTTTATTTAGAGTAACCTGGGTTGATGATCAGGGAGAAACGCAAATAAATAAAGGGTATCGTGTAGAATTTAATTCTGCTATAGGTCCTTATAAAGGTGGTCTTCGTTTTCATCCTTCAGTAAATTTAAGTATTCTTAAGTTTTTAGGTTTTGAGCAGGTTTTTAAGAACAGTCTTACTTCACTGCCTATGGGTGGTGGTAAAGGGGGTTCAGACTTTAATCCCAGAGGTAAGAGTGATGCTGAGGTTATGCGATTTTGCCAGAGTTTTATGACAGAATTATACCGTCATATAGGTCCTAATACAGATGTTCCTGCCGGTGATATAGGTGTAGGTGGTCGTGAAATAGGCTATATGTTTGGTCAATATAAGCGCATTCGTAATGAATTTACAGGTATTCTAACCGGTAAAGGTCTTTCTTACGGAGGTTCTAAAATACGTCCTGAAGCTACAGGTTATGGAAATGTATATTTCACTAAATACATGTTGAATAATATAGGGGAGAAGCTTGCCGGTAAAACGGTAGTCATTTCCGGTTCTGGAAATGTTGCTCAATATGCAGCAGAAAAGGCAACGCAGCTTGATGCAAAAGTTATTACGATGTCAGATTCTGACGGTTTTATTTACGATGCAGCCGGTATAGATAAGCATAAGCTTGCTTACATAATGGAAATTAAAAATGAGCGTCGCGGCCGTATTAAGGAATATATAGATAAATATCCTGATGCTGAGTTTCACGAAGGTAAAACACCTTGGGGTGTCAAATGTGATATTGCGCTTCCATGTGCAACTCAAAATGAATTAGACAAAAAAGACGCAGAATTACTGGTTAAAAATGGAGTAATGAGCGTAGGTGAAGGGGCGAATATGCCTTGTACACCAGAAGCTGTTGAGGTATTTGTAAAAGCAAAAATCTTATTCTCACCAGGTAAAGCTTCTAATGCAGGTGGTGTTGCTACCTCTGGTTTAGAAATGTCTCAAAACAGTATCAGATACAACTGGTCTGCAGAAGAAGTAGATCAAAAACTTCACGAGATTATGTATGACATTCATAAAGCCTGTGTAGAATATGGTACTCAAGAAGATGGTTTTGTAGATTATGTAAAAGGTGCAAACATAGCAGGCTTTGTAAAAGTGGCAGATGCTATGCTGGCGCAGGGAATTGTATAAGAAAGATTTCTTTTTAAATAGATTAAGACCCCGATACCGCTTCGGGGTTTTTTTATGGCATAAATTGTACTTTTAGCTTCTTATTAAGTCCCTTTGATGATCAAAAAAATCCTTTTTGTATTGGTTTTTTTATTCCCTTTACTGTGTATAAAGGCACAGAGTTATGCAGATTTCTGGACGGGTTACTTTTCTTACAATACTATTGTTTCTATTTCTGAGGGAGATGCAGAAATTTATGCAGCATCACAAAATTCTGTATTTAGTTACGCGCTTAATTCAAACGCAATTAAAACCTTTTCTACAATTGAAGGTTTAACAGGTGAAGCGATAAGTACCATACACTACAGTAAATCAGCCGGTATTCTCTTTGTAGGCTATCTTTCAGGATTAGTTGATCTGGTAAAACCAGACGGCAGTGTTTCAACTTTAGTGGCGATACGTGATAAAACGGCAATTCTTCCGTCAGAAAAAACGATAAATGATTTTTATGAATACGGCAACACCCTTTACATTGCTACGGGTTTTGGTATTTCTCTTTTTGACCTTGCGAGATTAGAATTTGATGATTCGTATTTTATAGGTGATAATGGTGCGCGCATACCTATTCTACAAACCACAATTTTTGAAAATTATATTTATTCAGCTTCACCTACAGGTGGTTTGCGAAGGGCTTTGGCAACTGCCGACAATCTTATTGATTTTAGAAACTGGGAGACCGTAGATTCCAGGAGTTGGTTGGGAATACAAACATTAGCAAATTCTCTTTTTGGTATAACCGCAGATCAAAATTTGCAACAACTAACAGCAGATTCATTTAATGCAGTTGCATCTTTTTCAACTCTACCCAAACAATTAAAAGCTTCTAATAGTGATTTGATTGTAACTTTTAATGACGAGATTCTATTATTTAATGCTCAGGGAAGTTTGATTTCTAGGATTATGACGAGTTCTCAATATCCTGATAATTTTAATGCAGCTCTCACTTTTGAAGACCAACTGTATACCGGCACACAACAAAACGGACTCTTAATTAGCTCTAAAACTACGCTTGAAGATGCGCTTAAGATAATACCAGACGGGCCATCGCGCAATGATCCTTTTGCGATTGAAGCTGCCCCGGGAGAATTATGGGTTGCATATGGGGATTACAGCGACTCTTATAATCCGTATCCTTTAAAACAACGAGGAGTGAGCAATTTAAGCGAAGAGGGTTGGTTAAATATTCCGTTTAATGAGCTCTTAGGGGCAAATAACATTACAAATATCACTTTTAACCCAGAAGATAACAGTCAGGTGTTTATGAGCTCATACAACTCGGGACTATTAGAGTTTGCAGATAAAATACCTGTACAGCTTTACGATGAGACTAATAGTGGGCTAAGTGATGTGCCTGTAAATCCTACAGATGTGCGTATTAATGGAGCAGCATTTGATCGAGAGGGTAATTTATGGCTTACAAATAGCCTTGTAAAAAACGCACTTGCTAAAAAAACGGGTGCTACTATTCAAGGAATTACTGTAGAAGATATTTTACCAGATTTTAATCAAATTAATGGTTATACGCAATTAGTCACAGATCGAAGAGGCTTTGTATATTTTGGGTCATCAAACCGCGGATTGTTAGGTTACGACCCTGCTACCAATACCTTTGCCCGTCTTAATGCAGAGCGCTCAAACTTACCTTCTAATGCGGTACTTTCTTTGGCGATTGATGCTAATGGTAGTTTATGGATGGGTACTTCAGCAGGCTTGCGGGTATTATTTAATCCTTCTCAAATGTTTGAAAATCCCGAAATTCAAGCGCGGGAAATTATTATAGAAGACAATGGTATAGCGGTAGAGCTACTTAGTGAGCAAGTAATACGTTCAATAGCTGTTGACGGTAATAATAATAAATGGGTTGGGACTGTATCTAGCGGTGCGTTTAGCTTTAATGCTAATGGTCAGGAAACCCTACAAGAATTTAACCGGCGCAATTCACCCTTGCCTTCAAATAATATTCAGGATATTACCATTGATGATTCGTCTGGTGAGGTCTTTTTTGCAACTCCTTTAGGCTTAGTTTCTTTTAGAGGAAATGCGGTAGCTCCAGAAGAAACCTTAGACAATGCCCGGGTCTATCCCAATCCTGTTAGACCGGGCTTTAATGGTTTAGTAACTGTAGATGGCTTGACAGAAAATGCAAACATTAAAATCACAGATCTTAATGGTAATCTGGTGTATGAAGAAATTTCTGAAGGAGGAAGTATACAATGGGATACAACCGCTTTTGGAAAATACAGAGTTGCCTCTGGTGTTTATTTTATTCTGATTACAGCCGAAGATGCTACGGAAACTAAAGTCGTTAAACTCATGATTATACGCTAATGTTAGTAACCACACGTGCGTTAGTGATTTCGGCTTTAAAATATGGCGAGGCAGATTTAATCGTTAAATGTTTTACCGAAGAAGCGGGTCTTAAATCTTATTTATTGCGTTCTATTTTAAAGTCAAAAAAGGGAAAGCTTCGTACGGCTATGTTTCAACCTGCAACGCAGCTTGAAATCGTTGCGATGCACAAAGATAAAGGTACTTTAGAAAGTATTCGTGAGGCAAAAGTTTTACAACCCTATGTGAGTTTGCATACAGATATTTTAAAGTCGAGTATAGTTCTTTTTCTTTCAGAAATGTTGCGTAATGTTATTCAGGAAGAAGAAGAGAACAGGCCGCTGTATTCCTATTTAGAACATGCTTTTATGTGGCTCGATTTACATACGCACACCGCTAATTTTCATTTATTATTTCTTCTGGAGCTCACTAAATATTTGGGCTTTTACCCCGATACTTCAAATATAGATTTACCAAATTTTAATCTGGAGTCGGGTAATTTTGAGCGTATAGAAACTTTATACAGTATTTCCGAAGAAAATTTAGATACATTAAAAAGTCTTCTGGGTACAAATTTTGATGCATTATCTGGCATAAAATTGAACCAGAAACGCAGGGCGGCCTTTGTAAATATGCTTTTGAGCTATTATGAATTACATTTGCACAGCTTTAAAAAACCCCGGTCTCTGGCGGTTTTAAGCACGCTTTTTAACTAACCACAACCTATGCGCTTACCTTATATATCGGTATTTTTTTTACTAAGCTTTTGTCTTGTTCACGCTCAAAAAATTACAGTTTATGATAATTTGAGTCAGGTTCCGGTTGAAGGTGCGGCATTGTATAATGCGACAAAGACAAGCACTGCAGTAACAAATGATAAGGGTATTGTAGATATATCACTATTTACAAATTCTGAAACCATTTATATTTCTCATGTTTCACATATTCTTAAAAAAACAACTAAGGCGGCTCTGATTGCTTCGGGTAATCAAGTGTTTTTGTTAGATGATGAGAACCAACTGAATGAAGTTGTGCTTTCGGTTTCAAAATTTGAACAACAAGGACGTGATATCACTCAAAAAGTAATTCGGCTTGATGCTGAAGATGTAGAACTTAAAAACCCGCAGACTGCTGCAGATTATTTGAGTCAGAGTGGGCAGGTCTTTGTGCAGAAAAGTCAGTTGGGCGGTGGCAGCCCTATGATTAGAGGTTTTTCTACAAACCGTTTGTTGATTACCGTTGACGGTGTACGTATGAATACCGCCATATTTAGATCGGGAAATCTTCAGAATGTAATCAATATAGACCCATTTACTATAGATCAAACTGAAGTTATTCTAGGTCCCGGTTCTGTCGTTTATGGTAGTGACGCGGTAGGTGGTGTGATGAATTTTTATACAAAAAAGCCGTCATTTTCTTTTGAAGAGGGTAATGATTTCTCAGGAATGGCCTTAAGTCGGTATGCAACTGCAAATAACGAAAAGACAGGACACCTTGATATTAATTTCGGTTTAAAAAGGTGGGCTTTTCTAAGTAGTATAAGTTATTCTGACTTTGACGACCTGCGTATGGGCGGGCATGGTCCCGATGATTACCTAAGACCAGAATACGTTAAAATTATAGATGGTGTTGATACCGTTGTAGAAAATGAAGACCCACAAGTTCAGATTCCTACAGGATTTAATTTGCTTAACCTCACTCAGAAAGTGCGTTTTATGCCTAATAGTATTTGGGATTTTAATTTGGGTTTGCATTACAGCACCACTTCAGACTATTCTAGATACGATCGTTTAACCCGTAAACGCGGTGATCAATTGCGTTCTGCTGAGTGGTATTACGGTCCGCAGACCTGGTTTTTAGGAAATCTTCAGGTAGATAAAAAGGGGAATGGAGATATTTATGATGACGCAAAAGTAACTGCGGCTTACCAATATTTTAAAGAAAGTAGAAACGACCGGGATTTTGGAAAACCTACACTATATTCAACCGAAGAGCAGGTAAATGCCTATTCTTTAGGACTAGACTTTACTAAAAAACTTTCTGAAAACAGGTTATTTTACGGTTTAGAATATGTGTACAACAAAGTAAATTCCTTCGGAAATCAAACTAATGTAGAAACTGGTGAGCGGGCTGCAACAGCCAGTAGATATCCTGATAATTCGAGTTGGCAATCTCTAGCTGCCTATTTAAGTGGCCAATTTAATCTTGCTGAAAAATTAACCCTTCAAACAGGCTTGCGCTACAATCATATTTTAATTAATGCTGCATTTGACGATACTTTTTATGACTTCCCTTTTGAAAAAGCAAATGTAAACTTTGGAAACCTCACCGGTTCTGCAGGTTTAAACTGGCAGACTAGCGAGATGCTTGATTTAAAATTAAATCTGGGGACGGCCTTTAGAGCGCCTAACATAGACGATATAGGTAAAATATTTGATAGTGAGGCGGGATCTGTAGTGGTGCCTAATCCTAATTTGAAAGCAGAGTACGCCTATAATGCAGAGATAGGTGCAGTATTTAAAGTTGGCGAATTACTCAGATTGGATTTAACTACGTATTATACGCATTTAGAAAATGCATTAGTGCGTCGCGATTTTAATCTTGAGGGCGTAACGGTTATTGATTATCAGGGAGAACCTAGCAATGTGCAGGCGATTCAAAACGCAGCACGTGCAGAGGTTTATGGTATCGAAGCCGGTTTAGAGTATTTATTTGCTAAAAATATGAAGTTCACCTCTCATATAAATATTACAGAAGGCAGCCAGGAAGAAGATGATGGCAGCGATGCACCCCTGCGCCATGCGGCTCCATTATTTGGGAATACACATTTAATTTACCGACTCAAAAAATGGAAGTTTGACGCCTCTGCAGAATATAATGGGGAGATTGCTTATGCAGATCTTGCACCTTCTCAAATTGCAAATGATTATTTATATGCACTTGATGCAGACGGGAATCCGTATTCTCCCCGCTGGTACACGATCAATCTGTATAGCGAATACCAGATCGCTAAAAACTGGAAAGCTACCGCAGCTTTAGAAAACATTACTGACCAGCGCTACCGCCCGTATTCTTCAGGAATTTCGGCGCCGGGACGGAATTTGGTTTTAGCAGTGAAATACACATTTTAAGGATTGTTAAACTGCGTAGAATAACCATTTATTCTTCATTTTTTATGGGTGTTTCAAAACGGTAGATTTCTTATCAAAATTCCGTAATTTTGCACACTTATTAGAAAACGCATATCATGAATACAAAGTTCCCTGAATATAAAGGACTTGACCTACCCAAAGTAGCCGAAGAAATTTTAGCCTATTGGAAGGAAAACGACATATTTGAAAAAAGTATTTCAACGCGTGAAGGCAACGACCCTTATATCTTTTTTGAGGGACCGCCATCTGCAAACGGAATGCCTGGTATTCACCACGTTATGTCGCGTGCAATCAAAGATATCTTTTGCCGTTTTCAAACTCAAAAAGGAAAACAAGTTAAGCGTAAAGCTGGTTGGGATACCCACGGACTTCCGGTAGAACTGGGTGTTGAGAAAGAACTGGGTATTACCAAAGAAGATATCGGTAAAAAAATAAGCGTTTCAGAATACAACGAAGCATGTAAAAATGCGGTGATGCGCTATACCGATGTGTGGAATAATCTTACCGAGCAGATGGGCTACTGGGTAGATATGGAAGATCCCTATATTACCTACAAGCCAAAATACATGGAGTCAGTATGGTGGCTTCTAAAAAATATTTACAACCAGGGTCTTATCTACAAAGGCTATACAATACAACCCTATTCACCAAAAGCAGGAACTGGTTTAAGTTCGCACGAACTTAACCAGCCCGGTACCTATCAAGATGTGACAGATACTACGGTAACGGCACAGTTTAAGGTTGTAGAAGATGAGACTTTTAAAGACTCTCCCTTAGCAGCTTTTGACGGAACAAAATACCTGATGGCCTGGACCACCACTCCGTGGACTTTGCCATCAAACACAGCTTTGACAGTTGGAAAAAAGATTGATTATGTATTGGTAAAAACATTTAACCAATATACGTTTGAGCCTATCAATGTTGTTCTGGCAAAAGCTTTGGTAAGCAAGCAATTTGACAAGAAATTCTTCGCTTCGGAAAGTGAGGAAGACTTTTCAAATTTCAAAGAAAGCGATAAAAAAATACCATATCAAATCCTTTCAGAATTTAAGGGTAGCGACTTATTAGAGCTGCGTTATGAGCCGGTGATTGATTATGTGAAACCTCACGATAATCCTGAGAATGCATACCGGGTAATTTCTGGCGATTTTGTTACTACAGAAGATGGTACCGGTATTGTACATACGTCACCTACTTTTGGTGCAGATGATGCAATGGTCGCTAAGCAGGCAGATCCAGAGGTGCCGCCTATGCTCGTAAAAGATGAGAATGGGAACCTAGTACCACTTGTAGATTTACAAGGTCGTTTTAGACCAGAGTTACAGGAATTGGGCGGTAAATATGTTAAGAATGAATACTACGATGACGGCGAAGCGCCAGAGAAAAGCGTAGATGTTGAGATTGCAATAAAACTCAAAGAAGAAAACAAAGCCTTCAAAGTTGAAAAATACGTTCACAGTTATCCCAATTGCTGGCGTACCGATAAACCTATTTTATATTATCCCTTAGATTCCTGGTTTATTAAAGTAACCGATGTGCGTGATCGTATGCACGAGCTGAATTTGGGTATAAACTGGAAGCCAAAGGCTACCGGAGAAGGCCGCTTTGGGAATTGGCTCGCAAATGCCAACGACTGGAACTTATCACGCTCACGCTATTGGGGAATTCCGTTGCCTATCTGGAGAACTGAAGATGGTAAAGAAGAAATCATCATTGGTTCGGTTACCGAACTAAAAGAAAAAATCACTGAAGCCTTAGAAGCCGGTGTTATGCAAGCAGACCCTTTTGAAGGATTTGTTGCAGGAGACATAACAGATGCAAACTATGATCTCGTTGACTTGCATAAGAATATTGTAGATGAGATTAAGTTGGTTTCACCTACCGGAAAACCCATGCGTCGCGAAGCAGATCTAATTGATGTTTGGTTTGACAGTGGTAGTATGCCCTATGCACAATGGCACTATCCTTTTGAAAATAAAGAAAAGGTTGAAAATATCTGGCGCAAAGCAGATTTTATTGCTGAAGGGGTAGATCAAACGCGTGGTTGGTTTTATACCCTGCATGCGATTGCAACAATGACTTTTGACGATGTTGCTTATAAAAATGTAGTTTCTAACGGTCTTGTTTTAGACAAGAATGGTCAGAAAATGTCTAAACGTCTAGGCAATGCCGCAGACCCTTTTGAGACCTTAAACACCTACGGTCCCGATGCGACACGCTGGTACATGATTAGCAACGCAAATCCCTGGGATAACTTAAAGTTTGACCTTGATGGTATTACGGAAGTGCAACGTAAATTCTTTGGTACACTTTATAATACGTATTCGTTCTTTTCATTGTATGCAAATCTTGATAGTTTTAACTACTCTGAAGCAGATATTGAACTTAAAGACAGACCAGAGATTGATCGTTGGGTTCTTTCAGAATTACATACATTAATTGCTGAAGTAGATAAATTTTATGCAGATTATGAGCCTACTAAGGCTACCCGAGCGATTTCAGAATTTGTACAGGAAAATCTAAGCAATTGGTTTGTACGATTAAGTCGCCGCCGTTACTGGAAAGGCGATTATGCACACGATAAAATTTCGGCATATCAAACCCTTTATAAATGTTTGATTACAGTTGCAAAATTAGGTGCTCCTGTCGCTCCATTTTTTATGGATCGTTTGTATAAAGATTTAAACGGTCTAACCGGTTTAGAGACTTCAGAAAGTGTTCACCTATCTGATTTTCCGGTAAGCGATGCATCTTATATAGATAGAAAGCTTGAACATAAAATGCAGAAAGCACAGACAATTTCTTCATTAACACTTTCATTACGTGCTAAAGAAAAGATTAAAGTGCGCCAGCCTTTGCAGCGTATTATGATTCCTATTTTAGATAATGAGCAGCGCGAAGAGATACTTGCGGTACAGGATTTGATAAAGTCTGAAGTAAATGTTAAGGAGATTGAATTGATTGATGATGCTTCAGGAATTCTGGTAAAATCTATTAAGCCCAACTTTAAAGCGCTGGGACCACGATTTGGTAAAGACATGAAGGTAGTAGCAAATGCTATTAATGCAATGAGCGCGGCAGATATTACTACGATTGAAAATGAAGGAAAAATCACCGTGGACATTAATGGAAAAAGTGTTACTTTGGCGCCCGAAGATGTGGAAATAACTTCTCAAGATATTGAAGGGTGGTTAGTTGCAAGCAGTGGTTCTTTAACAGTAGCACTTGACGTAACGCTAAACGATGCTTTGAGAAATGAAGGTATTGCCAGAGAGCTGGTTAACCGTATTCAGAATCTTAGAAAAGACTCTGGTTTTGAGGTAACAGACAAAATAGAAGTACAAATACAACGTGACGGTAAGATCGAGCAAGCCGTTATTGATAATTTAGACTATATTAAAATGGAAACGCTCACCGCAAAACTCGAGGTTGCAGAGCAAGTTACTAACGGTATAGCCATTGCATTTGACGATGTAGAAACAAAGTTGGCTATAAAAAAACAGTAAATAGAATATGGCGGCAGAAATTAAAGAACGTTTTAGCGACGCAGAATTAGAAGAATTTAGAGTTCTTATACAGGCTAAAATCGATAAGGCTCAGAATGATCTTGATCTTATTAAAAGTGCTTATATGAATGATGGTAACAACGGTACAGATGATACCTCTCCTACATTTAAAGCTTTTGAAGAAGGTAGTGAAACCATGAGTAAAGAAGCGAATTCTGCCCTTGCAATACGTCAGGAAAAGTTTATACGTGATTTAAAAAATGCATTAAACCGCATTCAAAATAAAACGTATGGTATTTGTCGTGTTACAGGTAAATTAATTAATAAAGAGCGTCTTAAGCTTGTACCTCATGCTACATTGAGTATCGAGGCAAAAAATATGCAGTAATTCTGTATATTTTAAATAATATATAAACGCTTCAGTATTTTCTGAAGCGTTTTTTATTTTAAATAAACTATGAATACATCTAAAACTAGTTTTGCTCTTATAGTGGTTCTGCTGTTTTTGGGTACGATTTATAGCCAAAAGCGACTAGAATATCGTATTCCATCAAATCTTGCAAAAGGTGTTTTTGTGGCTTCTGATGATGTTTTTGAAATTTTCATTAAAACTACAGATACAAAAAATATTAGTGTAAGAGCAGAAGTTGAAGGAGAGACTTTTGAAACTATAATAATAGATCCTGTTGTCGAAAATGGGTTGTGGCTAATAAAGATAAGCAGATCTTTAGGTTTTGAAGCTATAGACGATAAACTGGCTGCTCACAAAGTAGTCTCTATTGTGTTACATATAGAATTACCAAAAGATAAAGAGGTTTGGGTGAATTCAAGTTTAGCTTCGGTGCAGGCTCGAGGTAATTATAAGTATATAAACATGAATCTTTCTGGAGGAGATTGTAAATTGTTTGATTTCTGCGGAAGCGGTATTATCAATACACTTAGAGGTGCTATTGAAGTAGAGACTCGCAATACGCGTATTGAAGCGTTAACCCGTAACGGAATTCAGAAAGTAGCCACAAGACCTAATGGAAAGTACCACTTAAAGCTTAAAAGCGTTGACGGCAATATAAGCGTATCGCAATCTCAATAATTTAATTATTTTTACCTTTCGCTAATCAAAAACAGCTCATGTCATTAAAGAAGGCCGTAGGCATTATAGTTCTTATTTTACTTATAGATCAAATTAGTAAAATTTATATTAAAACACATTTTCAATTACAAGAGCAAGTACAGGTTTTTGAGTGGTTTAGAATTCTTTTTGTTGAAAATGAAGGCATGGCCTGGGGGACAAAAATACCCGGTGATTACGGAAAAATAATTCTTACTCTTTTTAGAATAGGTATTCTTCCTTTAATAGGATACTGGCTTTATGATAGTGTAAGAAAAAATATGTCGAGAATTCTTATTGTTGGGGTTGCATTGATTTTTGCGGGAGCTTTTGGAAATATTATTGATTCTGTTTTTTACGGAATTATTTTTGACAGTAGTGCAGGGCAACTGGCTACTTTTTTACCTCAAGACGGGGGTTACTCTAGTTTATTTTATGGTCGTGTAGTAGATATGCTGTATTTCCCAATATGGGAAGGTTATTTGCCAGAATGGTTGCCTATCTGGGGGGGTAATTATTTTACATTTTTCAATGCAGTTTTTAATATTGCAGATATGGCAATTAGTACCGGAGTGGGTTTGCTTCTTGTGTTTAACAAAAGAGCTTTTGCAAAAGAGAAAACGGCTTAGCGTTTAGATCAACTAAGCCTCAACCAACTTAGATGGTAATAATAAATTTGGTTCCGTATCCTAATTTACTCGTGACTTCTACCTTGCCACCTAGTGCTTCTACTTGATTTTTTACTATAAATAAGCCTACAGATTGATTGTTTTCATTATTATCTGTACTTCTAGACATATGAAAAATCTGCTCAGCATTTTTATCTGATAAATCATAGCCTGTACCATTATCTTCTATAATGAGTGATAGCTTTTTATTGTTTTCAAGACAGTAAGCTTTAATTTCAGGTTTACGACTTGGGCTTTTATTAATAATTCCATTTTTAATTAAAATGGTAAAAATGTTTGTCAAAAACTCTTGATTGTATTCAATTTCCGGAACCTCTGAAAAGTCTGAGTATATGTACGCTTCCTCGCGGTCAATAAGTGGTCTTAAATTAGATTTTACCTGGTCTAGGGTTTCTTCTAGATCTATGGTTACTTTAGGCTCTGCTGCCTTTGTTTGTATTGATACAACCTCGTTAAGTCTGGCTACAGTTCGGTTTAAGCTTTGTGCAATCTCCTTATAATTGTTAAACAGTTCTATTTGATCGTCTGTAAATTTCTGAGTTTCTACTAACTGGCTTGTAAGTTCAAGATTATTAACGTGAGATTTTATATTGTGTGATACATAGTTTGCAAAAGTGAATAGGCGAGAGTTATTGGCTTCTACCAGGTCTATGGCTTTTTCAAGCATAAGCTCACGCTCTTTTTCTTTATTTACATTTACCACTACTCCCTTAAGGCCTATAATTTGACCTTTTCTATCAAAATCTGGTCTGCTAATCGCGTGAGCCCAAAAGGTCTTATTCGTGTAGGTAACCATCTTGATGACTTCGTCATAAATGGGAGCTCCATTTGCTAAATTATGATAGCTGGCAATTACAGACTCATGATAATTCATATCAAAAAAATGCAGTGCATGTTTTATTGAGGGTTTGTAATTATCAGGGGTTTCTAAGATTTTTTGCAGTTGTTTATCAAAGTAACTTTTTTTATTAATAAAATCTATTCTCCAGCCACCGGCGCCTACCATTTCAGCTATTTGCTCGTAAAAAAAGCTTTCTCTTGACTCAGCGGTCTCAGGAACTGATTTTTTAGATAAAAAGGAAAGAATTCCATTTTGTTTGGTAACTGACATGCGAATTGGATTTTTAAAAATGAGGATGAAGATAGCAAAAAAATCGACATCGTGTCAAAAATTATACGTTTTATTAGGTGTTATACAGTGAGTTAGCGTGATGTCTTTGTTGTTATGAGGTAGGTTTTTCTCAGCTTCAAACAAGGATAAACCTATCTTTAAAGCGCCTGGTCTACATCTATTTAAAAAGCGATCGTAAAACCCTTTGCCATATCCAATTCGTGATCCAATTTGATCAAAAGCGAGTAGGGGTATGAATATGACATCAAGTTGAGTGGGCGTAATTTCAATACCATTTTGAGGTTCGGGGATTCCCCACTTATTTACAATTAAGCGTGTTCTGTCTGTAAGTAAATAATGACGCATAGTAGAATCTTGAAAATCACTTTTAGAAATGACAATATGTTTATCTTTTCCGTTGAGTATATTCAAAATATAATCGGTATTAACTTCCTTTAAATGTTCTATGCTTAAAAAGATATGATAAAACTCATAGTCCCAAATAGGGAGTTTGAGTAGCTGATTTGCGATAGAAAGGCTTAGTTCATCTATTTCTGATAAGCTTAAATTGTTACGCTTTTCTTTATATATTTTACGGTATTCTGCTTTAGTCATGTTTAATTTCTGAAGTAGAAAGATGAAATATGGCATCACCCTGATACACTAAAGAAGCTTCATTAGAGTTTATAATATACCCGTCATTTGTAGCTTTTACTTTATGTCTAAACGATCCGTATGGGTCTGTTATTGTTGCGATTACCTCATTTTTTTCTACAAAATCGCCGCAATTACTTTTAAGATGAAGTAGGCCGCTGTATTTTGCTCGTAACCATGAACTAGTCACAATGGTTGTTGATTTTTTTACTAGAGGTGGAGCCGTAAATTCTTTTGAGAGCATTTTAAAATGGTCTAGAATGCGCATCACCCCAAACACTCCTTCCCGCGCAATATCTTTGTCACTTACTTGCGACTTTCCGCCTTCAAAAAGTAAAATGGGTATATTTAATTTTTCGCAGGTAGAACGATAGGATTTTGCGATGTTTTTTGAGTAAACAGTAAATGGAGCTCCAAAAATTTCAGCATATTTTATAAGTTCTTTTTTATCAGGATCTACACGTATTTGAGCTACATTAAACCGGCTTCCTCCGCCGGTGTGAAAATCAAGACAAAAGTCTGCAGCAGGCAGTATTTTATTACTAAATTGATATGCAAATCTGCCTGCTAAAGAACCTTTACGAGTTCCGGGAAAAACACGGTTTAGATCTCTTCCGTCAGGAAAAGCACGTTCCATATTTAAAAAACCGAAGACATTTATAACCGGAATACATATAACAGTACCCCGTAGAACCTTGTTTATTTTTTTTGAAATAACCTGACGTACAATTTCTACACCATTAATCTCATCACCGTGAATACCTGCCGTAATTAAAATGCAGGGTCCGGGTTTTTTGGCGCGTTGTATTATAATAGGCACCTCTACAGATGTGGTCGTATATAATTTTGCGAGATTAAAATTAAGCGTGCGCCTTGTTCCCGGAGGAATTTTCTCGCCCAGTATGTGTAAAATATTGTCTTCGTCTATACCTGTCATAATTTTAGACGCCTCGTTCAATATATTTAATGACTTCTTTTGCGATATCTCTTCCTGTAGCACGTTCTATGCCCTCTAACCCTGGCGAAGAATTTACTTCAAGAATTAAAGGGCCACGGGCACTTTGTAGCATATCTACACCGGCTACGCCTAGCCCCATTGCTTTTGCTGCTTTAATAGCAGCAATTTCTTCTTCATCAGAAAGTGTGATGACTTCTGCGGTGCCACCTCGGTGCAAATTAGATCTAAACTCACCTTCTTTACCCTGACGCTTCATAGCGCCCACTACGTGACCGTCTATTATAAAGGCTCTAATATCTGCACCTTTAGCTTCCTTAATAAACTCCTGTACAATTACACGTGCCTGTAATCCGTTAAATGCTTCAATTACAGATTCTGCTGCATTTTTGGTTTCGGCTAAAACGACACCTAATCCCTGTGTTCCTTCTAAAAGTTTAATGATTAAAGGAGCGCCACCTACATGGTCTATAATCTCACCTACATCGCGCGAATAATTAGTAAAAACAGTTTTAGGAAGCCCCAAGCGTGCCCGAGATAAAATTTGAAGGCTGCGTAATTTATCACGGCTACGTACGAGTGCTTGTGACTCTGTAGTGGTAAAACAACCCATCATTTCAAATTGTCTAACTACAGCGGTACCGTAGTAGGTAATTGAAGCCCCAATACGCGGTATTATTGCCTCGGTGTCTGAAAGGTAACGTCCCTTGTAGTATACAGAGGGTTTCTTTTTTTCAATAATTAAATCACATTTAAGGGGATCTATTATTTCTACATTATGCTTGCGCTTCTTTGCAGCTTCTACAAGACGCGCAGTAGAGTATAAATTACCATTACGGGATAAGATTTTTATATTCATAAGGCTTTTTGAGCGTGTGAGACATCAGTGAGTTCTGTGTCTACGATAAATTTTTTAGTAAGGAATTTACGCCCTATCAAAACCGGGAACCGCATGTCTTCGCGAGAACTTAGTGTGAGCGATATTTTGAATGTTTTTTTAAAAATAGTAATGTTACTCTGTACAACATACCGGTATTGAATCTCGCCATTACTGCTCTTTACAGCTGTAATATCATAGGATGAAAAGCGCATTTCTTTACCGTTATATTCAGGATGTTTAGGATCTAGAAATGTACAGCATAAAATGTTATCTTCTTCTCGTATATGATTACAGTGTATTGAAGATGTATAGGCACCGGTATCTATTTTGATATCAATGTCAGACAAGCCCAGTTTAGGAAAATCGGCACGGTCTATACGTCCTATAATTACTTTTTCCATAGGTTGCAATTTAATAAAAGCATAGCTGTTAATTGGTAATACCTTCTAAAACTAGGTTAATGTAGTCTTAATATTCTTTGGTAAAATTATGTTTTAATCTGTAAAGATACAGCCTATAATTACGACCAAAGTAGCGCCTGTATATTAGGGTTGCTAATTTTTATTTGCTCAAGAAGCTGTAAATTTGAATGAGATGGAAATACCTGATTTAGACTTACAATTAAAAACACTTCCCAGCAGCCCCGGGGTATATCAATACTATGATAAGAAAGGCAAGTTGCTCTATGTGGGAAAGGCTAAAAATTTAAAAAAACGCGTTTCTTCTTATTTTACCAAGAGACACGATAATGCCCGAACGAATCTTCTGGTTAAGAAAATAGTCGAAATTAAACATATTGTTGTTGACAGTGAGACAGATGCGCTCCTGCTTGAAAATAATATGATAAAAAAATATCAGCCGCGTTACAATGTAATGCTTAAGGATGATAAAAGTTATCCCTGGATTTGTATTAAAAATGAGCGCTTTCCACGGGTTTTTCCCACCAGAAGATTAATAAAAGATGGTAGTGAATATTATGGGCCATACACCAGTATGAAAACTGTACATACCCTACTTGATCTCATAAAAGGGTTGTATCCTTTACGTACTTGCAACTATGATCTTTCTAAAGATAAAATAGAATCTGGCAAGTATAAAGTTTGTTTAGAATATCATCTGGGCAATTGTTTGGGGCCTTGCGAGGATAATATTTCCGCAGAGAAGTATCATGAGAATATAGATGCGATACGCGATATTGTAAAAGGAAATTTTAAAGACTCGTTGCATCGTTTTCGCCTACAAATGAAGGCTCATGCTGAAGCTATGGAGTTTGAAGATGCACAGCGTATTAAAGAGAAAATAGATATATTAGAGGGCTATCAGGCAAAGAGCACAGTGGTAAACCCACTCATTAATAATGTAGATGTTTTTAGTATCGTATCTGATGAGGGGTATGGGTATGTGAACTTCTTACAACTTTCTCACGGGGCGATTATTAGATCGCACACACTGGAGCTAAAGAAAAAATTAGAGGAGTCTGATCAAGAGTTACTCGAAATAGGAATTATAGAAATACGACAGCGTTTCAATTCTCAATCTCCAGAAATATACACGCCGATTCCTGTTGATTTAGGTGAAAAATTTAGAGTTACAGTTCCAAAATTAGGTGATAAAAAGCGCATAGTAGAATTGTCTGAGCGTAACGCAAAGTATTTTAGAATGGAGCGCTTCAAACAAACCAAAATCGTAGATCCAGACCGGCATGTGAATCGCCTAATGGCTCAAATGAAGTCTGATCTAAGACTATCTGTAGAGCCCAGACATATAGAATGTTTTGATAACTCAAATATTCAGGGAACAAATCCTGTTGCAGCCTGTGTTGTTTTTAAAGACGGAAAACCCAGTAAAAAGGATTATCGTAAATTTAATATCAAGACAGTAGAAGGTCCTAATGACTTTGCATCTATGGAAGAGGTTGTGTTTAGAAGATACAGACGTTTGCTAAATGAAGATGAACCTTTGCCACAACTCATTATTGTAGATGGCGGTAAAGGCCAGCTTTCTTCTGGTGTAAAGGCTTTAGAAGATCTGGGTCTGCGCGGAAAAATTGCTATTATAGGTATCGCAAAACGACTTGAGGAGTTATTTTACCCCGGAGATTCTATTCCACTTTATCTTGATAAAAAGAGTGAAACCTTAAAAGTGATTCAGCAACTGCGTAATGAGGCACACCGTTTTGGAATTACATTCCATAGAAACAAGCGCAGTAATGCTGCTATAAGTACAGAGCTAGAGACAATTTCTGGTATTGGAGAAAAGACGGTAATTGAGTTGTTAACCCATTTTAGATCTGTTACTAAAGTTAAAGAAGCTTCAGAAAAGAATTTAGCTGAAGTTATAGGGCCATCAAAAGCCAGGATTATTTACAATCATTATCAACAAACAGAATGAAAAAAAGCTACTGTCTACTTATTATAGTTTTAATGAATTGGGTATTTTATGCTCAAGACAGTACGACCATAGATTTTAGTAAATACCCAAAGGGAAACCAATTAAAGGTAGGTCTTGTGCTTAGTGGCGGTGGTGCTAAAGGTTTAGCGCACATAGGTGTTTTAAAAGAGATTGAAGCAGCCGGTGTTAAAATAGATTATATAGGCGGGACCAGTATGGGTGCCATAATTGGGGGTTTATATGCGGCCGGGTATAATGCACATCAGCTTGATTCTATTTTTAACGTTGTTAATTTTGACAAATTAATTCAAGACAATTTACCGCGTAGTGCGCAATCATTTTATGAGCGTGCAGACGCAGAAAAATATGCCATAAGTCTCCCTTTTGATCATTTTAAAATCTCGTTTCCTTCAGCACTTTCTAAGGGTCAAAATATTTATAACCTATTTACAGAGTTAACGCATCACGTACAGGAAGTAAATGACTTTTCAGAATTATCTATTCCATTTTTCTGTGTGGCTACAGATGCCGAAAAAGGACAGGCTATTATTTTAGATAAAGGCTGTTTGCCCGAAGCTATTACGGCAAGTGGCGCATTACCTTCCTTATTCAGTCCGGTAATTGTAGATGACCGTATTTTAATAGATGGAGGTGTTGTTAATAATTATCCGGTTGAAGAATTACGCAGAAGAGGTGCAAATTTTATAATAGGAGTTGACGTTCAGGATGATTTAAGAGGCAAGAGTGAGCTCAAGAGCGCACCAGAGATGCTTATTCAAATTAACAATTATCGAACCATTGAAGCGATGAAAGATAAAGTCGCTGAGACAGATATTTATATAAAACCCAATATTGCAGGTTACAGCGTTGTAGACTTTGATAAAGGAGCAGCCATAATTAAGGGTGGCGAGGAAAAAGCAGAAACATTTGATTCAGAATTTGTAAAGTTAGCTCAGCTTCAAAATGCGCAGTATAACAAGTCTGCATTAGCGATTAATGATACAGATACACTTAGAATTAAAAGTGTGGGTATTAATGGCAACACCTATTATACGCGATCATATATCTTAGGTAAGCTTAAAATTAAAACTCCGGCTAAAACCACTTATGCGGCTCTATTTGATGGAATAAATAATCTTGCAGCTACAAATAACTTTCAGCGTATAAATCATAAGCTAGAAGCATATGATGATGGTCAATACCATTTATCTGTAAATCTTACCGAAAGTGAATCTACAACTTACATAAAAGCGGGTATTCATTATGATGATGTGTATAAAAGTGCTGCTTTAATGAATATCACAAAAAAGCGTGTATTATTTAAAAATGATATTGCATCATTTGACCTTGCTTTAGGAGATAATATTCGGTATAATTTTGACTATTATAGCGATAATGGTTTTTATATTGGTTTTGGTTTAAAATCCTACTACAATAGCTTCGACCGTCGTGTAGATGCGAGATTTATTGAGCAATTGAGCGATTTGCCTTTAGAGAGTTTTAATAATATTACGGTAGATTATACAGATTTTACGAATCAGATCTATATACAAACACTTTTTCAAAAACAGTTTTCATTTAATCTGGGATTAGAACATAAATTTTTAAAAATAGATACAGAAAGTGTACGCCTTGTAGAAGACCCTAATAGTAAAGTCTATTTTGACAATAGCCATTACTTCAGCACATACGGAAGTTTACTTTTAGACAGTTTTGATAATAAATACTTCCCTACATCTGGTTGGTATTTTAATGGTGATTTTCATCTTTATCTATTATCTTCAGACTACAATAATAATTTTGAAGAGTTTTCTGTAGGTAGTGCGCGATTAAAATATGCACATAAAATCTTACCAAAACTTTCTGTACTTGTAGGCGTTGAAGGCGGTTTTAAAATAGGGGCTTCAGAAGGCGGTAGCTTTGACTTTATTTTAGGGGGATGGGGAAATGATTTTATTAATAATATTATTCCTTTCTATGGCTATGATTTCATTAGCAGCGCGGGCGATGGTCTCGTAAAATCTGATATAAGTTTTGATTTCAATTTTTATCGCAAAAATCATTTAAACTTTGGGGGTAATTTTGCCAATCTTGAAAACAGTTTGTTTACTAGCGGTAACTGGTTAACTCGGCCAGACTATACCGGTTATTTTGTAGGTTATGGTTTAGAAACGCTTGTAGGACCCTTACAAACAAAACTTTCATATTCCCCTGAGGTTGATAAAGTGTTCTGGAATTTTAGCCTGGGATTTTGGTTTTAAGAAAAAATTAGTTTGTTTGGCTAGTCTTTTTACGATATTTGTAATGATCGATAACGTTTTCGAAGAAAAACACAATAAGCATAAATCTTAATTGTATTACTTCGGTTAAAAAAAAGAAACTATGCCTTTCTACCATAAACTGGGTAAGATCCCGCACAAGCGTCATACACAATTTAGAAAATCTGACGGGAGTCTCTATTACGAGCAACTTTTTGGTACTATAGGTTTTGACGGGATGTATAGTAATATGTATCACGAGCAACGCCCCACACAGGTTAAAGAGATTAAAGGCAGTAAAAGTGTTAAGCCTAGAGTTGCCAAAGCAAATCACATACAATCCTATAGATTTAGAGGTTTTGAGATAAAGCCTCAGGCAGATTATCTAGAAAGCCGTAAACCCATTTTGACCAATAGCGATTGCACAATAATTCTTGCTGCACCGCAAAACAGAACACAAGATTATTTTTATAAAAACAGTGATGCAGATGAGTTGATCTTCGTGCATCGCGGTAGCGGTAAATTTCGCAGTCACTTAGGTAATTTAGAATTTAAATATGGTGATTACATTTTAATTCCGCGGGGAACAATCTATAAATTAGACTTTGATACAAGTGACAACAGATTGTTTATTGTAGAGTCTCGCAGGCCTATATACACCCCAAAAAGATACCGCAATTATTTTGGTCAATTATTAGAGCATTCTCCATTTTGTGAGCGTGATTTACGCAGACCTTATGAGTTAGAAACCAATAACGAAACCGGCGAATTCTTGATGAAAATTAAGAAGCAGGACGATCTTTTTGATATGGTTTATGCGACGCATCCCTTTGATGTGGTGGGTTATGATGGTTATAATTACCCGTATGCATTTTCTATTCACGATTTTGAACCCATAACAGGGCGCATACACCAGCCACCACCGGTACATCAAACTTTTGAGACCGATGCATTTGTGGTGTGCAGTTTTTGTCCGCGTAAATATGATTATCACCCAGAAAGCATTCCCGCACCTTATAATCACAGTAATATAGACAGCGATGAAGTATTGTACTATGTAGATGGAGATTTTATGAGTCGAAACGATATTGAAGCCGGGCATATTTCATTACATCCTGCCGGTATTCCTCACGGGCCACACCCGGGAGCTACAGAACGTAGTATAGGTAAAACTGAAACCGAAGAACTTGCTGTAATGGTTGACACCTTTAGACCGCTGCAGATTTGTGAAGATGCGATGCCTATTGCAGATGAGAGCTATTATAAATCGTGGTTACCGCACTAAATTTATTAATTAGGGCTAGTTTATATAGGTGTAGGTAAAGAATAACAAATAAGAAATACAGAATACAAAATCGCTTTAGATTATGAGTAAAGAATTAAAATCCGTTGACTACGGACTCGAAAAAATATTTGAAGGAGCGCAAGATTTTCTTCCGCTTTTGGGTACAGATTATGTAGAATTTTATGTGGGTAATGCCAAGCAGGCAGCACATTTTTATAAAACAGCTTTTGGTTTTCAATCTTTTGCATATAGCGGTTTAGAAACCGGCCAGAAAGACCGTGTGAGTTATGTGCTTAAGCAAGATAAAATTCGTTTAGTATTAACTTCTCCGCTAGGAAGCGATTCACCTATTAATGATCATATTGTTAAGCACGGTGATGGTGTAAAAGTGGTAGCCTTATGGGTAGAAGATGCCCGCAGTGCGTTTGAAGAAACAACAAAGCGCGGTGCAAAACCATTTATGGAACCTACAGTAGAAAAAGATGAGTATGGTGAGGTTGTACGCTCTGGTATTTATACCTATGGCGAGACCGTGCATATGTTTGTAGAACGCAAAAACTATAACGGACAGTTTCTGCCGGGCTTTCGCAAATGGGAATCAGATTATAATCCGGAGCCTACCGGTTTAAAATATATTGACCATATGGTGGGCAATGTTGGCTGGGGCGAGATGAATACCTGGGTAAAATGGTATGAAGATGTGATGGGTTTTGTTAACTTCCTGACTTTTGATGACAAGCAAATCACCACAGAGTATTCTGCTTTGATGAGTAAAGTGATGAGTAATGGTAACGGCAGAATAAAATTCCCAATTAATGAACCGGCAGAAGGGATTAAAAAATCTCAGATCGAAGAATATCTAGATTTTTATGAGGGTCCTGGAGTTCAGCATTTAGCTGTTGCTACAGATGATATTGTTAAGACTGTTTCCGCTTTGCGTGCTAGAGGAGTAGAATTTTTGCCACCACCACCGCAAGCCTATTACGATGATATTCCTAGAAGACTAGGGGCGCATATGGAAACTATGAAAGAAAATCTTACTAAACTACAAGAGCTATCAATACTTGTAGATGCAGATGAAGAAGGGTATTTGCTTCAGATTTTTACCAAGCCACTTCAAGACAGACCCACTTTATTTTTTGAAATCATTCAGCGTATGGGAGCAAAAGGTTTTGGTGCAGGTAATTTTAAAGCCTTGTTTGAGTCTATAGAGCGGGAGCAAGCTTCAAGGGGTACCTTATAATATTTCAGCTTTGCTAAAAAAAATATACGTTACAAATCCTTGTTTATTAGTAAGCAAGGATTTTTTTATTTAATCTATCCTTAGGATTAGGTTTTTAAGCTTTTGGCTATTTTTGGAACAACTCTTGCAAAAGCATTAGTAAAGCCCCTAATAATTAGTGCTATGAAAAAAGGTTTTCTGTTTTTTACAATTATGCTTTTAAGCTTTGCGACATTTGCTCAAGAGAATTCTTTTGGCGATGGGGAGTGGTTTAGATTCCGTATTAGTTATAGTGGCTGGTGGAAAGCGGGTGAAGCCACAATGGCTGTCTCTAATGATACGTATAAGGGTAAGCCGGTATATCATATTAAGGGTAAAGGTGTCACTACGGGAATGACCAAATTGTTTTTTGGCGTTGAAGATTATTATGAGACTTATGTAGATAAGCAAACAACGCTTCCTTATAAATTTATTCGGAAAATTGATGAGGGCGGCCACACAAAAGATAAAGTAATAGATTTTGATCAGCGCGCTCATGTTGCTACTGTAAACGATAAGAAGCATAACACGATCACTACTCATAAAACTGAACCTTCAATACACGATATGGTTTCTAGTTTTTATTATTTGCGCAATGCAATTGATTCAAAGACTTTGAAAGATGGCGACGAGACAGTGATTAATATGTTCTTTGATCAGGAAAACTTTAAATTCAAACTTAAATTCTTGGGTAGAGAAGTGCTTAAAACCAAGTTCGGTAAAGTAAATACCCTTATTTTTAGACCTTATGTACAAGCCGGAAGAGTATTTAAAGAGCAAGAAAGTTTGACAGTTTGGATTAGTGATGATCAAAATAAAATACCTTTACAAATCAAAGCTGATTTAGCAGTAGGTTCACTAAAAGCAGATATTGATGCTTATAAAGGTTTAAAGCATCCTTTCTATATTATACAAGATTAATGATAAAAGAAAACAGCCCGGAAACACAAAAGCAGTTAAACGCTTTAAGCGATAAGTTTGATGCAATGGGCCAGAATCTTAATCACCATTTAGAGGGTTTTGTACATGGTAAGCCCATAAATTATTGGGACTATATTCAAACAGATATACTTTTAAACCTACAGGTACAACGCACATTATTTCCCGATGAGATGGTATTTATTATGTACCATCAAATTAATGAGTTGCTGTTTAAAATGATCTTGTGGGAGATAGAACAAGTAGCCTATGCTGCTGAGCTTACTACCGCTCTCTTTTCATCAAAATTAGATCGCATTAGTAGATATTTTGATATGCTCACCTCTTCTTTTAATATTATGCGTGAGGGAATGGAGATGGAGCAATACTTAAAATTTCGTAGAACCCTTAGTCCTGCCAGCGGATTTCAAAGTGCGCAATACCGCCTTATTGAATTCAGCTCAACAGAATTCTGTAATCTTATAGATGCGCGCTTCCGTAACGATTTTAGTAGTGATGATATTAAAGATGACCTCTTTTACAATAATGCTTTTGAACACCTGTATTGGCAGGCTGCCGGCAAAGACTACAGTACAGGAGAAAAAAGTTATACGTTAAAAGAGTTTGAATTAAAATATAAAGAGGAATTCATCCGTTTCATTAAGCGTTATGAATCGCTAAACTTATGGTCAAAATTTAAAACACTACCACTTTCAGATCAAAAAGATGCAATATTAATAAAGGCAATGCGTCACTATGATTATACGGTTAATATACAATGGGTAATGGCGCATTACCACGCAGCACTACATTATTTAAATCAAGGTAAAGAACCTCTTGAAGCTACAGGTGGCAGTGATTGGGTAAAATATATGCATCCTAAATATCAAAAGCGCATTTTCTTTCCGGAGTTATGGTCTGAGAATGAGCGTGATGAATGGGGACAAAACATAGACTAAATTAAGAATTTTCAAAAACCCTAAATTGAAGAAATTAAGCATACTACTTCTGGCAGCACTTACATTTGGTGCGTGTGCAGATGATGAAACAAAAGAAGTTAAACCCGTTACAAAAGAAAAAGTCGCCCCTATAGTAAAACGTTTTGGTTACACCCTTAATGATTATAACGTTGTCTCAGATACGGTTCAACAGGGAGATAGTTTTGGACAAATATTATTTGATAATGGAATTGATTATGCCACAATTCAGCAGATTACAGATTCTGTTCAGGGTGTTTTTGATACTCGTCTTATTCGTGTAGGTAAACCCTATACGTTATTAAAATCTAAGGATACATTAAATCAAGCGCAGGTCTTCATTTATGAAGAAAACAATATAGATTATGTTGTTCTTGATTTTAAAGATGAGGTTGTACAGGCTACTGCAAAAAAACGTCCTGTTACAATTAAAGAACGTGAAGTAAGTGGTGTAATTAACAATAACCTTTCTACGACTTTTGACGACTTAGGCCTTAGTGTTAATGTGGCATATAAGATGGCAGACATCTATGCGTGGACCATAGATTTCTTTAGACTTCAGGCAGGAGATCGTTTTAAACTGGTCTATACAGAGAAGTTTATAAACGATACCATCCCTGCGGGAATAGGCGAGATAAAAGCCTCCTGGTTTGAGCATAAAGGCAAACCGTTTTATGCCTTCAGATATAAAAGTGACAGCCTCGCTGATACTTACGGGTATTTTGATAAAGAAGCGATGAATTTAAAACGTGCCTTTTTAAAAGGACCTTTGTCATTTAACCGTATTTCATCGAGATACAACCTTAAACGTCGTATAGCCTATTATGGTAATCGTATTAGACCACATAAAGGTACTGACTTTGCCGGTGCTGTAGGTACGCCTATTATGGCAACTGCAAATGGTACCGTAACTAAATCTGAATATAGAGGCGGAAACGGTAATTATGTTAAGATTAGACATAATAAAACCTATGAAACGCAATATCTTCACATGAGTAAGCGAGCGGTTAAAGTTGGTCAGCGTGTTTCTCAGGGAGATGTGATAGGATATATAGGGATGACAGGAAATACCAGTGGTCCTCATGTTTGTTACAGATTTTGGGAAAACGGTAAGCAGGTAGATCCTTTTGCCTTAAACCTGCCTACTTCAGAACCATTAGCAGAAGCACTACAAGAAGAATATTTTATACACATTGCTCCATTAGTAGAGCAACTAGACGCAATAACCTTCAAAAAATAATATAACATGCAAAAAATCAATCCCACTCAAACAAAAGCCTGGAAGGCGCTAAAAGATCATTTTGAAAAGGTAAGAGCCTTAGAAATGAAAACGCTCTTTAAGGATGATTCAAGAGCCGAAGATTTTTCCTTAATCTGGGATGACTTTTATGTAGATTATAGTAAAAATAGAATGACTTCTGAAACTAAATCTCTTTTATTAGATTTAGCGAAAGAGATGAATTTTGAAGACGCACGTGCCGCATATTTTAATGGTTCTGAGATAAATGAGACCGAAGGAAGAGCGGTAATGCATACAGCATTAAGACAACCTAAAGATGCTCACATAGCAATTGATGGTGAAGACGTTATTCCTGAAGTAAACGCGGTTAAAGAAAAAATAAAAGGTTTTTGTGATACAGTTATAAGCGGAGCGCACAAAGGTTTTACCGGTAAATCTATTACCGATGTTGTAAATATAGGTATAGGTGGTTCAGATTTGGGCCCTAATATGGTGGCTGAAGCTTTAGCCTTTTATCATAATCATTTAAAGGTTCATTTTATTTCTAACGTAGATGGTGATCACGTTCACGAGTCTTTAAAATATTTGAATCCTGAAACAACACTTTTTGTAATTGTTTCAAAAACTTTTACAACTCAGGAGACCTTGTCTAATGCGAATACCGCTCGTAAATGGTTTTTGAGTAAAGTGGCTGGCACGGTTGCAGAAGGTGAAGCCGTGGCTAAACATTTTGTTGCTGTATCTACAAATGAAGAAGCAGTTAAAGACTTTGGTATAGATCCTAACAATGTGTTTACCATGTGGGACTGGGTTGGTGGTCGTTTTTCGCTTTGGAGTTCTGTTGGCCTATCTATTGCTCTGGCTGTAGGATACAACAATTTTGAAAGTATGCTTGCGGGAGCTCATAAAGCCGATGAGCACTTTAAAAAGGCTGATTTGGGCGAAAACATTCCGGTGATGATGGCGCTTACGACTATCTGGTACAATAATTTTTTTGGTGCTGAAAGTGAAGCGATTATACCCTATACGCAGTATTTGCACCGTTTTCCGGCCTATTTACAACAGGCAATTATGGAAAGTAACGGGAAGAGTGTAGATCGTAATGGCAATCCTGTAGATTATCAAACCGGTCAAATCGTATGGGGAGAACCGGGAACAAACTCACAACATGCTTTCTTTCAATTAATACATCAGGGAACTAAAATTATTCCAACTCATTTTATAGGATTCAAACACGCTCTTCACGGCGATTCAGATCATCATAATAAATTAATGGCAAACTTCTTTGCACAGACGGAAGCCCTGATGAATGGTAAAACCGAAAAAGAAGCGCGTGAGGAATTAGAGTCTTCAAATATGAGTGCAACCGCTATAGACAAATTGGTTCCATTTAAGGTTTTTGACGGAAATAAACCTACTACCACTATACTTATTGATAAATTAACGCCAGAAAGCTTGGGAGCGCTAATCGCGATATACGAGCATAAAATCTTTACAGAAGGTATTCTTTGGAATATTTTCAGTTACGATCAATGGGGTGTAGAATTGGGTAAGCAGTTGGCAAAAAACGTGTTAACAGACTTAAATTCAGATAGTATAGCAAGTCACGATAGTTCAACCACATCCCTAATTAAGCATTTTAAAAGTGAATAGTAAAATGTGCTTGTAATTTATATTTTTAACTCTTAAATATCAATTATAGATATTTAAGAGTTAAAATTAAACATATTGCGTTAAATAGTAATCCTTAACATTGCGTTAATATTTAATTAGGTCTTTATTAAGACTTTTGCAAAAATTATAAATTCAAACAAGCACAATGAAAAAAATTACAAGTTTACTAGCACTTGTTTTTCTTCTGTTAACTGCTGTTGCGCAGGCTCAGGGAACTTTACGAGGTACAGTTGTAGATGGTGAAAATGGCACACCACTACCTGGAGTTAACGTAGTTGTTGATGGCACAACTAACGGAGTATCAACTGATTTTGATGGGTTATTTGAGATTCAAGTTGCTAAAAACACAGGTTCTTTACGTGTTTCTTATGTGGGATTTGCTCCACTAACGTTAAATTTTGATGTTACAGGAAAAAAAGTTATTGATTTAGGTACTGTGAAGCTTCAGATGGATTCTGATGCTCTTGATGAAGTAATTGTTAAGGCTTACTCTTTAGCAATAGATCGTAAAACTCCTGTTGCAGTTTCTACAATTAAAGCAGAAACTATTGAGAATGAATTGGGTAGTCAGGAATTTCCTGAAATCTTAAAAACTACACCTGGTGTTTATGTGACTAGAGGTGGTGGTGGTTTTGGAGATGCAGAGCTGCGTATACGTGGTTTTAATTCTCAAAACGTTGCGGTAATGATTAACGGTATTCCTGTAAATGACATGGAAAACGGTAATGTTTACTGGAGTAACTGGGCAGGTCTTTCTGATGTAACTAGCTCTATGCAGGTTCAAAGAGGTCTTGGTGCTGCTATGATAGGTCTTCCATCAATTGGAGGTACTGTAAACATCGTTACAAAATCTACTGATATTGCTGCAGGTGGTAATGTTGTAATGACTACTGGTAATGATGGCTATACAAAATATGGTTTTACTCTTTCAACAGGCTTATTAGATAATGATTGGGCTGCAACTGTAAGTTTATCAAGAACTACAGGAGAGCAGTTTGTTGATGCAACTACTATTGATGCATATTCTTACTTCTTAAACGTAGCTAAGAAAATAAATGAAAACCATGAATTATCGTTCACGGCTTTCGGTGCTCCACAACGTCACGGTCAGCGTCAAAACAGATTGTTAATTGATGATTACAGAAAAAGTGAGCGTGGAATCAAAACGAACACAGATTACGGTTATAAAAATGGACAGTTATTAAATCACGAAGATAACTTCTATCACAAACCACAAATGTCATTAAACCATTATTGGACAATTAGTGATATTTCTTCACTTACAACATCTATCTATGCCTCTTATGGTACTGGTGGTGGAGGTGGTACTGCAGGTGCTAACAAATTTGGAAAAGATGATTTAAATTATCGTGATTCTGCTTATGGTCCTGTAGATTTTGATAAAATTGTTGCTGAAAATAAAGCCTTGGGAGCAGCAACTAGTGTTGAGACGTTTTTAAGAGCATCTAGAAACAACCACCAGTGGTATGGTGCTTTATCAACATATAATACAGAGCTTTCAGAATATATTGACCTTTCTGCGGGTGTTGATGTACGTATCTACAAAGGAGATCACTTTACAGAGCTTACAGATCTTTTAGGAGGTTCTTTTTATATAGACAATAATGATGTTAATAATCCTAATAAGGTTGTTAAGGTAGGTGATAAGTATAACTATAGTGATTCGGGTTATACAAACTGGGCTGGTCTTTTTGCTCAGGCAGAATATAACAAAGACAAGATTTCAGCAGTTATTTCTGTTGCCGGTAACAATACATCTTACAAAAGAGAAGATTACTTCAAGTACACTCCAGAAGATCCATTAAGAGAAACAGACTGGGTAAACTTTACTGCTTTTAGTACTAAGGGTGGTCTTAACTACAGACTTGATGATGTAAATAATGTTTTTGCAAATGTGGGTTACTTTGAGCGTGCTCCTTTTAGTGATGCAGTTTTCATAAATAACACAAACATAACTAATGCTGATGCAGAGAATCAAAAAATCTTTAGTGCAGAAGTAGGTTATGGTTTTAGAAGTGATAATTTTAGAGCAGATCTTAACGTTTATCGTACAAAATGGACAGATCGTACCTACACGATCTCAAGAACAGCAGATAATGTTCAATACACTGCAAATATATTAGGTTTAAACCAGTTGCATCAAGGTGTTGAATTGGAGCTACAATACCGCCCAATAGAAACTTTAACTTTAACAGGTATGGCTTCTTTAGGTGACTGGAAATTTGCTAATGATATTAAAAATGTTCAGGTATTTGATGATCAACAAAACCCAATTGGAGATCCTATTGATATTTATTTAGAGGATGTAAAAGTTGGAAATTCTGCTCAAACTACCTTTGCTTTAGGTGCAGATTATGCAGTATTAGCTTCTACTACTATAAGAGCATCTTTTAACTATGCTGCAGATTACTTTGCAGATTACGATCCTACAGGTCGTAGTGCAGAGGGATTACCACAAACTTGGGAAATGCCAGAATATGGTTTACTTGACTTAGGTTTAACGCACAGATTTAACTTCGGAGGATTTAATGCGCAGATTAATGCTAATGTATTTAACGTTTTAGATACAGAATACATTTCTGATGCACAAGACGGTAATAACTCACTTGCAACTACAGCAAGAGTTTATTACGGAGCTGGTAGAACCTATACTGTAGGTGCAAAAATTAATTTTTAATAAAAATTGAAATGAAAAAATTTAATTATTTATTGACAGCAATTACTGTAGGGGCTATGTCTATGGTAAGTTGTGATCCTGTAGAAGATATTAATGATCAGCTAGAGGCAAATGAAGCAGGTATCTCTGATGTATTTAATTATACATTAACTGAAGATGACTACAAAAAAGTTTTAGAACTTGATTTTGCAACTTTTAATACTGTAGAGGATGCTAAGAGTTTAGTTCCGTTAGTTCTGAAAAATAATTTCCCTGTTTTAGGAGATGGTTCTTTAGCAACGGTAACATATGATTTGTATGCTCCGGTATCTACTGAGCGCTCATTAATTGTTTACACAGTAAGTACTGCAGATTATGATTCATATCCTGAAACAGAACGATTTGACAACTTTGACGATGAGGATCAGATCTATACATTTTTAGATGACAAATTTCCTGATGTTGCTAACAGAACATTAGTTTCTTTAACATACAAGTTTTACAACGGAAGTACTCAAACTTTGAATAATGGGTTTCTTAGAGTAAATGGTGAATGGCAATTTGCATTAGGACTTACAAATGCCGAATATACAATGGTAGGTCAAGGTTTTGCAAACTTCAATACTAAGGACGAAGCTTTGAGAAAATTACCAATTTATCTTTTAGATAAATTTAAATATGAAGATGTTGCAGTCAATGATGTTAAATCTACAATGTACAAAGTTTATACTACAGATGTAAATGATATTGATGGAGATGGAAGTGTTACAGATAGTGCAACGTATAGTTTCATAGCAAATTTCATTTTTGACGGATCTAAATGGAATGTGTATAATAATGCACTTCCTATGACTCTTCAGTTCGGTAATGATGCAGGTGAATGGATTCCTGATAATACTATAGCTTATACATTGGCTGTAGCTGATTATGCATTTATAGGTTCAGAATTATCTTCAGAGTTCCCTGCTCAAACAGCAAGTATGTTACGTTATAACAACCTTGATCGTCGTAGCGGTAATGATGCTTTCTGGAGTGATGACTTAATATATAGAGCTCTAAATTTACTATTAAATAAGTTAGATGCTAATGCAGAAGAAGGTCAGAAATATGCTGTAACTCTTGATATTTATAATGGGGCGAACACAACAGAAACGTTCTTTGTAATTAAAACTAACGGAAGTTGGGTAAAACAATAAATAGATAATAGTTTAAATAAAACCTCCTGCTCAATAAGAGACAGGAGGTTTTTTTATTTTTGTAAAAATTTTATTATGAGAAAGAAAATAGTTGTTGCTCTATGTTCAATGTTAGCTTTTGCGTCGTGTGGGGGTTCTGATGATGATGTAGTTGTTGCGCCTCCCGTAGAGCCAGAATTAGAAAGTCCGGTAGCAGTAGCTGATGCATTCAACGCCGAAGAAAACACAGATTTTATAATTCAAAATCTAACTGCCAATGATGATTTAGCTTCTGGTGCACGTATTGTTTCTGTTGATGCGGCAACCACACAGGGTGGTACACTAACAGACAATCGTAATGGCAGTTATACTTATACTTCAAAGCCTAATTTTGTAGGGGACGATACGTTTACTTATCAATTATGTCTTAATGCAGATACAAGTATTTGCTCACAGGCAACCGTTACCATAACTGTTTCAGATGCAGGTACGCCGGTTGCTAAAGATGACACTGCAGCCACAGCAAAATCCACCTCTTTAACACTTGTAAATTTATTAGCAAATGATGAGTTACTTGACGGGGCTGTGCTTACAAGTGTAGATTTTTCGACTAGTACGGGAACAGGTGTGTTGAATAGTAACGGCTCTGTTACCTATACCCCTGCGACAAACTTTTTAGGTGAAGATACTTTTACGTATACAATCTGTGATAACGATGCGACCCCTAGCTGTTCTACAGCAACGGTAACCATAAATGTATTAGAGGCGGTAAGTTTTACAATTCCTGCGCAGTTACAAAGTTATTATGCTGGCGTGAGCTTCTTTGAAGATGGAGATCTCACATTTGATGCTTTAAGCTCATTTACAATAGCAAAGCACACCACAATTTTAACATACACACAGCGCCACCAATTTTTATATGATGCAGATGCAGATTTGAGTAACCCTGCTAATGTGATATTAATGTATTCTGGAGAAAGCCGTGATGAGCGGGAGTATACTTCAGGAAGCAATTCTCATTCACCACAAACCTTTAATACTGAGCATATTTTCCCTCAGTCACGATTAGCTACCGAAGATGCTGTGACAGATTTGCATCATTTACGTTCTGCAGATGATGAGGTAAATACATTACGATTAAATTACCCTTTTGTAGATGGTAGTGGGGCTTACAAATTAATAAATGATAATTCATGGTATCCTGGTGATGAGTGGAAAGGTGATGTAGCGAGAGCTGTTTTATATCTTAATATACGATATGGCGAAGACTTTAAAAAAGTAGGAAATCTTGACTTGTTTTTAAAGTGGAACCGTGAAGATCCTGTTTCAGATTTTGAGAAAAACAGAAACAAAGTTATAGAAGCAGCTCAGGGTAATCGTAATCCATTTATAGACAATCCATATTTAGTAACCTTAATTTGGGGTGGAACACCTGCTGAAAACACATGGAACTAGTTTCTAATTAAAGCTTAATAAAAACCCTTCCATTTTAAACGGAAGGGTTTTTTGCATTTAAAGCATTTCGGTTTCAGTCCTTTCAGAGCAAAAAGTTATCTTTGATTTTTAAAATTTCAGACTATGTATACTACCGTACAATTTGTGCATTCGTACTGGGCTTATTTGGCTCTTATTATCCTTACAATAACAACTATAAACGTACTCGTTTCTTATTTTTCAGGTAAAGAATTTGGGGCTCGTGATTTTAGGTTGGCGTTGTTTACTTTAATTGTTTCACACATTCAATTACTAATAGGTATTGTGCTTTATTTTGTTTCTCCATTAGGAGCAAAAGCAATAGCTTCACAAGGTATGGGTGCTGCGATGAAAGATCCTAATCTACGTTTGTATGTGGTAGAGCATCCCATTGCAATGATTCTTACCATTGTTTTTATTACAATAGGATACAGTAAGCATAAGAAAAAATTAACTTCAAAGCCTAAGTTTAAACTACTAGCGATATTTTACACCCTTGGTCTTATTGTAATGCTAAGTCGCATTCCGTGGTCAAACTGGTTTTAGAAGATTATAGATTTCAGACAAAAGTCTTAAGCATAAAAAAAAGCTCCGTAATCAAAATGATTACGGAGCTTTTTCAATTGTTGCAAACTGCAAACTGAATCTAGCGATTCATCCAGTCTTCAATCTCTTCAACTTCTAATGGAATATTGCGCATTAGATTAAAAGGTTCACCTTGTTCCTGAATAACTAAATCATCTTCCAGGCGAATTCCAAAACCTTCTTCAGGAATATAGATGCCGGGTTCAACCGTAAATACATTATTGGCTTGCATGGGTTCGTGCAATAAACCATAATCATGGGTATCTAGACCAATATGGTGCGAGGTGCCGTGCATAAAATATTTTTTGTAAGCCGGCCAGTCTTTATTTTCATTTTGAACATCAGCTTTGTCGAGAAGTCCAAGTCCTAATAACTCTGAAGTCATCAACTTACCTACTTCCTCATGATAGGGTCCCCAAAGATTTCCTGGTGTAAGCATTTTTGTAGCTTCTTTCTTAACGCGTAAAACAGCATTGTAAACCTCTTTTTGTCGTGCTGTAAATCTTCCGGAAACGGGAATAGTACGCGTCATATCACTACTGTAATTTGCATATTCAGCACCTACATCTAGTAAAATTAAGTCGCCAGCCTTGCATTCTGCATTATTTACGATATAATGTAGCACGTTAGCATTATTTCCTGAAGCAACAATGGGTGTGTAGGCAAAACCACGTGAGCGATTGCGTAGAAACTCGTGCATAAACTCAGCCTCTATTTCGTATTCCATCACACCTGGCTTTACAAACTGAAGAATACGCTTGAAGCCTTTTTCAGTAATATCGCAGGCTTTTTGTAGTAAATCTATCTCTATAGGATTTTTTACTGATCGTAGGCGCTGCAATATAGGATTGCTTTTAGCTACGCTATGTGCAGGGTACTGCTCTTTTATTTTTTTATTAAAACGAGCTTCACGGGTTTCAGTTTCTACATTGGCACGGTAATGCTCATTTGTATTTATATAAAGCGTCTCTGCTTGAGTCATCAATTCATAAAAAACCTTATCCCACTCTTGTATCCAATACACCGTTTTTACGCCGCTAACTTCAAGAGCTTTCTCTTTTGTGAGTTTTTCTCCTTCCCATACGGCAATGTGGTCATTAGTTTCTTTTAAAAATAAAATCTCGCGGTGTTTTTCTTTAGGGCAATCTGGAAAAAGTACCAGAATACTTTCTTCCTGATCTACTCCACTTAGAAAAAATAAATCTCTGTTTTGCTGAAAAGGCATGGTGCTATCAGAGCCTATGGGGTAGATATCATTACTGTTGAAAACTGCAAGACTATTTGGCTTCATAGCAGCCATAAATTCTTTGCGATTATGTATAAAAAGATTGCGATCTATTAGGTCGTATTTCATAGTTGTAATTTGAATTTACTCAAAGGTAAAAACAACATGATTAATGGGTGTTAAACTCTTTTTAAATTGTTTAGATTTCTTTAACAAATAGGTATTTTTAAAAGCATAAAACTGTTGTACTATGCACATTCGATTTTTACTCCTCACTTTTTTTATAATTGTTTTTTCGAGCTCTTTTGCTCAGCAACCGGCCACTTCGCCAGATTTAATTGTAAAATCGCTTGAAACTAAAGAAACCTTGGTTTCAAATTCTATTGTTAAAAATATTCCTTTTAAAAATGCAGGCCCTACCATTATGAGTGGTCGTGTAGTTGATATTGAGGTAAATCCTGAAAATAGCACAGAGTTTTACGTGGCTTATGCTACGGGTGGCGTTTGGCATACAGTGAATAACGGTATTACATTTACTTCAGTTTTTGACAGGGCACCTACTCAAAATGTGGGTGATATTGCGGTAAACTGGGCACATAATATAATCTGGGCAGGTACAGGCGAGACCATTTCTTCAAGGTCATCGTATGCAGGGGTAGGTATTTTAAAAAGTACAGATAATGGTAAAACCTGGGTGAATACAGGTCTTTACGATTCGCACCATATTAGTGATATTATTGTAGATGAAAAAAATCCTGATGTAGTACTTGTAGCTTCCTTAGGGCATTTGTACTCTCCTAATGACGAGCGAGGCATTTTCAAGACTTTAGATGGAGGAAAAACATGGAATAAAACCTTGTTTATAAATAGTGACACAGGTATTATTAATCTGGGTGCCGCGCCAGAAAATGCTAATGTATTGTATGCCGCTGCCTGGGACAGAACGCGTATGGCTTGGGATTTTAGGGGGTCGGGTGAAAACTCAGGGATTTATAAATCTACTGATGCAGGTGAAACCTGGTCGTTAGTGACTGTAGGTAATGGTTTTCCGCAGGGAAAAGGAGTAGGGCGTATAGGTCTCGCTGTTGTAAATGCAAATACACTTTATGCAATTCATGATAATCAGGATATGCGTGATGATTCTAAAGAGAAGAAAGCAGAAAAGAAAGACGAAGATTTAAAGCCTGAAGCATTTAAAAATATGACTTCCGCAGCATTTTTAGAATTGAACGCCGATGAGCTTGATGATTACTTAAAATCAAATCGCTTTCCAAAACAATACACGGCTGTTAAAGCAAAAGAATTGGTAAAGTCTGGGGAGTTTAAAGCATCAGATTTCTATTTGTATACTTTCGATAAGAACAGTCCTGACTCTGAAGGTGAGGTTATAGGTGCAGAGATCTATAAATCTAATGACGGTGGAAAAACGTGGAACCGTACTCATGAGGGCTACATAGAAGATTTCTTTTATTCCTATGGGTATGTTTTCGCAGAAATGGATGTAAACCCACAGAACGAAAACGAAATCTATTTAGTAGGCGTTCCGCTTATTAAATCTACAGATGGCGGTAAAACCTTCACCTATATAGATGAACCTAATGTTCATGTAGATCATCATATTATTTGGGTAGATCCTAAAATGCCAAATCATCTTATTAATGGTAATGACGGTGGTTTAAATATGTCTTATGACGGGGGTAAAAGCTGGTCAAAAATAAACTCAATGCCTTTAGCGCAATTCTATGCAATTAATGTAGACTATGAGAAACCCTATAATATTTATGGGGGTTTACAGGATAATGGAACTTGGAAGGGACCTCATAATTATGAGTACTCTAAAGATTATGAGGCAGAAGGTCAATACCCCTTTAAGCGCGTAGGAGGTGGTGATGGTATGCAGGTGCAGATAGACCGAAGAGATAGTGATATTATTTATGTGGGATCGCAGTTTGGGTTCTACAATCGTCTAAATTTAAAAACAGGGGAGCGTACGTTTATTAAACCGAGTCATGATTTAGGGGAAGCTCCATATCGTTTTAATTGGGAAACGCCCATTTTGCTTTCATCGCACAATCAGGATATTTTATACATGGGCGGTAATAAGTTAATCCGCTCTATGAATCAGGGTGACACGTGGACGGCTATTTCGCCAGATCTTACAGCGGGCGGCAAGCCAGGTAATGTACCTTACGGAACGCTCACGGCAATTAGTGAGTCCCCATTTCAATTCGGTTTAATTTATACCGGTAGTGATGATGGGGTGATACAGGTCACTCAAGACGCCGGGGGCAGTTGGAAAGTTATTTCGACAACTTTACCTCAGAATTTATGGGTGAGTAAAGTAACTGCTTCGACTCATAAAAAAGGAAGGGTGTATGCAGCTTTAAATGGCTACCGCTATGACGATTTTAAGCCCTACGTATATGTAAGCGATGATTATGGGAAGAGCTGGAAAGATATAAGCTCTAATTTGCCACTTTCTCCTATAAATGTAATTATAGAAGACCCGGTTAAAGAAAACATCTTGTATCTGGGAACAGATGACGCGAGTTATGTGAGTTTCAATAAAGGCGAAAGCTGGGAGGTTTTAGACGGAAGTATGCCTAATGTAGCGGTTCACGATTTAGTAATTCAAACTGAAGCTAATGATCTGGTAGTGGGCACTCACGGAAGATCTATTTTTATAACAAATCTTGATGAGATTCAGAGTTTTGATCCCGGTAAGGCTGAAGATTTGCAACTGTTTAAAATGCAAGCGGTAGATTTTTCTACAAACTGGGGCAGGTCGTGGAGTGCATGGCGTACTGCAAATACACCAGAAACCAGCATTAAATTTTATGCTCCTAAAGCCGGTGAGGCTAAACTCGATATCTTAAGTAAAGAAGGTAAATCTGTTAAATCCTGGTCTGCAGAGATTGATAAGGGGTTTAATTATGTAACCTACGATTTAAGTATTTCTGAAGATGGGAAAAAGCAATTAGAAAAAGAAACTAAAAATTTAAAAATCACAAAGGCTCAAAATGGTGTGTTTTATCTTCCGCCGGGTACTTATACGGTGCAAATAAATGCAGCTGGTACATCTGCTAAAACCAAATTTGAAATAAAAGAGGGTAGTCGTCGCCAGGATCGTGCTGAGCGTGCCGCACAAACACAGGAAGATTAAAAAACTATTTATGAATTTAAACCTGAGTATTCCGGCATTGTTGTTTCCAGCAATTTCTTTAACAATGTTAGCTTATAATGCCAGATATCTTGCAATAGCTGCTTTAATTAGGGAGTTGCATAAACGGTATCAGGATAACTCGTCATCTCCTGTAAAAAAGCAAATTAATCAATTGCGTAAACGGCTGGGGATTATAAAAGCCATGCAGGCTATGGCAATTGTAAGTTTTCTACTAGCGGTAATAACGATGTTTTTGATTTATATTGAAAGAGATTTTCTTGCAAATATTGTATTTGGAGCTAGTTTAATAGCTTTAATGATTTCACTAACACTTTCGTTTATCGAAGTTCAGTTGAGTACTCGGGCTCTTGAAATTCAATTAAATGATATGGATGATTAATTATTCGGTGGCAGTACAAAATACAATCGGTTAACCTGTATCGTTTTACAAAGACTTAAGTCACCTATTACCATCAATTCAAATCTTCAGTAAGAAAATTATGTTTAACGAGAAGCCTATATTTCAAAGGTTTTCGTAAGAAATATTAAACATTATTTTTATTATTTAAAACCATTCCAAAAGCGGTCTCAAAGTTTGTGAAACAACCTTTTGAGCCGTATTTTTGTGCCACTAAATAAAAAACGTAAATAAATGGGAATCATTTCCTCTTCTATCGCCCGAAAAGTTGCCATGGCACTTTCAGGTTTGTTCCTAGTATTGTTTTTAGGTCAGCATTTTACAATTAACTTAACATCGACCTTTAGCCCAGAAACTTTTAATGAGTTTTCTCATTTTATGGGAACTAACTTTTTGGTACAGGCAATACTTCAACCTGTATTAATCTTTGGAGTTATTTTTCACTTTGTAATGGGTTTCATTCTTGAAATTCGTAACCGTGCAGCACGTAAGATTAATTATGTGAATTACAAAGGGAGTGCAAACTCAAGCTGGGTTAGCCGTAACATGATTTACAGTGGTCTTGTGATTTTAGCATTCTTAGGATTGCATTTTTATGACTTCTGGTTTCCTGAGATTGTACACAAATACATTGAGTCAAACCCTGCTGATGCTACGCGTTATTACGGGGAGTTAGTAGAAAAGTTTGAAAGCCCGGTTAGAACAGGTCTTTATGTGCTTTCTTTCGTTTTCTTAGCGCTTCACTTATTTCACGGTTTTGCATCTTCTTTTCAATCGGTTGGCTTTAATAACAAATACGCGACAGGCTTGAAGAAGTTTGCTAAGTTTTATGCAATCGCAATCCCTGCGGGTTTTGTATTCATCGCGTTGTTTCACCATTTTAATCACTAGACGATGTCAGAATTAAAATCAAATATACCAGACGGCCCACTTGCAGATAAGTGGACTCAACATAAAAATGATATTAACCTGGTTAACCCTGCAAACAAGCGTAACATAGATGTTATTGTTGTAGGTACAGGTCTTGCAGGAGGTAGTGCTGCTGCAACGTTAGCAGAGTTAGGCTATAACGTGAAGACTTTTTGCTATCAAGATTCTCCGCGTCGTGCGCACTCTATCGCTGCACAGGGAGGTATTAACGCTGCAAAAAATTATCAGGGAGACGGGGATTCTAACTACCGCTTATTTTACGATACCATAAAAGGTGGGGATTATCGCTCACGCGAAGCAAATGTTTATCGGCTTGCTGAAGTTTCAGGAAATATTATCGACCAGTGTGTTGCACAGGGAGTTCCTTTTGCACGTGAATATGGCGGACTTTTAGATAACCGTTCTTTTGGTGGGGTTTTGGTTTCCAGAACTTTTTACGCAAAAGGGCAAACGGGACAGCAGTTGCTTTTAGGAGCATATTCTGCAATGAACCGCCAGATTAATAGAGGTAAAATTCAGCCATTTAACCGTCATGAGATGTTAGATCTTGTCCTGGTAGATGGTAAAGCGCGAGGAATTATTGCCCGTGACCTGGTAACAGGTGCAATTGAGAGGCATTCTGCTCACGCAGTTGTTTTAGCGAGTGGTGGTTATGGGAATGTATTTTTTCTTTCAACCAATGCGATGGGAAGTAACGTAATGGCTGCGTGGAGAGCGCATCGTCGCGGAGCGTATTTTGCAAATCCTTGCTATACGCAGATTCACCCTACTTGTATTCCGGTTTCGGGAGATCATCAGTCAAAATTGACGTTGATGTCAGAATCCTTACGTAATGATGGTCGTATCTGGGTTCCAAAGAAAAAAGAAGATGCAGAAGCTATACGTGCCGGCAAATTAAAACCTACAGATCTTAAAGAAGAAGATCGTGATTATTACTTAGAGCGTCGTTACCCTGCTTTTGGTAACCTGGTTCCTCGAGATGTGGCATCAAGAGCAGCAAAAGAACGCTGTGATGCGGGCTTCGGTGTTAATAAAACCGGTGAGGCAGTATATCTTGACTTTAAGAGCGCAATAAACCGTTATGGTAAGGAAGAAGCTTTAATACACGGTAATCATAACCCTTCAGATAAAGAAATATACGACTACGGTAAAGCTGTAGTTGAAAATAAATACGGAAACCTCTTCCAGATGTACGAAAAGATCGTAGATGAGGATCCGTATAAAACACCTATGATGATTTACCCGGCAGTACATTACACGATGGGTGGTCTATGGGTAGATTATAACTTACAAACAACTATTCCGGGTTGCTACGCCGCTGGAGAGGCGAATTTCTCAGACCACGGAGCTAACCGCCTTGGTGCTTCAGCATTGATGCAAGGTCTTGCAGATGGTTATTTTGTATTGCCATACACGATTGGAGATTATCTTTCTAAAGATATTCGTACCGGTAAGATACCTACAGATTCTCCAGAATTTGATCAGGCAGAAAAAGATGTACGGGAGCGTATGAATAAATTAGTGAGTGGTAAAGGCATACACTCTGTAGATTATTACCACAAGCGTTTAGGAAAAATCATGTGGAATAAATGTGGAATGTCTCGTAACGCAAAAGAGCTTCAGGAAGCCATGGATGAGATTTCTGCTTTACGTGCAGATTTCTGGGAGAATGTAAAAGTACCGGGAAGTATAGATTCTAAAAATGCAGAGTTAGAAAAAGCCGGAAGAGTAGCCGATTTCTTAGAATTGGGTGAACTTTTTGCTAAAGATGCCTTAACTAGAAATGAATCTTGTGGAGGCCACTTTAGAGAGGAATATCAAACTCCGGAAGGAGAGGCCTTAAGAGATGATGAAAACTTTAGTTTTGTTTCTGCCTGGGAATATAATGCAGATCCACGTGAGGCTAAATTGCATAAAGAACAATTGACTTTTGATAATATCGAAGTTAAAACGCGTTCTTATAAATAATAATTAAAAGATAACTTTTACTATGAAGTTAACACTCAAAATATGGCGTCAGGAAAGCGCTAAAGCAAAAGGGGCGATGAAAAGCTACCAGATTGATGGGATTGACGGAGATATGTCTTTTCTAGAAATGCTAGATGTGCTTAATGAAGATTTGATTAATAAAGGTGAAGTGCCAGTAGAATTTGATCACGATTGTCGTGAAGGAATTTGTGGAAGTTGCTCCTTACAAATTAATGGAGAACCGCACGGTCCAGACCGTTTAGTTACAACCTGTCAGTTACACATGCGTAAGTTTAATGACGGGGATACTATTACAATAGAGCCTTGGAGAGCAACTGCGTTCCCGGTAATACAGGATTTGATTGTAGATCGTACTTCTTTTGATCGTATTCAGCAGGCAGGTGGTTACATTTCTGTAAACACTTCTGGTAATACAGTAGATGCTAATGCGATTCCTATTAAGAAAGAGAATGCAGATGATGCTTTTTATGCAGCTACGTGCATAGGTTGTGGGGCTTGTGTTGCTGCTTGTAAAAATGCAAGTGCTATGTTATTTACATCTGCAAAGGTTTCACAGTTTGCTTTATTGCCACAGGGTGAAGTAGAAGCTACAGAGCGTGTGCAAAATATGGTACGTCAGATGGACTTAGAAGGTTTTGGAAATTGTACCAATACTGGTGCTTGCGAGATAGAATGTCCTAAAGGAATTTCTTTAGAAAATATCGCTCGTATGAATCGCGAGTATTTAAGTGCTGTTTCAAAAGGATAAGCTTTTCGCAAAGCGGAAATTATAAATAAAACACCCGATAGATTTCAAAATTTATCGGGTGTTTTTACATAAAATAAGTCCTTCGAAAGGGTAGATCAGCAAATTGGATTGATCTAATCTTGTTGTAAGTATCAGATTATCCAAACAACCACTCCACAACATCATTCATCTTAGCAACTTTAACTATGGTAATACCGTAATTTTCATTCGGTATTTTACAATATTTAGAAACCATTATAGTGCTAAAGCCTAACTTTTCGGCTTCAAGAATACGCTGTTCTACGCGTGTAACCGGGCGTATTTCACCTGCAAGACCTATTTCTGCTGCAAAACAAATGTCTTTTGCGACTGCAATGTCTTCATTACTCGATAATATAGCAGCGACTACCGCCAGGTCAATAGCCGTATCATCAACACTAATGCCGCCTGTAATATTTAAGAAGACATCTTTTGCTCCAAGTCTAAAACCAGCGCGTTTTTCAAGAACGGCAAGAATCATATTCAATCGTTTAGCATTATAGCCGGTTGCGCTTCGCTGTGGTGTGCCATAAACGGCTGTACTTACTAAAGCCTGTATTTCTATCATTAGCGGGCGCATACCTTCTAAGGTGGCAGCTATTGCAGTTCCGCTTAGTTCTTCATCGTTTTTTGAAATTAAAATTTCAGAAGGGTTAGAAACTTCACGCAAGCCGCTGCCTTGCATCTCGTAAATACCAAGTTCGTTTGTAGATCCAAAGCGGTTTTTATGAGCTCTTAATATTCGATAAACATGATTGCGGTCGCCTTCAAATTGTAATACGGTGTCAACCATATGTTCCAGAATTTTAGGACCTGCAATATTTCCATCTTTGGTAATATGGCCTATTAAGATCACCGGAGTTGCTGTTTCTTTAGCAAATTTTATTAACTCTGTGGTGGTTTCCCGAATTTGAGAAATGCTACCGGCGCCACTTTCTACATAATCTGTATGCAGTGTTTGTATTGAATCTATGATGACAATATCGGGCTCTACAGCTTCAATCTGTTTAAAAATGTTCTGGGTTTTTGTTTCCGTTAGGATCAGGCAATTTTCAGCATTAGGGTTTATGCGTTCTGCCCGCATTTTAATTTGCTGAGCGCTTTCTTCTCCAGAAACATAGAGTGTTTTATAGGGAAGCATTAATGCGATTTGCAGCATTAAAGTGCTTTTTCCTATACCCGGTTCACCACCTAAAAGCGTTAAAGATCCAGGCACGAGTCCGCCTCCTAAAACACGATTGAGTTCGTTGTTTTTTGTATTTAAACGTGCTTCGGCTGTGGTATCAATTTCCTGAATACGTTGGGGTTTTGCGACCCGTTTTGTTGTTGGAGTCTCAACTTTCCAGCTCGATTTTTCTGCTTTTTGTATTACTTCTTCAGCAATTGTATTCCATTCTTTACAGGAAGTGCATTGTCCTTGCCATTTTGCAAATTGAGCACCACAATTTTGACAGAAAAAGGTTGTTTTAGTTTTTGCCATTAATATCCGAAATCATCTTTTATACGTTGAGCACGGGCCATTAAAATATCTTTATCTACATCGCCTGCGCTTTTTAATACCAATGCGCTCTCATAGGTACGCATTGCTTTTTTTGTATCTCCATTTCCTTCATAAGACCGGCCCAAATAGTAGGCCCCCAATACAGTCTCGGGGTATTCTTTTCGGGCAAGTTTGCCCAGGTTCTCAAAACCATCCCAATCTGCTTTTTTTTCTAGTGCCGCCGCAATGGCAATAAAGTCATTGATGCGTATTTTATCTTTGATACCGAATAGATTTTCAATAATCTCATATTTTTCAGTTAGATAATTAAACGGAGATTCTGCGGTAAGGATATCTTCCTGAAACTCTTTTTTTGTGATGGGTCTGTACACAGAAAAAATCTGTTCTAGTGCACTGGGTATTGCTTTGCCTGCCAGCGTGTAATGTGTTGCGTTCTCAAAATCGTCAAAATAATACTTAAGATTAGGGTTTTCTATATTTTGAAGTGCGACATGAAGTACCTGTGTAGATTCGCGAAGTGCTTCAATATCTTCAGTTCCAGTTGCCTGATAGTAAAATATTTTATTTTCAGTTTTCTGAAGAATATCGGTTAAGCGTTCAGTCATTTGGGGTGCCAAATCTGGACTTAAAGAAATATAGGCATTAAATAATGGCGGATTTTTCATCAGGTAATAGTTTGCAAAACCTGCAGTCGCGTCATGACCTACTATTAAATTGAAAGGTGCCAGGCGGTATTTTTTGCCCAACCAGGGAAAAAGATCCTGGCCAATAAAATTAAAGAATGAAGCCCCTTGCTCTGTGGGTAAAAAGTTGCCGTCATCATACTGGGTATCGTCCATGCGATTAGGTTGCATGACGCCTACTACAATGGCTTGAGGCATATCTTCCCAATAACTGTAATAATCAACATTGCCAGAGACAGGTTCAAAAAGATAATCTGCATCGAGTACTACGATTACCGGGTAATTTTTGTCTTTATTAGTCTCGTAATTACGGGGTAGCTGTATTTTTACTTGTCTGCTTTCGCTAAGATTTGTTGAAGGAACGGTTTCATACAAAACCTGTGCATTCAGAAAGCTGCTAAACAGCAGAAGTAAGAGTAGTGTTTTTTTCATGGTAGGTAGATTTTTTGGATATGTGAATTTAACCATAAAATGGCTAAGCTACCTCAATGCGGTCGTGATTACTTATTTCGATTTAATACCGGTAATAAAATAAATGAGAGTGCTCCTAAGACAATTACTAAAAGTGTTTGTGAGCCCCATATAATCCAGCCAAAAGCTTCACCACCTTCTTTACTAAAACCAAAAAAAACAAAAAGGGCACCTATACTTATAGGATACACTCCGATGCCTCCGTTTGTTACAGAGATAGAAAACGAACCAATAACAAATGCAGCCAGTATGATGCCTAATGAGGCCGTAGCAATTTCTGGGATTGTAAATTTTACAATCCAAAACATCATAACATACATAATCCAGATGAACAATGTATGTGCGATAAATGCAATTTTATGTTTCATATGCAGGATACTGCGCATACCCTCTAAAAGGCCGAACATAAATTTTTTGATTTTTAAGAAAAATCCGGACTTTGAGTTTTTGACTATTCTAAAACCTAGATAAATGCCACCAACTACAACAAATAGAAACGCTACAGTATATAATGGATTAATATTTTGATCTTTTAAATAGGTAAGGAGTAAATCTGTTTGCAGAAAAATGGCAATAGCAACAACCAGTAAAAGCATTACAAAATCTGCAATGCGTTCTGATATTATAGTGCCGAAGCCTTTCTCGAAAGGAATGTCTTCATAAGTGGTTAAAAGTGCTCCTCTTAACAGTTCACCACTTCTAGGGATCCCTAAATTTGCAAGATAAGCAGCCATTACCGCCATAAATCTGTTAGAAAGGTTGGGTTTGTAGCCCATAGGTTCTAATAAATATTGCCAGCGATAAGCCCTCGAAAAATGGCTTAAGAAGCCAAATATCAAAGAAATTAAAATATAAATGGGGTCTGCTTTTTTAATATTTTCCCATAGTGTAGCGCGCTCCTCTGGAGTAGCTGAGCTTAATGAATAATATATGAGAAAGACCCCTAAACCAAGAGGAATTAAAACTTTAAGAAATTTTATAAGTTGCTTTTTATTCAAGGTTATTTAAGCAAATTTGTTTCTTCATTAGGGAATACTAAAGAAGGTTTAAATGCTTTGGCTTCCTCAAGTTCCATAAAGGCATAGGCGATTAAAATGAGAATATCACCTTTTGCAACCTTGCGTGCTGCGGCGCCGTTGAGTGTGATTTCACCGCTACTTCTAGGGCCGGGAATTGCGTAAGTTTCTAAACGTTCTCCATTAGTAACGTTTACAATTTGTAAGCGCTCTCCTTCTATAACTCCGGCAGCATCCATAAGATCTTCATCTATAGTGATGCTTCCAATGTAATGAAGTTCTGCTCCGGTAACTTTTACGCGGTGTATTTTAGACTTTACAACGTTAACTAACATGGTGTAAAAATAAGGGTTTTTAATTTAGGGCGATATTGTCAATAAGGCGAACATCTCCTGCAAAAACAGCGATGAAAGCTCTGTACGATTCGTTTGCTCTTTTAGCTACAGTATGTTCTAAAGTACGTGCATTTGCGATTTCAAAATACTCTAGTTTCAATAGCGCGCTTTCTGCAAAAGCATTTGTCACAAAATGATGTATTTCTTCAATCCCTTTGTCGTCAAAAAGTTCTTTTGCTTTCAGTAAGGTGCTATATATAAAAGGAGCAATCTCTCTGTGATTATGCGTTAATCTCATGTTGCGAGAGCTTTCCGCAAGACCATCATCATGACGGCTAATTGGGCAACCTATGATTTCAACAGGAAGTTTTTCTATGGCTACAAGTTTATTTACGATTTGTAGTTGCTGGTAGTCTTTTTCACCAAAAAAGGCAAAATGAGGCTGTACAATCTCAAAAAGATACTTTAATACAGTAGCTACGCCTTCAAAATGACCGGGTCTAAAAGCACCTTCCATTACGGTATCTAGCCCGTCAAAATTATAATCTATAGATTCAATATTAGTACCGTAAATCGTTGTAGTACTGGGAGCAAAAACAATAAGGTTAGGGTTGATGTTTTCAAGGAGTTCAAGGTCTGCCTGAAGGTCTCTTGGATAAGTCTCTAAGTCCTGACTGTTATTGAATTGCGTGGGATTTACAAAAATACTAACCACCACTACATCACATTTTTGTAAAGCAAAATTAAAGAGACTGGCATGCCCCCTATGCAATGCTCCCATAGTGGGGACAAAACCTATTTTTGAACCATTTTCTTTATGCTTTGCAACAGCGTTAGAAATTTCTGGTCTATTGGTGAATACGTGCATGGGGATTAATTTAACAGGCGGCAAAATTACTATATTACTGGCAATCTGCATAAATTTTCGTAATTTTGCGTGTTTTTTAGCCTTAATAGAAACTTAGAAGCACACATATGAAAAATAAGAGGATATTGTACGTATCATCTGAAGTTATACCTTATTTGCCAGAGACAGAGATTGCATCTATGTCTTTTGAGGTACCTCAAATGGTTAATAGTAAGGGAGGTCAGATTAGAATTTTTATGCCTCGATACGGAAATATCAACGAAAGACGTCATCAATTACACGAAGTAATACGTCTTTCTGGTATGAACTTAGTTATTAATGACTTTGACATGCCTCTTATTATTAAAGTTGCTTCAATACCTAAAGAGCGTATTCAGGTTTACTTTATAGATAACGAAGAGTATTTTAAGCGTAAAGCGACTTTTACAGATGAAGACGGAAACTTATTTCCAGATAATGATGAGCGTGCTATATTTTTTGCAAAAGGAGTTGTAGAAACCGTTAAGAAATTAAATTGGGCACCAGATATTATCCATGTTCATGGATGGTTGGCATCTTTGTTGCCACTTTATTTGAAGAAATATTATGCGAGTGAACCACTTTTTAAACAAAGTAAAATAGTTACTTCTGTTTACAATAAAGGATTTAACGATACGCTTAATATGCAATTGATAGATAAAATAGCTTTTGATGGTATTGACAAAGGTGAGATTGCAGAATTAGCAGAGCCTACCTATTCAAACTTGATGAAAGTAGCGATTAAAAATTCTGATGCTGCAATTATAGGTTCATCAGATTTAGATGAAGAGCTTTCGAGCTATTTAAATGTGACTAAAATACCGGTATTACCCTTTAAGAAAAAGGAAGAGTTTGCTCAGGCGTATGAGGAATTCTACACGACTAAGGTTTTAGATTAAAAAAAAACGAATGAAATTAAATGCTTTGTTGGTAAGAACATTAGGAATACTAATGCTTCTTTTTATTGCTGCCTCTTGTGAAGATGACTTTTTGGAGATTGGAGATGGCTTAGTAGATTCTAGTAATTTTACTTCGGGTGTAGAAGCCTATGATGTAGTTGCTTATAATGAGCAACTTGTAAATAAGAATGCTGTTCAGACTAATGGTTTAAATATAGGAATCTTAGGTTTTTACAATGATCCGTTGTACGGGACAACCACAGCTTCAACTTTAAGTCAGGTAGGTTTAACAACATATAACAGGACTTATGGTACAAATCCGGTTATAGACTCTATAGTTTTTACAATGCCGTATTTTAGTACACAATCTGTTAACGAAGAAAGTGAAACAGTTTATACTTTAGATTCGGTGTCAGGTACAAGTCCTATAAAACTAACTGCATACCGATCTAATTATTTGCTTACAGATAATGCTCCACCAGATTTTGAAGATGCTGCAATATATTATTCTGATGATATACCGGGCTTTACAGGTGTGCGCGGTGATTTCCTTTTTGAAAAAGAGGTTTTACCATCTAATGCTCCGGTAATTACAACGGTGCCTGCAGAGACAACCGCAGAAAATCAGGATCCTGTGGCAACTACAAATTCACCCAGGTTACGCTTTAGATTAGACGGTCTTACAACAGGTGCGAACGCTGCATACTGGCAAGATGTAATTTTTTCTAAAGAAGGACAAGATGTACTTTTTAATGGTAATGCCTTTAGAAATTACTTTAGAGGAATTTATTTAGATGCACAGCCTATAGGCAATACAGGTAATTATTTTGTATTTGATAAAGCTAACACTTCAATCGTAATTTATTATAAGTCTGGAGCTGAAACTGCTCGTGTTTCGGGAAGTATCACTTTAGGATTTTCGGGTAATTCTGTTGTAAACTTTGAGAACAACTTTAAGACTTCTGTGACAGACAGGTTGGTTACTGTTAATACTACTGAGGGGGATGCAAATCTATTTTTAAAAGGTGGTCAAGGAAGCATGGCTGTTGTAGAGCTTTTTGGAGCAGATACAGATAATGATGGTATACCAGAAGATTTAGCTGAACTTCGAGCAAAAAACCGACTTATAAGAGAAGCAAATCTTGAGTTTTTTGTAGATCAATCAACTATTAGTGCATTGTCAACGTCAGCAATTTCAGAGCCAGAGCGCATATATATATACGATCTTGAAACAAACCAACCTCTGGTAGATTTTTCACTAGATGCAAATATCACGAGTCAGGGAGTAATTACTGCTGTAGGAACAACGCACTTAGGGCCTTTAACAAAAACCGAATCAGGAGCAGGAATTAGTTATAAAATACGAATTACAGAATATATTAAAAATCTTCTAAGCGCAGATAACGATAGTCCTAACACAAAATTAGGTGTTGTGGTAAGTCAGAATCTTACTGCTATAGGAACAGGTAGAATAGATAATAAAACATCTGCAGATTACCCGAATAGAATTCCTTTCGCATCAGTAGTTTCTCAAAAGGGAACAGTTCTTTATGGAAGTAATTCTTCAGTGCCTAATGAGAAGCGATTAAAATTGAATATATTTTATTCTGAAGCAGGAAATTAAATAAATTATATGTGCGGAATAGTAGGTTATATTGGGCACCGAGAGGCTTACCCTATCATTATGAAAGGTCTACAGCGTCTGGAGTACCGAGGATATGATAGTGCTGGTGTTGCAATATATGATGGAGAATCTATACAGCTTTGCAAAACAAAGGGCAAAGTAGACGATTTAAAAAAGAAGGTTGAATCTTCAATTAATACAAAAGGAAATTTAGGTATAGGTCATACACGCTGGGCAACACACGGGATACCTAACGATGTGAATTCGCATCCGCATTATTCAAATTCGGGAGATCTTGTAATTATACACAATGGAATCATTGAAAATTATGATGCCATAAAAAAAGAGCTTACCAACCGGGGTTTTACTTTCAAGTCTGACACAGATACTGAAGTTTTAGTTAACCTTATTGAAGATGTACAAATCAATCAGGGTTTAAAACTGGGTAAAGCAGTACAGGTTGCGCTAAATCAAACGGTAGGTGCCTATGCAATTGCTGTTTTTGATAAGAAAAAACCAAATGAAATTGTAGTTGCACGATTGGGAAGTCCTTTGGCTATAGGTATTGGTGAAGGTGAGTTTTTTATTGCATCTGACGCTTCACCTTTTATAGAGTATACTACAAATGCACTGTATCTTGAAGATGGCGAGATGGCGGTGGTGCGATTAGATAAGAAAATCAAGGTTTTTAGTATTAAAGATGATGCCTTGATTACTGCTCCATATATTCAGGAATTGAAGTTAAATCTTGAGCAGATAGAGAAAGGTGGTTACGAGCATTTTATGCTTAAAGAAATTTATGAACAGCCGCAGGCAATACGAGATACCTTTAGAGGTCGTATGCGTGTTAAAGAAGGCATTATTAAAATGGCCGGAGTAGATGACCATATTGATAAGTTTATAAATGCAAAAAGACTCGTCATTTTAGCCTGCGGAACTTCGTGGCACGCTGGTCTGGTTGCAGAGTATATTATTGAAGAATTAGTACGTATTCCTGTTGAAGTAGAATATGCTTCAGAATTTAGATACCGTAACCCTGTAATAGAAAAAGGAGACATCGTTATTGCAATTTCTCAAAGTGGAGAAACCGCAGACACGATGGCTGCAATGAAACTTGCAAAAGAGCAGGGGGCATTTGTTTTTGGTGTTTGTAATGTCGTTGGCTCGTCAATATCTAGAGAAGCTCACGCAGGTGCCTATACGCACGCAGGTCCCGAAATAGGAGTTGCATCAACAAAAGCATTTACTACGCAAATTACAGTTCTTACGTTGTTAGGATTAAAAATTGCAAAAGCTAAAGGAAAAATCTCTACTTCAGACTTTCATATGCATTTAGAGGAGCTAAACCTTGTTCCTCAAAAAGTGGAAGAAGCTCTGCAAAGTAATGAGCAGGCAAAGAAAATTGCCGAAGTGTATAAAGACGCAGCTAACTTTTTATATTTAGGTCGTGGATTTAACTTTCCGGTTGCTTTAGAGGGCGCATTAAAACTGAAAGAGATTTCATATATACACGCAGAAGGCTATCCAGCAGCAGAAATGAAGCATGGACCAATAGCTTTAATAGATGAGCAAATGCCGGTGGTTGTAATTGCGACCCGCCGAGGTCACTACGATAAAATCGTAAGTAATATTCAGGAAATAAAAAGCCGAAAAGGAAAAATTATAGGAATTGTTACAAAAGGAGATGTTACGGTGCGTGATCTCGCAGATTATGTCATTGAAGTTCCTGAGATAATGGATTCTATGTCGCCGCTTTTAACTACAATACCATTACAATTATTATCCTATCACATTGCAGTGATGCTGGGTAAAAATGTTGATCAGCCTCGTAATTTGGCAAAATCAGTTACGGTTGAATAAGCTCATATACTGGTCTTTATGATCTATTAAATTAACAACAAAAGCCTTCCTGTATGAGAAGGCTTTTGTTGTTTATAAAACTTTTTCAGCTAAAAAAAAACCAACAGATTAAATTCAACTAAAGAGGATTAGTTTTTTTAATATTAAAAACTATCTTTGCACGATGAAAAAAAACAGGTGTTTTTATGCACTATTCATTTTTTTCAACTACATATTTTGCTAAACATTAAATAGTTAAGAATGTCAAACGTTACAGGTAAAGTTTCCCAAATTATCGGCCCTGTTGTAGATGTGGAATTTGCAAACAATGCAGATCTTCCAAAAATTTATGATTCATTAGAAATCACTAGAGCAGACGGAAGTCTTCTGGTACTTGAGGTGCAATCACACGTAGGTGAGAACACAGTTAGAACTATCGCTATGGATTCTGCAGATGGTTTGAGCAGAGGTACAGATGTAGTTGCTACAGGAGCTCCTATTCAAATGCCTATAGGTGATGATATATATGGGAGATTATTTAATGTGATAGGTGATGCTATAGACGGTATAGGAAATCTTCCTAAATCTGGAAATGCAGGACTTCCTATTCACCGTGAAGCACCAAAATTTGAAGATTTATCAACTTCTACAGAAGTTTTATTTACAGGTATTAAAGTAATTGACTTAATTGAGCCTTACGCAAAAGGGGGTAAAATTGGTCTTTTTGGAGGTGCTGGTGTAGGTAAAACAGTATTGATTCAAGAGTTGATTAACAATATTGCAAAAGGTCACGGTGGTCTTTCTGTATTTGCCGGAGTAGGTGAGCGTACTCGTGAGGGTAACGATTTACTGCGTGAGATGTTAGAGTCTGGTATTATTAAATACGGTGATGCTTTTATGCACTCTATGGAAGAAGGCGGCTGGGATCTAAGTAAAGTAGATAAAGAAGCTATGAAAGGCTCTAAAGCTACTTTCGTATTTGGTCAGATGAATGAGCCTCCAGGGGCGCGTGCTCGTGTGGCACTTTCAGGATTAACCATTGCAGAATATTTCCGTGATGGAGCAGGAGAAGGTCAGGGTAAAGACGTTCTTTTCTTCGTAGATAACATTTTCCGTTTTACTCAAGCAGGTTCAGAAGTATCTGCACTTTTAGGACGTATGCCATCAGCGGTAGGTTACCAGCCTACCCTTGCGACTGAGATGGGTGCGATGCAAGAGCGTATTACTTCTACAAAAAGAGGTTCTATTACATCTGTACAGGCAGTATATGTACCTGCAGATGACCTTACAGACCCGGCACCGGCTACAACCTTTGCTCATTTAGATGCTACAACAGTACTTTCTCGTAAGATTGCAGAATTAGGTATTTATCCTGCTGTTGATCCATTAGATTCAACTTCTCGTATTTTATCTGCAGCTATCTTAGGTGATGAGCATTACAACTGTGCTCAAAATGTAAAAGAGTTATTACAGCGTTATAAAGAACTTCAGGATATTATTGCCATCTTAGGTATGGAAGAACTTTCTGAAGAAGATAAATTAGCTGTTGGTCGTGCACGTCGCGTACAACGTTTCTTATCTCAACCGTTCCACGTTGCAGAGCAGTTTACAGGTATCCCGGGAGTTTTAGTTGATATTAAAGAAACTATTAAAGGATTTAATATGATTATGGATGGTGAATTAGACCACCTTCCGGAAGCAGCTTTTAACCTTAAAGGTACTATTGAAGAGGCTATTGAAGCTGGAGAGAAAATGCTTTCTGAAGCATAAAAATATGTAGGCAGTTTTCGGGTAGCGGTTTAACAACTGCAAACTGTAACTGTAAACTGAAAACTAGAAGATATGCATTTAGAAATTGTAAGTCCAGAGGCTACTTTATATAGCGGTGAAGCAACGTCAGTAACACTTCCGGGTGTAGATGGCGGGTTTCAGATTTTAGATAATCACGCGCCTATAGTTGCTCTTTTAGAAAAAGGAGTAGTTAAAGTTAAAGGAGCTATACTTTCAGAAAAAGCAAAAAAGCGTTTTACAGTAGGAAAAGAGGCGGGAGAATTTGTTCTTGCAATCAATTCAGGTACTGTAGAGATGAAAGATAATAAAGTAATTGTATTGGCAGATTAACCACTGCTAATTTATATAATGCAAAAGCGCTTAATCTAGTTGATTAAGCGCTTTTTTTATGATTATGTTTATTGATTTTTAAAGAGTACTCAAAATTTTATACTATTGCTTGGCTAACCACGCTTCGCGTGCAATTACAGCCTCTTTTTTAGCCTTTTGTTTAAGAGTTATAAAGTAGGTAGGGTCTGCCGAAAGTGTTGCTTTTATAGTCTTTAAATCACCAAATCGAGTAAATTCAATATTCAAATGGTCTCCTACTTTTTTAGATGCTAATAGGGTGTTGAAGTCCTCTATACTGGTAAAAGGAATTTCATCTATAGATGTTATAAGATCACCTCTATCAAGATCGGCTTTATATGCAGGGCTCCCTTTAAATGTGTTTCTGGTAATTTCCAAGCCAGTTTCTGTTTCTTTAAACGAAGCGCCAAAATACGGCTTGTTAGCATCCTGTTCAAGATTAAGTCCTACTTGTTCAAATAATCCGGCATAATTCGGCATCTCACTGCTGTAGATGTAGTTGCTGAAAAAGTTTTGGGCGAAAGCATCACCGGCATAATCGGCCAGTGTAGTTTCAATATCAGCAACGGTATACGCTACTTCAGTTTTACCGAAACGATTCCACATCAGTTGCATAAAATTATCCAGATTTAAGTCTTTTTCACGTAAGCTTAAATCCAAAGCCAGACCTAAAACACTTCCGTAGGAATAATAGGAGATAAACATATTCTCGCGGTTTACAGGGTCAACCGAAGTTGCGGCATCTACAAAAGGCGCCTGATTGCTCATCTCAATGGGGTTGAAATACTGCAATGCAGGAGAGTTCCAAACATAATTAAACGTGCCATTAAGACCTTCAACATATTCCTCTGCTGTAATAACACCTGCACGTTCTAAAATCAGATTTGTGTAGTAGCTGGTAAACCCTTCGGCAAACCAAAGACTGTTGCTCATATTGGCTTTATCAAACTGAAACGGTTCTAAGTCCGCCGGGCGAATGCGCTCCACATTCCAGCTGTGAAAGTACTCGTGAGAAACCGTCCCGATATTGCCCTTCATTCCGCCATTGGCGAGCGTTTCGGTATCCGTAAGAATGGTACTGTTGCGATGTTCCATGCCATCCCCGGAAACATTGGGCATATAACACGCCAAAAAGGTGTATTCGCCATAATCATATTTGGGCAACTCTCCAAAAACAGCTTGTTCCTGCAAGACAATAGCTTTTACTTTATCCCAGTATTCATCAAATTCAGCTTCGGTTCCGGGGTCGTGTAAAACGAATCTTATATTCTGACCGTCTACCTTAAATTCACGCAGTTTGTAGTTACTTATTTCCGTAGGGCTGTCCATAAAATAGTACAGATTTGGTGACGTGTAGGTAGTGCCTTCTTTAAGTTTTAGTTGTGTTGCAACTTTCCAGTTTAAGTCTTCACGAGCATTAAAGGTGATTTCTATAGGGCGTTCCTGTAATGATTCAGCGTACATAAATGTAGCGGGCATATTAAGGTGCGCGTGGGTTTCATCAACTTGAGAATACGTGCCGCCACCTCGATTGGCAAACAAAATGTATTCTATATTTATGGTTCCGTCTGTATTGGTGATGATCCAACTATACGGGTTGTCTCGTTTTACCTCAAGGGGTTCTCCGGCTCCGTTGGTTGCTTTAAAACCGTAAATGTTTTTAGCGAACTCGTGAATGGCATAGCGTCCCGGTGAAGATCTACTCATTTCAACGCGCAGGGTGTTTGACTTGATCTGCGGAAAAGTAACTTTTACTACCGCCTCGTGATGTACGGCATTGTCAAAAGAAATTTCATAGGTATTGGTCTGAGCCTGAAGAGAAAGGCTTACAAGTAGGAAAGCAATCCAAAGTTTCATAAATAATAAGGTGTTTAAAACGTAAAGATAAGGATATCACGCTACTTAAAAATCCTTAATAACGTTCCCCTCCTTGGGAGGGGTTAGGGGAGGAAAAGGCTAGAATATCTCCGGGCTGACAATCTAATGCTTCACAAATGGCTTCTAAAGTTGAAAACCGAACCGCTTTTGCCTTGCCTGATTTTAAGATTGAGAGGTTAGCTTCGGTAATACCTACAATTTCCGCCAGTTCTTTGCTCTTCATATTTCGGTCTGCCAATACCTGGTCTAAGTTGATGATGATGGGCATAGCTAAACGGTCAAATCGTTTTCTTCTTTCAGTTTTAAAGCTCTTGCAAAAGCATCGCTAAGGAGCAGGAATAGTACTCCTACAATTAAAAGAAATAAAAGAAGGTTAAAGTTTGAAGTGCCAAAAGTGATACTGAATTGACTCTCAACCGTAAGCAAGGAATATATTCCAATAAAAACGAACGAACCCAATGCACAAGCGGTAAAAAACTGTCCGGTTTTTTTGGTGCTTACAATAACTTCTTTTGAGAACAGTTTTCCTTTAAGTAGCAATCCGGCAAACTTCCGCAACTGATAGAACCCAAAGAAAAAGAGCAGGAATAATGCGAAAAAAAAAACCGTAAAGAGCAAGGCTTTTCCTCCAAAACCACTTTCTGTAAACGGAATATTTACATTAATGATGCTTTGCTCAGGAAAAATTAAGATATATAAAATGGTTCCCGGAAAAAAGACCACAATGGGGATCATTAGGTAAAAAGCCAGATCAATAAGCGATTTGAAGAGTTTGTTTAAGTTCATTGTTTTAATAATGGGTTACACCTATACGTACCTTATCTGCAACAAAAGCCATGACTGTAAAGAGAATTATAACTGATGCGGATACAATAAATAATACATTTTTAGTTTTCAAAATTTTAAATATTATCGTTTTACGATAACAAATATAATTTAATTATTGGAAAACAATAATTTTTATTTAAATATTTTTCATTCTTGCATTTCGAAGAGGTCAGATGAGGACGTATCTTTGCTCAATGCTTCCCAAAAAATTACAGTCAAAAATTGATCAACGCAAGGCAGCGAATGCGTTACGCAAATTAGGCTCCTATTCTTTGGAGGGCCTGGGGAAGGATGTCGATTTTTCATCTAACGATTATTTGGGTTTTTCTAAAAACAAGAGCATTTTCTTCCGCGCAAGCGAAATTTTAGAAGAACAAAACCTAAAACAAAATGGTGCAACCGGTTCGCGTTTACTTTCCGGCAATCATAAAATTTACGATCTGGCAGAAGCGTTTATTGCAAAAACACATCAGGTTGAAGCGGCATTGATTTTTAATTCGGGTTACGATGCTAATGTGGGTTTTTTTAGCAGTGTGCCGCAACGTGGCGATGTGATTTTATACGATGAGTTTATTCATGCCAGCATCCGCGACGGTATCCAAATGAGTCATGCAAAAGCGTATAAGTTTAAGCATAACGACCTACAGGATTTAGAATTAAAACTATCACTTCGAGCGCAATCAGAAAATCAAGAAGAGGTAAATCAAAACGAAATTTTTATCGTCACTGAATCGGTTTTCTCCATGGATGGCGATACGCCAGACCTAAAAGCGATGGTGAATTTATGCGAAAACTACAACGCCCATTTTATAGTTGACGAGGCGCACGCTCTAGGTGTTTTTAATCTGGGATTGGTGAATTATTTAAACTTAAAAAACAAGGTTTTAGCTACATTGGTAACATTTGGTAAAGCGATGGGCTGTCATGGAGCAGCGGTTTTAGGTTCAGAAGATTTAAAAAGCTATCTTATTAATTTTGCACGAAGTTTAATTTACACCACTGGTTTGCCGCCGCATAGTGTAGCAACCATCTTAGCATCTTATAAACAGCTTAAAAATGTCAACCCGAGCGCAGAAGAGGGGCTTTCTGATGAAGTGATAAAGCTCAATACTAACATTCAATTTTTCCGGCAAGAAGTCAAAAATAAAAACCTTCAAGCGTATTTTATCCCGAGCAATTCGGCAATACAATCTGCAGTAATTCCTGGAAACGATACTGTTAAAGAGATTTCACTTCAGCTGAAAGAATTTGGTTTTGACGTCAAAGCGATTCTTTCACCCACAGTGCCGGCAGGACAGGAGCGCTTGCGGTTTTGTTTACACAGCTACAACACACAACAAGAGCTTAAAAATGTACTTGAGCGGCTTGCAAAATCTTTACATACATTCTCTATAGATTAAGCTTGCGGTAGTACCTTTGCAGTATTATGGCAAAACAAACTTTTTTTATAACCGGGATTTCTACAGAAGTAGGAAAAACAGTGGCTTCGGCGATTGTTACTGAAGCTTTGGAAGCTGATTACTGGAAGCCTATTCAGGCAGGTGACTTAGACGATTCTGACACCCATAAGGTTAAGCGGTTTATTAGTAATACTAAAACGCATTTTTTTGAAAATGCATTCAGCTTAAAAACGCCTATGAGTCCGCATGCAGCAGCAGCGATTGATGGTGTTCAAATCATTTCTGCAGAGGTAAAACGACCCGAAACTAAAAACAATCTGGTAATTGAAGGAGCGGGAGGCCTTTTGGTTCCTATAAGTGATACCGAAACGATTCTAGATTTAATTGAGCCAGATGACAAGGTGATTGTAGTTTCACGTCATTATTTAGGAAGTATCAATCATACGTTGCTCACAATCGATAAACTGAAACAAGCCGGGAAAACCATTTTCGGAATTCTTTTCAGCGGAGCCGAACATCCCACCACAGAGGCTGTAATTTCAAAAATGAGCGGCGTTAAGATCATTGGCCGTATTGATGAAGAGCCCTATTTTGATAAGATGGTGGTTAAAGAATATGCAGATCTTTTGAAAGAAAATCTACAGTAGGAAGTGACAATAAGCAGGCTTGTACGAATTTTAAACTTTGAATTTTGAATCTAACTGAACGCGATAAAAAACACATTTGGCATCCACTAACGCAGCATAAACTACATCCTGAAGCAAAACCTATTGTCAAAGCTAAAGGAGCTTTGCTTTATGATGAGGACGGAAATGAATATGTAGATGCAATTTCTTCCTGGTACACGGCGATGTATGGGCATTGCAATGATTTTATTATAGACCGCGCCTATAAACAAATGCAGCAGCTCGATCAGATTATTTTTAGTGGTTTTACACACGAGCCGGCAGTAGTTCTTTCTGAAAAATTGATGCAAATTTTACCTTCCAATCAAGCCAAGTTGATGTTTAATGATAATGGATCGACATCAACAGAGATTGGTATTAAAATGGCGTTGCAGTACCATCATAACAAAGGTGCTGATCGTAAAACACTTTTGGCATTTGAAGAAGGTTTTCACGGGGATACGTTGGGCGCAATGTCTGTAAGCGGATTATCTGTTTACAATGGTCCGTTTGAAGAATTTTTTATTGATGTAAAACGCATTCCACTGCCTAATGGCGAAAATATCAACAACGTACTTCAAGCCATAGATGCTTTTCATAAGGAAACTCCATTAGCCGGATTCATTTATGAGCCTTTAGTACAAGGCGCTGCAGGGATGAAAATGTATCAGCCTGAACATCTGGAGCCCGTTTTGCAAAAATGCAGGGAACTTGGTATTATTACCGTGGCCGATGAGGTTATGACCGGCTTCGGTAAAACCGGAAGCTTTTTTGCTTCAGACCACATTAGCATCAAGCCTGATGTGATGTGTCTGTCAAAAGCCTTAACCGCCGGTTTGGTTCCTATGGGAATCACCACCTGTACTCAGGAGATTTACGATGCTTTTTATGATGATGATATAGGTAAAGGTCTGTTTCACGCGCATACCTATTCAGCTAATCCTATTGCTTGTGCAACTGCTATTGCCGGGATAGAATTATTGCAGTCGGAAGAAATTCAGGCTAACATCAAACAAATTATGAGTTGGCATCAGCAATTTGCCGAAGAATTAAAAGACCATCTAAAAGTGCGTGTTACGCGACAACAAGGTGTGATTTTTGCTCTAGAATTAGCAATTGAGATGGAACGTTATGGCAACCTGCGCTACCGCATCTATGAAGCGTGTATGAATGAAGGCGTGTATTTGCGACCACTTGGCGCTACTATTTATATTCTAGCACCCTATATTACTACTCGGGAGCAAATGGAAACAGTGTATGCTGCGATTAGGAAGGTTTTAGATACGTTTTAATAGTCTCCGGCTTTTAGTTGACTTTTATTTAGATCTATAACCTCGCCAGTATTTTCAAGAGTTACTTGAAAAATCTCATAGAGTATTTCATCATCCTCGCCAGCAGATTTAAGTTCTACTAGAGCTTCTCCTTTAGGGCCTTTTATGGGGAATAATGCTTCTGCGGTTTTATCGCCGTTGGTATAATTTACTTTATAACTGCCAAAGCCATTTTTCTCTATAGGTTCTCCCAGAGCTTCAATTACTGCAGGGTTATTCTGTACAATTTCTAGAGCCTCGTCACCGCCGCTGCTATTTTGTACTTTATTAACAAAGCCAAAGATTGCTCCTCCTATTAGAATAATTCCGATGATAATAATAGTAAAACACCCACCTACGGGTACGACCCATTTCCAGTTGCGAGACCACCAGCTGCGTTCTTCTTTTACTAATTCGTTCATTGATTTTTGTAGTTGATTGATTCTACGAATCTAAGTAAATCTTTTAAAACTTGATTTTTTGATGTTCTCATTAACTGATATAGTAATTTTGCGATGTATAAAAAATCAGTTTTTAAATACTGATTTTGTCAAAAATAAATCCAGTTGAAACACATAGTTGCACTAACCGGAATTTCTGCTATATCTGCTTCGGGAGAAGATAAGCTTCTGCACAATGGCTTAGCAAATCATAACTTATCTTTTGATGAAGGTCTTGACGCCTGGGTAGGTAAACTGCCTAAAAAGATTCAGTTTAAAATTCAAAAAATACGAAAGGAAAGCCGCAATTATCAGGCGCTCGATCCTTCAGTATTGTATGCGATGTATGTATCTCGTAAAGCGGTTGCACAAGCCGGCTGGACCTACGGGAGTAAATTTGGTATTAATATAGGTTCGTCACGCGGAGCTACCCAGCTTTTTGAAGGGTATTATGAGGCATTCGCCAAATCTGGAAAAACCGAAACCCTGGCGTCACCCACAACCACTTTAGGAAATATCTCCTCTTGGGTTGCTCAGGATTTACAAAATGATGGCCCCGATATTTCACATTCTATTACCTGTTCTACTGCATTGCATTCTTTGCTTAATGGGGTTGCCTGGTTACAGTCGGGTATGTGTGATAAATTCTTAGTAGGTGGTAGTGAGGCTGCGTTAACACCATTTACTATAGCTCAAATGCGGGCGATGAAAACCTATAGTCGAGCAGATAAAGAGGCTTCTTATCCGTGCCGTGCGTTTGATCTTAATAAAACTGAAAATACAATGGTTTTAGGAGAAGGGGCAGCATCAGTGTGCCTGGAGTTAGGAACTCGTGAGCACGCACTGGCATATGTAGTAGGAGTAGGTTATGCAACCGAAACCTTGAAGCATGCTGTTTCTATTTCGGCGGAAGCCACATGTTTTCAAAAGTCTATGAAGATGGCAGTAGAAGATGCTCTTGGCACTGGTGATAATGTAGGGATTGACACTATCGAGGAAATGATGGGGGCTATAGATGCGATTGTGATGCATGCTCCCGGAACTCTATTAGGAGACAGCAGTGAGTTTAAGGCGGTACAGGCATTATTTGGAGATAATCTTCCGTTATTAACAACCAATAAATGGAAGATAGGACACACCTTTGGTGCTAGTGGGTTGTTGAGTCTTGATCTGGCTGTAAAAATGTTGCAATCTCAACAATATGAGGAAGTACCCTTTATTTCGCCGCAGGCAAAACAGAAAGAGATTAAGAATATATTAGTTAATGCAGTAGGTTTTGGTGGTAACGCTGTTAGTATTTTGTTACGCAAAGCCTAGCTTTTTCACATTTATAAACAACAGATTTAGTATTTTTGACAGACTTTCAAATGCTATGAAATCTACTTTGACAGAAAAGATACTTTCTTTAAACTGTTGAGGATTTAAAATAAAACAGATGAAACATAACTGGACTCGCGAGGAAATCCTCAATATCTATAACAAACCTTTAATGGAGTTGCTTTATGAAGCTGCGACAACACACCGCTTGCATCACGATCCCAATACCGTACAGGTTTCTACATTATTATCAATTAAAACAGGTGGTTGCCCCGAGGATTGTGGGTATTGCCCGCAAGCTGCGAGATATCATACAGATATTAAAGGCAATGATTTAATGGGAGTTCAGCAGGTAAAAGCACAGGCTTTACGTGCTAAAGCTGCAGGAAGTTCACGAGTTTGTATGGGTGCTGCCTGGAGAAACGTAAAGGATGGTGAAGAGTTTGATCAGGTTTTAGAAATGGTACGTACCATTAACAAACTGGATATGGAGGTATGTTGTACGCTAGGTATGATTACCGAAAATCAGGCGCAACGTCTGGCTGAAGCGGGTTTATATGCTTATAATCACAACTTAGATACTTCTGAAGACTATTATAAAGATGTGATTTCAACACGTGCCTTTCAAGATCGATTAGATACAATAGGAAATGTACGCAAAACCAATGTTACGGTTTGTAGCGGTGGTATCATAGGGATGGGAGAAAAAGTAGAAGATAGAGCTGGTATGCTCGTTGCTCTTGCGACTTTAGATCCACAGCCAGAAAGTGTGCCTATAAATGCATTAGTAGCGGTAGAAGGCACTCCAATGGAAGATATCGAGCCTATTTCTATATGGGAAATGGTGCGTATGGTAGCAACTACTCGTATTGTAATGCCACAAACACAAGTACGACTAAGTGCAGGACGTACGCAAATGAGCAGAGAAGGGCAGGCAATGTGTTTCTTTGCGGGAGCAAATTCGATTTTTGCAGGAGATAAATTGTTAACTACACCTAATCCTGATGTAAATGAAGATATGAAGATGTTTGAATTGTTAGGCTTAAATCCGCAGGCACCTTTTGTAAAAAAGGCAAAACCAGAAACTGTAGAAGCTCAAGACTCTAAACATATGCCTACCGGTGAAAAGCCAAAATGGTCTAGACCGGGTCATACGATACCTCGTAATGAAGAAGCAAAGGCAAAAGCTAAAGCTTAATCCTAATACTTATATACTTGAAGCTTACCGAAATAAATAGGGTAAAAACAATTACTAAAGCAGAATTCATTAAAAATTATTTGAAACCACAAAAACCAGTGGTAATCGAAAATTTAATTGAAGATTGGCCTGCTTTTGATAAATGGGATCTTGACTACATTAAAGATGTGGCCGGTGATAAGGAAGTGCCATTATATGATGATAGGCCGGTTACTCACGAAGACGGCTTTAACCAGGCCCACGCAAAAATGAAGATGGCAGATTATATAGATTTGCTAAAAAAAGAGCCTACGACTTATCGTATTTTCTTATATAATATTATGAAAGAAGTTCCTTCGCTTAAAAAGGACTTCAATTTTCCAAAAATAGGATTGCATTTAATCAAGCAAATACCTATGGTATTCTTCGGTGGTGAAAACTCACGGGTTTTTATGCATCACGATATAGATTGGGCAAATATTTTGCATTTTCATTTCCACGGAAAAAAACAGGTGGTTTTATTCCCTCCGGAGCAGACTAGAAATTTATACAAAGTTCCGCACTCTTTAATAACCAGAGAAGATATTGATTTTGATAATCCGGATTTTGATAAATTTCCGGTTTTAAAAAAAGCAGAAGGCTTTATCTGCGAACTTAATCACGGAGAAACTCTATACATGCCTGAAGGATACTGGCATTATATGAAGTATGTAACGCCTGGTTTTAGTATGAGTTTACGTTCGCTACCTAGAAAGCCTAAACATCTGTTGCGCGCCGTTTATAACGTCTTTATAATGCGTCATTTTGATGGCTTAATGCGACGTAAAAAAGGACAGGCGTGGATTGATGAGAAAAATGAGCGCGCGATTACCGAAACCCATACAGCACACGGTATTTAAATGAGTTTCTGATTCTGAATTTTGCTTAAACGTTGGTGAATCTGGCTACGATGGTTCTCTACGTAAAAGCACTAAAATTTAGTTCTTAGTCCTAAGAATATAAAACTGTTAGTAAAAGAAAATTAAGGTATTAATTCTTTAGACTTCTCGTAAATCCAGTCTCCTGGCCAGCCGCGGTAGAATAAGTAATCGGCTAGTTTTTTTCGTTTTTTGTATTTGTCTTTTTCCGTTAATTGGTTAAAGCGTTTTTGAGCCAGTTTGTCAAAGGTTTCTATGTATTCTGAATCTGGAATTTCGGTAAAGGCTTTTTTAATTATATAATCGCCTATTTCGCGCTGTTTTAATTCTTGTTTAATGCGGTTTTTACCCCATTGCTTATGACGAAATTTTCCACGGGCAAAACTGCGTGCGAAGCGTTCTTCATCTAAAAATTTGTGCTGTAAAAGATGATAAATTATTGCATCTATAGCATCTGGAATCATACGCATTTGAAGCAGTTTCTCACGCACTTCTTTATGGCAGCGATCTTGATAAGCGCAATAGGCTTCAAGCTTTCGCTTTGCTTCTTCTAGCGTATAGGTTTTTACAGGTTGTTGCATTAAAATTAAAATAAGCCAAAGATATAAAACAAAAAACCCCCACCGTTTGCACGATGAGGGTTATTTCAGTTATCTAATTTCTTTCCCGTCTTTATCTGTAAAACGGTACTCGAGATACGTGTAAGCATCTCTAGGCATTATTTTTACCCATTTTTTATGTTCTATAAACCATTTAGAACGTACTGATGGGAAGCCTTTTGTCAAGAAGGCCTCTATAAAAGGATGCGTATGTAACGTAATCTTTTTATAGTCTTTTTTGAATAATTTTATTAAGTCTGCTTGTATGCGACTTACAACACTAATAGGTGCTTCAATTTCACCATCTCCATTAGGATCTTTCTCCCGGGTCTTTATGTTCATTTCAGGTCGTACACGTTGGCGTGTAATCTGAATAAGTCCAAATTTACTGGGGGGTAAAATTTTATGCTTTGCACGGTCATCGCTCATTTCATCACGTAGATGATTAAAAAGTGTTTTACGATTTTCGGCTTTACCCATATCTATAAAATCTACTACTATAATACCGCCCATATCGCGTAGACGCAATTGGCGTGCAATCTCAGTTGCAGCGATCATATTTACTTCCAAAGCTGTTTCTTCCTGACTTTTAGCTTTATTAGATCGGTTACCACTATTTACATCTATAACATGTAAAGCTTCAGTGTGTTCGATAACTAAATAAGCCCCACGACTCATCGATACAGTCTTCCCAAAGGAAGTTTTAATTTGTCGTTCAATGCCATGTTTTTCAAAAACAGGTACATTACTCTGGTGTAGTTTTACGATATTTTCTTTATTAGGTGCAATCTCTTGCAGATATTCTTTAATTTGATAATACAATGTCTCGTCATCTACACATATTGCAGTGAAGGTGTCGTTAAACAAGTCTCTTAACATAGAAGAGGCTCTGTTCATCTCACCTAAAACTTTACTGGGTAAATGGGCATTGTGTAATTTTTTACACATGGCAGTCCAACGGTCTACCAGGTTTTGTAGATCTTTATCTAACTCTGCAACCATTTTTCCTTCAGCGACAGTACGCACAATTACGCCAAAACCTTTGGGTCGTATACTCTGCATGAGGCGTTTAAGGCGTGCTTTTTCTTCTTTAGATTCTATTTTTTGCGAAATAGAAATACGATCAGAAAAAGGAACTAAAACCACATATCTCCCGGCAATAGATAGCTCACTGCTTATTCTTGGGCCCTTTGTAGAAATGGGTTCTTTAACTACCTGTACGAGAATAGATTGATTAGATTTTATAGCGTCTGCTATTTTACCATTTTTGTCAATGTCTTTTTCTGTAGGAAAGTTTTTTAAGGAGTAATCCTTGAGTTTACCTGTGCTTACACGTTTTACAAATTTCAAAAGAGTGGGAAGCTGCGGTCCTAAATCGTGATAGTGCAAAAATGCATCTTTCTCGTAGCCTACATTGACAAATGCGGCATTAAGACCAGAAACCGTCTTGCGAATTTTAGAGATAAATATATCTCCTACCGCAAACTGGTTATCTTCCTCATCCTTATGTAATTCTATTAGTTTACCATCTTTTAAAAGGGCAAAATCAACTGAAGTGGAACTGGATCTAATGATTAATTCATTATTCACGCTTCATTAAATTATATCCACAGCATTAGCCTGATATACAGGTATTTGCTGCAAAAAGATTAAACATTTTTTTTCACAGGATTTTGTAAACGTTAGAAGTTTTACGCAGCAAATTGTGCGAAGACTCCAGATGTCAATGAACATGTGTTATTATAACAAACGCTATAATAACAGAAAAAGTAGTACTAGACTACTTTTTCTTTTTGTGACGGTTAGCGCGACGACGTTTTTTACGTTTGTGCGTTGCTACCTTGTGTCTTTTTCTTTTTTTACCACTTGGCATAAGAGCTCGGTTTAATAATTAATAGTTAGTTTTCGTCTACTGATACGTTTGACTTAACACCTTCTACAAAAACCTTAGCAGGTTTAAACGCAGGGATATTATGTGCGGGTATCTTAATAGTAGTATTTTTAGAAATGTTACGGCCGGTTTTCTCAGCACGCGTTTTGATAATAAAACTTCCAAAACCTCTTAAGTAAACATTGTCTCCACTTTCCAGAGAGTTCTTCACTTCGGTCATAAATGTTTCAACAGTTGCCTGAACATCATTTTTCTCAATTCCTAATTTCTCGGAAATCTTAGCAACAATATCTGCTTTTGTCATTATTTATTGTTTTAGGGGGTTAAAAATTTTCAAGGGTGCAAATATACACATTAATAAATCAATATTTCAAGCGTAAAAGATTAAAATATAACTACATAAACGGCTAAATTGAACAAAAGGTATTTTTTGTGTTAAATTTCTCTAAAAAACTAATTGACTGGTACTTACAAAATAAAAGAACGCTTCCCTGGAGGTCTACAAGCGACCCGTATTACATTTGGCTTTCAGAAATCATACTTCAGCAAACACGTGTTGAGCAGGGAACTCCTTATTATTTTAACTTTATAAAGGCTTTTCCTGATATAAAATCACTCGCTGATGCAGACGAAGATGTGGTTTTAAAATTATGGCAAGGTCTGGGCTACTACTCTAGAGCTCGTAATTTGCATGCTACTGCAAAAAAAGTAGCTTATGATTTAGACGGTATCTTCCCGACTACCTATTCTGAAATCATAAAATTAAAGGGTGTGGGTGATTATACCGCCAGTGCGATTGCTTCTATATGTTTTAATGAAGTTAGAGCTGTTGTAGATGGTAATGTATATAGAGCACTTTCTCGAGTTTTTGGTATTGAAACCCCTATAGATTCTACATCTGGTAAAAAAGAGTTTAAAGATTTGGCTCAAAAACTGATTGATATCAAAGATCCAGCAACTTTTAATCAGGCGATTATGGAGTTTGGTGCTACGCAGTGTAAGCCTAAGAATCCATATTGTTTGCATTGCCCTTTTAATACAGAATGTGTCGCGTTTCAGCAGGGTAAAATAGAGCGTCTTCCTTATAAAGAAGGAAAAATAAAAGTGCGGGACCGGTTTTTTAATTATTTAATATTGATTACACGAGACGGCAAAACTGTACTAGGTAAGCGGGAAGAAAAGGGTATCTGGCAGGGCTTGTTTGACTTTCCCTTACTGGAATCTGAAACAAATCTTGATTTAAATACGTTCCGCGAATGCGTGAAAGGCTTTTCTATTAAAGGTATAGATGAACCAATTCTCTTTGATAATTTAGAAGTAGAGTCTATTAAACCAGGTCAGACTGAGCCCATTGTTCATAAGTTGTCACATCAAAAGCTGCACGTTAAGTTTTGGGTTGCTAAGGTCGTAGAAGCTAAGGGTCTTCAAACTATACCATTTACAAGCTTTAGTGAGTTTGCAGTGCCTAGAGTTATTGATCGCTTTATGGAAACTTTTGATTTTGAGGAACATTAATAGGAAAACACCTTAAAATCTATGTGATTTATGGCAAAGGCTTAACGTGTTTTTAGTTGAGCAACTACTTAATTTTAGTTACTTTTGATCTTTCAAATTAAGATTATGTCAGGTACACTAAATAAAGTAATGTTAATAGGTCACACCGGAGACGATGTTAAAATGCACTATTTTGAAGGTGGTGGCAGTATAGGGCGTTTTCCGCTTGCTACTAACGAGACGTATACAAATAAAACTTCGGGTGAGCGTGTAAGCTCCACCGAATGGCATAATGTGGTTGTGCGTAATAAAGGTGCAGAGATTTGTGAAAAATACTTGAAGAAAGGCGATAAGGTATATATAGAAGGGCGTATTAAAACCCGTAAATGGCAGGATGAGTCTGGTATTGAACGTTACAGTACAGAAATACAATGTACAGACTTTACATTTTTAACGCCTAAAGATAATGGAGGTATGGATTCTTCTGCATCTCAACCGACTCAAAGTAGACCTGCAGTAGCGGCTAAACCGAAAGCGGCACCATCTCCTGTAACTCCTGCAATTGAAGAGGAAGAAGATGATCTACCTTTTTAAATAGTATAAACTAAACACCATCATTTAATTGGATCCTGACCCCCCAAGTTTGCTACTCATTCAACAAAGCTTTTCAATAACCACGGTTATAGAAATTATAGCGGTGCTTATCTTGCTGGTTTTTTCAGCTTTAATTAGCGGTACTGAGGTTGCTTTTTTTTCACTTACTCCTTCAGATTTAGAGCTAGATCCCGATAAGCAATCTAGAAAAGAAAGCATTGTTGCGGGATTATTAGAAAAGCCAAAAAAACTTCTTGCAACAATACTGGTTGCAAATAACTTTATAAATATTGCTATTGTTTTAATATTTACAGGTCTGGGAGAGACGTTATTCTCTGGTCTTGATGGCTTAAAGGTTTGGGTGGTAGATCTAAGGTTTTTAGTAGAAGTTTTAGGAATTACCTTTCTTATACTTATGTTTGGTGAGATCCTGCCTAAAGTTTACGCCAGTAGAAATAAGGTAAAGTTTTCTAGTCAAATGGCGTATCCTATGCTGGTTTTAGATTTTATCATTACACCTTTAAGTATGCCTATGCGTTCTATAACGCTATTGCTTCAGGATCGCCTGGGCAAACAAAAGGCTAATATAAGTATAGATCAATTAGGGCAGGCATTAGAGTTAACCAGTGAAGAAGATACCTCTTTAGAAGAGCAAAAAATTTTAAAAGGTATAGTAAGTTTTGGTAATACAGATACCAAGCAGGTGATGAAACCTAGAATGGATGTATTTGCGCTTAATGAAGACTCATCTTACTCAACCATTATTCCTTTAATAATTGAGAATGGGTACTCACGTATTCCTGTTTATGCAGATAATGTAGATAATATATCTGGTATTCTCTATGTTAAAGATTTGCTTCCGCATATAGATAAAGAAGACTTTGAGTGGACTTCTCTTTTAAGAGACCCTTACTTTGTGCCCGAAAATAAAAAGCTAGATGATCTTTTAAATGAATTTAAAGAGAAGCGAATACACCTTGCAATTGTTGTAGATGAATATGGCGGAACAAGTGGTTTAATCTCTATGGAAGATATCATAGAAGAGATTGTGGGTGATATTAGCGACGAGTTTGACGATGAAGATATTATCTTCTCTAAGCTAGATGACAATAATTATATTTTTGAAGGAAAGACATCGCTTAAAGATTTTTACAAAGTTCTGCGAATGGATGATCCTTCGTCATTTGAAGAAAACAAAGGGGAGGCTGAAACGCTAGCAGGATTTCTTTTAGAGATTTCTAAAGGTTTTCCGCGGAAAAACGAAATACTAAATTTTGAGCACTATGCGTTTACTATAGAGGCTATAGATCAAAAACGTATTAAGCAAATTAAACTTACAATTAGAGACACCGAATAAAGGCGGGTTTCTTATAATCTTTATAGTATTGAATCTAAAAGCAGCACATTTAATGATTTTATGCAGTTTTCTGATCTTTTCTTGCAAAGATGATGTATTGCCTAAGCCTGATGCTTTTTTAGCACTTAATTATAAAGCTCCTGAATATTCTCTGTATGGCTCAGACGAGTGTTCTTATGAATTTATGAAAAATGCGCTTGCGGTAGTTCGCTATAAAAGTGATTGCTCTGCCGTTTTAGAATATCCTGCGTTAGATGCTGCGCTGTATCTTACGTACCGCCCTGTTACTAATAATATAAAAGAGTTGTTAACCGATGCTCAAAAACTAACTTATGAGCATGTTATAAAGGCAGACAATATCTCTGAAGAGAAGTATTTTAATGAGGAACACAATGTTTACGGTATGTTTTACGACGTTGCTGGTAACGCAGCTTCACAATCTCAATTTTATGTTACCGATAGCACGGCCCACTTTATAACAGGATCTATCTATTTTAATGTAAAGCCTAACTACGATAGTATTTTACCCGCTGCCGCCTATATGAAAAATGATATTCGTCATATAATGGAAAGTCTTAGGTGGAAGAAATAGCCAGGTACTCGCCGCATAATCCCGTTTTTTAATCACAATTTTGCAGCCAGATTTTGGGCTATGGAAAGTGATACTAAAAAATGGATTTACCTCATTATCCTCTCGCTGGTTTGGGGCAGTTCTTATATACTTATTAAAAAAGGGTTGCTGGGGTTAAAGCCGCTTCAGTTAGGGGCTATGCGTATTACATTTTCTACAATTTTTCTTTTTCTTATAGGATTTAAATCTCTTTTTAAAATTACCAGAAAGCAGTGGCCCTGGATTGCACTTAGTGCTTTACTAGGTACCTTTCTTCCTGTTTTTTTATTTGCTTATGCAGAAACTGAGATTGATAGCAGTATCGCTTCGATACTAAATTCACTGGTTCCCCTGTTTACTATGTTCTTAGGCTATGTGATTTTTAAAATACCGTTTACGGGAAATCAAGTACTTGGAGTTTTAATGGGGCTTGCAGGAGCAGGGATTCTTATTTTTAAAGGAGCTGAAGTCAACCCAGAACAGAATTATGTGTTTGCAGGTTTTGTTGTTCTTGCGGCGCTGTGTTATGCAGGTAATGCAAATATCATAAAATCGAAGTTACAGGAAGTTTCCTCTAAGGCAATTGCAGTAGGTAATTTTACGGTAATGATTATTTCGGCGTTAATTGTTCTTTATTTCTCAGGCGTTTTAGAGCTTGATTTATCAAATAATGTAGTCTCAGAATCTCTGATGTATATAGGTGTGCTTGCTGTTGTGGGAACAGGAATCGCTAAAATTTTATTCAATAGGCTCATTCAGATTTCGTCTGCCGTGTTCTCAACTTCGGTGACCTATTTGATTCCTGTAATTGGTATTTTTTGGGGTTTACTTGATGGTGAATTATTCACTTTGATTCATTTTTTAGGAGCGATGGTTATTCTGGCGGGTGTGTACCTTGTAAACCGTAAACAAAAAAAGACCGACGATTAAGCCGGTCTTCTTAAGTATTTAAAAAGCTAATTTTTATTTGAAATCTGCTTCAGTAACTCCTTCATTAACCTTTACTTCAGAAAATGTAAACTCAATATTTTGAGGTCCCATAGACTGTGATAATTTGGTAGGAAATTGTACGCCTTTAACTTCTTTGTAGTCCCCAAATAATACGGTTTGAACAAAGGTCTGGCCTTGCATTTCCTGGGTAGTTTCCTCTTTAATTTTTAGACCACTTTCTGTGTCATAAAAAGCTTTTTTCTTATCATTTAAAGCTAAAACATAAGCGTTTTTACCATCTACTTTTTCGATCTTCTCAAGCTTAATAGTTTCATCATCAAGCATATTTATTTCAGCAACAATAGCAGATTCTGCTTTTAAATCTTTCAGTTGCTCAGGAGTAGGAGTAACGGTTTGCCCCTGTGCAGTAATAACAGCGGTGTCACCATTAAGTACTTGTTTAGACATTACATTACCCATTACCTCTATCATTTGTACAAACTGTTCTTTGTTTGTTTTTTTCATAGTAAGTTTAAGTGGTGTTCCCTGAACACTGCCTTCGCCAACCATTAAAAGAGATTCAAGAGCTGCTACTTTATCTTTTCCGCCTATGGCTTCCAAATAGTTGTTTAAAACCGTTTGCTTAGTTACACCTTCAGGAAGCGCTACTTCATATTTTGGCTTTTCTACAGCATTACCTTCTTTGTCATAAAATTTTACAGGAATTGTTTTTCCTTTAAATGATACGTTTTCAAGGTTGCTCAAGACTTCGCTTCCTTTTCCTGCAATAACAATACGCGAATTATCTGATAAGAAATACTTTTTAGCTACGCGTTGAACATCTGCAATAGTTACAGCATTAATTTTACTTAAGTAATTCTGGTAAAAGTCTTCAGGAAGATTTTCTGTTTCAATATTTAACGCAAAACGCGCTACAGTAGCCGGTTGCTCTAGAGATCTTACAAAACTTCCTACATATTTAGCCTTAGCATTTTTTAGATCTTTTTCTGAAACCGGAGTCTCACGTATTCTATCTATTTCTTCTAAAAATGCCACAACAGAACTGTCTGTAACCATGTTTCTAACACTCGCTGAAGCGCTAAACGAAGTCATCCCATATTTGTCATTGCCTATGCTAGAATAAGCTCCGTAAGTATAGCCTTTGTCTTCACGTAGGTTTAAAAACAGGCGGCCTTCACCACCACCACCTAAAATTTGATTTGCCATTAAAACCGGAAAATAATCAGGATCACTCATTTTAAGAGAAACCAGGTTTTCTACAATCACTTCAGACTGCACCGCATTAGGCATATCTATAAAGTCTATTTCTGTACTAGTAACATTTTTAGGAGTTGTAAAAGCTGCTGGAAGAGCGCTTCCTTTTTTCCAATCTTTAAAATTGTTAGTTACTATTTTTTTGATGTTTTTAAAATCAACATCACCTACCACAACCAGATATGCGTTGTTAGGAATGAAAGCTTTGTTATAAAAAGCTTTAGCATCTGTAAGAGTTACATTCTCTAAGCCTGCTGGCGTCTCAAATTCACCTTTTGGGTGATCTTTACCATAAAGTAATGCACGACTTGCAGTACTTGCAGCTGCAGAAACACTTTTTTCATTTGTTTTTAAATTGTCTATTAGAAGAGCTTTCTCTTTATTGAATTCTTCTTCAGTAAAATTAGGATTGATTGCTGCATCAGCAAGAAGTTCTAAAATACGATCTGAATATTGAGTAAGACCACTTGCAGCAGCATATTGAGACCCAAAGTTGATACGGGCACCCATAAAATCTACTTCTTCATTATAAGCATCTTTACTAATGCTTGTAGAGCCTTTACCTAATAATGCGCCAGATAATGTTGCAGCTCCTGTTTTGTCTCCTTCCTGAATAGGCGGATTGTCTAACGTAAGTGTATATGCAACGCGTGGGAGTTTGTGATTTTCTACAACGATTACCTTTAGACCATTCTTTAATTCGAAGCTCTGAGGTTTGCTGAGGTTAATTTCAGGTGCAGGCCCGGCTTTTGGCATTGTGCTTCTGTCTACTTGTGCGTTAGCGCTAAAACTAGCCGCTAGAACAAGTAAACTAAATATTATTTTTTTCATCAGAATTTGATTTTGTTTGACGTTACTGTTTGATTTGTAATAATCTACAGTTTATTTCTCCTCTTTTTTCGGTAGATATTCTACTTCAACACGTTGATTAGGCTTTAAATATTTATTTGCAACCTCTTTAATTTCTTCACGAGTGATAGAACGGTAAATTTCTATTTCTGTATTAATTAGATTAGTATCGTCATAAAGCATATAGTCTGTTGCCAGTGTGCTTGCAATACCTTCAACGCTAGAGTTTGAGTTTACAAAGTTGCTTTCAGCCTTATTTTGAAGTTTTTGAAAATCACTTTCTGAAATTAAATTATTTCGCAAAGCGGCAATTTCTTCTTCCATACCCTCAAGTAGCGTTTCAAGAGAAGTTTCTCCTAAAGGCAAACCATAGATGATATACATACCGTAATCTTCCTGCTCTAAATTTATGGCTCCTATTTGTAGCGCCTGTTTTTTCTCATCAACCATTTTCTTATACAGTTTAGAGCTTTTACCATCGCTTAAATAAGAAGAGATCATATTTAGAACATAAGCATCGTGATCACCATATCCCGGAGTGCGGTATGCGGTAAGAATTGCAGGGACCTGTATATTAGAATCGTAAAACTGAGTTCTTTTTGCTTCAGTAATAGGAGCTTCTTCAGGATAGCTGCGTTCTAATTTTGGTCCGCTAGGAATAGGACCAAAATAGTCCTGAATCATTTTTTTTGTTTTAGCAATATCAATATCTCCGGCAACCACTAATGCTGCATTACTAGGTTTGTAATATTTATCGAAGTAAGCTTTAAAATCTTCAAGAGAAGCAGCATCCAGATCTTCCATATAACCTACATTAGGATCTTTATATGGGTGCTTTTCAAACAATTGCTCGCTTATTGCAAATAAAAATTGGCCATAAGGAGAGTTGTCATAACGCAAACGACGCTCTTCTTTAACAACTTCATTTTGAGTATCTACACCGTCTTGTTTTATAATAGGATGTAACATACGTTCAGACTCCATCCACAGGCCAAGTTCTAGATTATTTGAAGGAAAAACTTCATAATAATACGTTCGATCCTGAGATGTGTTGGCGTTATTAGTACCTCCATTAGAACTCACCATCTCAAACCATTTTCCATTTTCGATGTTTTCTGTTCCTTCAAAAAGTAAATGTTCAAAGAAATGTGCAAAACCGGTTTGCCCATCTTCACGGTCTTTACCACCTACGTGATACATTACAGCTGTAGTAACCACTGGAGCAGTATTGTCCTGATGTAAAATTACGTGAAGACCATTGTCTAAATCATACTCTTCAAATTCAACTTCTTGAGCAGTAGCATTAAAGCTCAAAAGAAGAATTGAAGCAATTGAAAAAAGAGTCTTTTTCATGCTTAAATTTTATTTTTAGTTATACCCATGAGTATATGATTAACAAAAAAAGTTACATAATCTTCATTAAAAGTATGTAATCTCTATTCTTAACGAATTATTTTGCAATAAACAGAGTTTTTAAAGGGAGAATTCTCTTTTTTTAACACGGTGTTAATGACATTAAATTTTAAAAGTGTGAACTTTATGAAAAATCAAAAAAAAAGTTATGCTTAAAGTTGCCCTACCCATTCGTTTTGGTGTTGCTATCACCGCTGGTCTAATCGCTTATTTTTTAGTCCTTGCCCTTTTTGGGTTACATACAAACCCCATATTTAGTCTTTTTAATGGAGTTATTACCGGATTTGGAATTTTTGAATCTATTAAATATTACAAATTAAGTAAAGGAAAAGAATTTGAATATGGTGATGGTTTTTCTGTAGGAATTGTCACCGGTTTTGTTTCTACAATATTGTTTACAGCATTTTTTGCATTGTACGCGGGTAATATAAATCCTGATTATCTAGATATTATGATAGGCAGATGGGAGAGTACGTATGACACTAGCCTGGGAAGTGTTGTATTTGTAGTTGCCATTATGGGTTTTGCGACCAGCGCTGTACTAACCTTGAGCTTTATGCAATTGTTTAAACAAAGTTGGAATACAACTAAAAGAGCTAAATAAGTCAATTTTAAATGTTACCATTGGTTTGGATTGTAAGTAAATAGCTGTATATTTGCGCCCTCTTAAATCTAAAGGTTTAAGATTTTAAAAACTATTTAATCATTACGCTATGTACGCAATTGTAGAGATAGCAGGGCAGCAATTTAAAGTTGCAAAAGATCAAAAGGTATTTGTAAACCGTTTGTCAGGAGAAGAAGGAGACGATGTTTCTTTCGATAAAGTTCTTATGACAGGAGATGGTGACAACATCACTTTAGGCGCCCCGGCTATAGAAGGAGCTCTAGTAGGAGCAACAATCACTCGTCACTTAAAAGGAGACAAGGTTATCGTTTTCAAAAAGAAGAGACGTAAAGGTTACAGAAAGAAAAACGGTCACCGTCAATCTTTAACTGAACTTTTAATAGGTGATATCTCATTAAAAGGAGGTAAAAAAGCAGCTAAAACTGAAAGCGCAGCTCCTAAAGCTGAAGCTAAAAGTGAATCTAATGACGATTTAAGTAACAACACTGTTGCTGAATTGAGAGAGATGGCTAAAGAACAAGGACTTGAAGGATATTCTTCAATGAAGAAGGCTGAATTAATTGAAGCTTTAAGTAAATAATAATCTACTAAAAACTTAAAATAAGATGGCTCACAAAAAAGGAGTAGGTAGTTCGAAAAACGGTAGAGAATCAGAATCAAAACGCTTAGGTGTTAAGATTTTTGGTGGTCAGGCTGCTATAGCAGGTAATATTATCGTTAGACAACGTGGTAACACGCATCACCCAGGTGAAAACGTTTATGGTGGTAAAGACCATACACTACACGCAAGAGTAGACGGTGTTGTTAAATTCACTAAAAAGAAAGACAACAAATCTTACGTTTCTATAGTACCAGCTGCAGAAGCATAAGTAAAACTTATATAATTATTTAAAAGGGTCTCTTTCAGATTGAAAGAGACCCTTTTTTTGTTTATAGTTTAAACTTTACCTAATACAGACTTAACACCGCTACTTTATCTTAGTATGTTAATTCAACCCATTGAGAACCCTACTTTTAATTACATTACTTTGTATTATGGCTCCTTATGCTTTAATACAGGCACAGTCTATTGATAAATCTTTTCAGCATTTTTCAGACTCTCTCTTTTATGTATATAAATTAGAATTAGATACTGCATTAAAACAATCAGATCGAAATAAAATTGTTGAAGCATACTTAAACCGCGCATCGCTATATAAACAATCTCAGATTTACACAGAAGCAGTCGAGAATTATAACTTAGCATACAGATATAGCTCAAAAACAGCATATAAAACTAAGTCTTGTATTAAAAATAATCTTGGGGAGATTTATATATTATTAAATAATTATACAAAGGCTCTACACTATTTAAAAGAAGCTTTTGAGATTGCATCAGAAAATAATTTATCTATTGAAAAAGCTAAAAGTTTACGGTTAATAGGTACGTGCAAAGAAAAGCTTGGTGAACCCCTCGTAGCGTTGACTTATCAAAACAGAAGCTATGCAATTTATAATGAGCAAAATGATTTATATGGGCAGGCCATAGTAAATGAAAATTTAGGAAGTATCTATGAGGACCTTAAAATGTATGATAAAGCGTACAGTCACTTTGAAAAGGCTTTTGTGTATTTTAAAAATACAAATGATGAGTCGCAGATAAATGCTCTTAATAATCTGGCAGATATTTACAGAAAGACTCAAGATTACACGAATGCCCTGATAAAAACAACAGCGGCATTAAATCTTGCACAGCAGTATGGCAATTCACATCAAATACAAAGTGCCTATAAAGATCTTTCTAAAACTTACATTTTAAAAAATGATTTTGAAAAGGGTTATCACTATTTGTCTGAATATCAAAAACGTGTAGAGCAGCAGTTTTATTCTCAAAATTTTAATCAGCTAAATGCGCTTCAAACCATTTTTGACACTAAAGAGAAACAAGCTCAAATTAATTTGCTTGAAGCAAAAAACAAGACGGCAAAAGCTAATTTAGTTATTCTCATCCTGCTTACACTCGTTGCGGTCGTTTCATGTGTTTTGGTTCTTTATATTCAGAAAAGAAGAAGGAGCTTAATTGCCAAGATTCACGCGTATAAACAACGTGCTCTAGAAGCTGAAATAGAACATAAGGTTGCTCAGGAGCAATACTTACAAAATGAAATTCAGCTTAAAACAGCTACACTCTCTAAATACAGCTTAAGCATTTCTCAAAAAAATAAATTGATAGAAGAGGTGTCGGGAACACTTCAGAAACTAAGTTCTCGTAAACGAATGGATCTTCCTGTAAAATTAGAAGCCCTATCAAAAGAATTAGATCTTCATCTTGCAGAAGATAATGAGTGGAACCAATTTATGGTTCTATTTGAAGAAATTCATCCCCACTTTACAAAAAATTTAAGTGAAGTTACGTTACATAAACTTACGGCAACTGAGTTGCGTTTATGTTTGCTTTTAAGACTTAATTTATCGTCAAAAGAGATCGCTTCTATTTTACGAATTACGGCAGACAGCGTTCGAGTTGCGAGGTATCGTTTACGCAGAAAACTACCCATAGAAACACAGGAAGAATTAGTGAATTTTATGCTCAGGTTATAAAGGAGGGTTATTCTTTAACAAGATGTTAGTTTTGTGTAAAGTTTAGGTAATTGTTGCCCTGGTGTAGCTTTCAAAATTTACAATCTTTACAATTTGTTGCTTTTAATTTTAGCAGGTGTTTAAAGGGCTCAGGTAAATTTGAAAAAATACTAAACACCAAAAAAATGAAAATTATTACCAGTTTAAAGTTGCTCAGTGTAACGCTGCTTTTTGCCTTTAGTAGTACAAGTTTATCTGCGCAAAACAGTAGTATTCAAGGCGTGATTGTAGATGATTATGGAATAAATGTTCCGGGCGCCGCAGTAATGATTGAAGCCTTAAATAAAGGAGCGGTTTCTAACCAGGACGGAAAATTTACCTTTCTTGATATTCCTGAAGGTAGCCATACACTTGCTATTAAATATTTAGGTTTTAAAGATATGTTTGTGCCGGTAGATGTCACTAGTGGTAAAACAACAACGATATCTATTTTGTTAACTTCAGAAGAGACTAAATTAGAAGATGTACAGGTTATAGGTTATAGTTCTGGTGGGCAATCGCGTGCACTTAATACACAAAAGAATAATCTTAATATTACTAATGTTGTTTCTACAGATCAGATAGGTAAGTTTCCTGATGCCAATATAGGTGATGCGGCAAAGCGTATTCCGGGTATTACGATGCAGATAGATCAGGGAGAAGCGCGAAATATTATTGTACGTGGTCTGGCTCCACAGTTAAATTCGGTAACCTTAAACGGAAGCCGTATTCCTTCGGCAGAAGGAGATAATAGAAATGTACAGATGGATTTGATTCCGTCTGATATGATACAAACCATAGAGGTCAATAAAGCTGTAACGCCAGATATGGATGCAGATGCTTTAGGTGGTTCTGTAAACCTTGTAACACGATCTACTCCGCAAAGCTTTAGACTCTCTGCCACGGGTGGAAGTGGAATAAATTTTATTACAGATAAACGTATTCTAAGCGGGTCGTTTCTTGTAGGCGATCGTTCAAAAAACAAAAAGTTTGGCTGGCTTATTTCTGCATCTATAAATGACAACGATTTTGGGAGTGATAATGTAGAAGCAGAGTGGGCAGATACGTTTGAATATACAAACGCAGCTGGTGAGGAGACAGAGGTTGACGTCAATCCGTATGCGGCTGTTTTTGAAACGCGTAAATATCTTGTTCAACGAGTAAGACGCAGTTTTTCTGCAAACCTAGACTACAATATAGATGAGAATAATGAGATTTATTTAAAAACGATGTATAACTGGCGTGATGATCGGGAGAATCGTTTTGCCTATTCTTCTGAGGTTTTAGATGCCGAAGATATTCTTGAAAGTGATTTTGATTTGGTTAACAATACGCCTTCGCGTTTTCCGGTTGAAGCAAAAAGAGAAACTAAAGGAGGTATCCCCGGTGGAAGAAATCAAAACAGACGTCTTGAAGATCAGCGTATGCAGAACTATAGTCTGGGAGGAAATCACGTTTTTGGAAATCTTAAATTCACCTGGATGGGTTCTTTTGCAAAAGCATCTGAAGAACGGCCTAATGAGCGTTATTTAGTTTACGCTTCAGAATATGGTATAAACAATGAAGTTGTTGACACACGTTACCCATTGCATATGCCCGAAGAAACAGAAGATTTCACAAATTTCGAATTTGATGAGTTGACTGAAGAATATCAATTTACAGAAGAAAAGGACCTTAACTTTTTTGCCAATTTTGAGCTCCCGGCAGACTTTTTTAATACCGAAAGTGGGAGTATAAAATTTGGTGTTCGTGGTCGTTTTAAAAATAAGAATAGAGACAATAGCTTCTTTGAATATGCACCGCTTACCGGCACTTTAGATAATCTGTCTCTTGTAGAGCAACGTAATTATAGTGGTAACGATTTTCTTGCAGGATCTCAATATAAACCCGGTGTTTTTGCATCCCCACAATTTTTAGGAGGTTTAAATCTACAAGATGTAACAGCTATTGAAGGTGAGGCTGTGCCTGATGAATATCTGGGTGATAATTTTGACGTGACAGAAAATGTGTTTGCAGGTTATTTAATGACTAATCAAAAGCTTACCGAAAAACTTGACGTGTTAATAGGTTTAAGAATTGAGAATACGCGCATTGAGAGTACTGGAAATAGCTTTAATGTAGATGAGCCAGAAGATGTTACACAGATTGATGATGAGAGCTCCTATACTAATATACTGCCGGGAGTGCATTTTAAATACAATGCTTCAGAATCAACAGTTTTGCGTTTTGCGTGGACAAATACACTAGCCAGGCCTAATTATATAGATCTGGTGCCTTACAGGCAACGCGAAGACGATGAGATCTCAATAGGAAATCCGCAATTAGAACCTACAACTTCTATGAATTTTGATTTTATGGCAGAGCGATATTTTGAGTCTGTAGGGATTCTTTCAGGCGGAGTGTTTTACAAAAATATTCAGGATTTTATTTACACTCAAAAAACAGATCAGGAAGATGGTATAGAGTTATTTCAGCCTTTAAATGGTGACAAAGCAACCATCTTTGGGGCTGAAGTTGCTTTTCAGCGACAGCTAGATTTCCTGCCGGGTTTCCTCAAGAACTTTGGTATCTATGTAAACTACACCTATCTAAATTCTGAAGCTAAGGGTATTGCAAATGAAGATGGTGACTTGCGCGGTGATCTCGATTTACCGGGCTCTTCTCCTAATATGTTTAATGCTTCATTATCTTATGGTGACAGCTGGTTTAGTGCTCGCTTATCTGGTAATTATTCTGATGCTTATTTAGACGAATTAGGAGGTAATGCTTTTGAAGATCGTTTTTATGATGAGCAGTTCTTTTTAGATCTTAATGCAACTGTTTTCTTATCTAAAAATCTTCAGGTATTTGCAAACCTCAACAATATTACAAATCAGCCTTTGCGTTATTATCAAGGAGTGCAGGATAGGACTATGCAGATGGAATACTACAATACGCGTTTAACCTTTGGTGTCAAATATGACTTATTTTAAAATGAAAAACTTCAAAATTATAGCATTTCTAAGCGGTATTTCTATAGTGATTTCCTGCGGAAGTAGTAAATCTCAACTGCCTGAGATTAAACCCGATCTAATAACAGAGCACGTTAAATATGATACAGATGACCCTGCGATTTGGATAAATCCTGAAGATGCATCGCAGAGTATTGTTTTTGGTACAGATAAAGAAAGTGATGGAGCGATCTATGCTTTTGATCTCAACGGAAAGATTATAGCATCAAAAACCATTCGCGGTATTCAAAGACCTAACAATGTAGATCTGCGTTACAATTTTCCTGTGACTGATTCTACTACGACAGATATCATTGCTTTTACTGAGAGGGAACGTAAAATGTTGCGCATCTATTCGGTTCCTGATATGAAACCTTTAGATGGTGGTGGATTTCCGGTATTTGCAGATGATAACAATCCCAATATAGATTTTCAATCTCCTATGGGTGTGAGTTTATACAAGTCGGCAATTGATAGCTCATTCTATGCGATTGTAGGTCGAAAATCTGGGCCTTTAGAAAACTACTTATATCAGTATAAAATCACGACAAAATCAGACAGTTTAGTAGGGTTTGACCTGGTACGTAAATTTGGTCAATTTAGTGGTAAAAAGGAAATTGAAGCTATTGCGGTAGATGATGCGATGGGTTTTATTTATTATTCAGATGAAGGAGATGGTATTAAAAAATATTTTGCAGAACCTGATAAGGGTAATGAGCAGGTAAGCTCTTTTGGATTTGCAGATTTTCAGAATGATATTGAGGGTATAGCGATTGCAACTTATGAAGATGGCACAGGTTTTTTAATAGTATCAGACCAGCAACGGGGGCAGTTTAACATTTATGATCGCAAAACAAATGCTTTTATAAAGGCTTTAAATCTTACAACGACAGAAACAGACGGTTGTGATGTGGTAACGGTACCTCTCAATAGTACATTTAAAAACGGCTTGTTTGTAGCGATGAATGACGACGGTACTTTTTATTTTTATGATTTAGCCAAGCTGAAGTAGTAAAGAAAAATAGGTTGAAAATTAAAAAACCCCTCTTAAATATCTAAGAGGGGTTTTGCTTTTTAAGTGTTATTAATTATAAACCAGGATATGTTCCTGTAATAATCTCGACACCATCAATTATCCATCCTACTACAAAGAATCCTGCAGTTAGGATAAAAAGAATGTTCCATAAAATAGGGCTTCCTAAGTACCATCTGTGCGCAGCAAAGGCTCCTAAAAATAACCCTCACAATACTGTGAAGGTTATTGCTGTATTATTAAATGCTGTATTTAATTCTTTAAGTTTAGTTGTAGAGCGTCATAACTTTCAGACTTTATGCCAATTAATCCGAATTTTGTTTCCCCGGCAGCAATTGTTTTTCCATATAAATTATATTCTTCCAGCTCTATTTTAAACTTTTTGTTAGCAGAACCCGCAGCAATCATATTTGCTCCTGCGAGGCCGGGTCCAACTATTAACCCTGCCGGAAAAGAGTTTGTGTTTTCTTCGTAACCGTAAGGACCATTAGATGCAGAAGTTGAATAAACACTTACAGGGCTTAATAATAAATACCAAAGGTAACTTGCCGGACTTTGTTTAATAGCTTTAAATACGTCAGCCTGATCCATTATATAGACCTCGTTTCCGTTTTGATAAGCAATTACGGCATCTCTTCCAAAGACAATATCGTTAGTAGAGTTATTGGTAATTTTTAATGCTACTAGTTTAACTCCTTTTTTTGCTTCTTTCTTAGCGTACTTTTTTTCAAGAAGATCGTATTTGTAATCTAATTGCAGATCCTGATTTTTAGCAGTACTGATGTAGTTTATAGATTGGGGTTCAATTAATCGATATCTGGAAGCGCAACCCGACAAAGCGACAATTAAATTTAGTAACAGTAATTTGTAGATGTGTTTCATTAATAAAACTTTAAGATTTAATGTAAAAATATAATTATAAATGATATAGGCAAGTTTTTACATAAAAAAAGCCCCGACATATTTAATATGTCGGGGCTTAGGATTTTTGAACCCTAATTTTGGCAAGCTTAGTATCTGTAATACTCCGGTTTGAAAGGGCCTTCAACCGTAACTCCAATATATTCAGCTTGTTCTGTGCTTAATTCGGTAAGTTCTACACCTATTTTCTCTAGGTGTAAAGCGGCTACCTTCTCATCTAAATGCTTAGGTAGCATATAAACATCATTGTCATAGTTAGCAGAATTTTTCCAAAGTTCAATTTGTGCTAAAGTCTGGTTTGTAAATGAGTTACTCATTACAAAACTTGGGTGACCTGTTGCACAACCCAGGTTTACAAGGCGACCTTCAGCAAGAAGAATAATATCTTTACCGTCTATCGTGTATTTGTCAACCTGTGGCTTAATCTCATCTTTAGTAGAACCGTAGTTTTCATTTAACCAGGCTACCTGTATCTCATTATCAAAGTGGCCTATGTTACAAACTATGGTTTTATCTTTCATCGCTTTAAAGTGCTCAGCACGTACAATGTCTTTATTTCCTGTAGTAGTGATCACAATATCTGCAGTGCTTACAACGGTCTCTAGGCGTTTAACTTCAAAACCGTCCATTGCAGCTTGTAATGCACAAATAGGGTCAATTTCAGTAACCGTAACAATAGAACCTGCACCTTTAAAAGAAGCAGCTGTACCTTTACCTACATCTCCATAACCACAAACTACAACACGTTTGCCGGCAAGCATCACATCTGTTGCACGACGAATTGCATCAACAGCACTTTCGCGACAACCGTATTTGTTGTCAAATTTAGATTTTGTAACGCTGTCATTAATATTTATAGCAGGCATTGGTAAAGTACCTTTTTTAACGCGCTCGTATAAACGGTGAACACCCGTAGTAGTCTCTTCAGAAATACCTTTAATTGCAGCACTTAACTCAGGATACTCATCAAGTACCATATTTGTTAAATCACCACCATCATCAAGAATCATGTTTAATGGCTTACGGTCTTCACCAAAGAAAAGCGTTTGCTCAATACACCAGTTAAATTCTTCTTCACTCAAACCTTTCCAGGCATACACAGGAATCCCCGCTGCTGCAATTGCTGCTGCTGCGTGATCTTGTGTAGAAAATATATTACAAGAGCTCCAGGTCACATCTGCACCTAGTGCAACAAGTGTTTCAATTAATACTGCGGTTTGAATTGTCATATGCAGACATCCTGCAATACGCGCTCCTTTTAGCGGTTGCTCGGCACCATATTCTTCTCTCAAAGCCATAAGTCCCGGCATCTCTGCCTCAGCTAATTCAATTTCTTTTCTACCCCAAGCAGCTAAAGAAATATCTTTAACTTTATAAGGTACATACTGTACTGTTTTCGTTGACATAGTCTTATATTTACAATTCTTATTTTTTGCAAAAATACGTAATAATCACTACTTAACGTGCCACTTTTCAAAACAATAACACCTAATCCAACCACTCAAGTTTATATCTGGAAAGTGGAAGAGCCTCTTGAAGTTTTAGCTAAATCTGTAAATCTTACTCCGCATTGTCAGGCTCGCTTTGACAGTATGAAGTCAGAATTACACCGCAGAGGTTTTTTGAGTATTAGACATCTTTTACACGTTGCAGGTTATACAGATCAGGATTTATACTATACAGAGAATGGAAAGCCGCATCTTAAGGACGGTAAGCATATTTCAATAACACACTCCTACAATTTTACGGCAATAATCGTTAGTGATACTGCTGAAGTAGGTATAGATATTGAAATGCAGCGCGATAAAATCTTACGTATTGCATCTCGCTTTACTCCGTTAAAAGAATACAAAACCCTTGCTAATGATGAAGCGGTTGTGCGCAAACTCACCATTGTTTGGGGAGCAAAAGAATCATTATATAAAATATACGGGGTTAAAGGGCTCAGCTTTCTACAACATATTAATGTAGCTGATTTTGATTTTGATGACAATAAATCAACAGCGGTTATAAATTATCACGGGAGTCAGAGTGAGTACAGTGTTGATTTTCTCGAGTTTGAAGGCTTTACCTGTGTATATGCTTTGGCTTTATGATCAAAAATTTAAAGAAAAGTAAAAAAGAAGTCTACACGCATTTTCAAAATGCAGCACAAAACAGGCAGTCTCTCTTTGCAATCTTATTTGACCCCGAAGAATTTGATGATAAGGCTATTGATAATCAGCTAAAGCGAATTCCAAAAAACGTCACACACATTTTAGTAGGAGGTAGTACAGCGACTCAATCTCAAACGCAAGTAGCGGTTCGTTATATTAAAGAACAGTGTAAATTACCGGTTGTATTATTTCCAGGAGATTACCGGCATATTACAGCAGAAGCAGATGCCTTACTTTTTTTAAGTTTACTTTCTGGGGACAATGCAGAATACCTCATACATCAGCAAATAAAGTCTGTAGAAATACTTAGAGATACAGATATAGAGATTATACCTACCGGTTATATTTTAATAGACGGCGGTATAGAAACAGCAGTTCAGCGGGTAAGCAACACTCAGCCGCTATCTCAAAACAATATTGATCTCATTGTAAATACTGCACTTGCGGGGCAATATTCTGGCAAAAAATTAATTTATTTAGAGGCGGGTAGTGGAGCTGTGAATCGGGTTTCCGTACAAATTATAGAAGCTGTGAAAAAAGCGATAACAATACCCTTAATTGTAGGAGGCGGAATACGCACTCAACAGCAGTTGCAAGATGCATATCGCGCAGGAGCAGATATGGTTGTGGTAGGAAATGCTTTTGAAAAAGGCGATTTTTAAGACCCTCGTATTGTTGAGATAGTTCTATATTATCGCAGAAATAAAATAATAAAACTCATGAACATTTCAGTAGAACTTACATTAACGCCACTCCAGGACGATTACGAGCCGGCAATTATAGATTTTATTAAAAGTTTGCGTGCATCTGGGCTAATCGTTTTAGAAAATCCTTTAAGTACACAGGTTTATGGTGATTATGATGCGGTAATGACTGTACTTCAGAAAGAAATGAAAGTTGCTTTAGAAGCGGTAGAGCGAGGTCTTTTATACATAAAAATCGTAAAATCTGACCGCAGCGACTATGAGCCCCATTTTTGATTTTCTATTTGGTCAATATGCAGAATACGAGACCACTTCTGTAGTCTTAGAAATTATAGCGGTTGTTTTTGGACTCCTTTCTGTCTGGTTTTCTAAGCAGAACAATATTTGGGTTTACCCTTCGGGGATGATAAGCACAGCAATTTTTGTGTATCTGTTAGCAAAGTGGGGTTTGCTGGGCGATTTAATGATTAACGCATATTATTTTGCGATGAGTGTTTATGGCTGGTACATTTGGACGCGTAAAGTAGATGCAAAACATGTTACGCCTATAACGCGAACTACGTTAACAGAACATAAATGGTCTGCTCTCATTTTTATATTAACGCTCATTTTTGTGTTTTGTGTCTACACGTATTTTGACAAGTGGAATAGTTGGACGGCGTATGTAGATACGATAACCACAGCTATATTTTTTGTTGGGATGTGGCTTATGGCTAAGCGTAAGATTGAGAATTGGATTTATTGGATAGTGGGAGATATAATTTCTGTGCCCTTATATTTTCACAAAGGCTTCACATTTACCAGTTTTCAATATATTATTTTTACTATTCTAGCTATTTATGGTTTTATTGCGTGGAAAAAATACCTGAACAACAACCCGGTGATTGTATAAAAATTGTGCTGTTTGGACCAGAAAGTAGTGGTAAAACAACGCTTTCACGAGCACTATCTGAATATTATAAAACGGTATGGGTACCCGAGTATGCTCGCGAATACCTTCAAGAGAAGTGGGTGACTCAAAAAACAATTTGTGAGCCTAAAGATATACTTCCCATCGCAAGAGGACAGATTAAACTAGAGAATGACGCAGTACAAACCGGCATTAAATTAGTATTTTGTGATACAGATCTGTTAGAGACAAAAGTTTATAGTGAAGCTTATTATGAGGGTTGGTGTGATCCTTTTGTTGCTGAAGCAGCGCTCAAAAATAAGTATGATCTTTATCTCTTAACTTTTATTGATATACCCTGGGAGGCAGATGACTTACGAGATAGGCCAGAGCAACGTCAGGAAATGTTTGATCTTTTTGAACAGGCATTGATTAGTAACAACAGGCCATACGTGCTTTTAAAAGGAACTGTTCAGCAACGCTTAAAAACAGCTATTAACCAAATTAACAACTTACTACCTTGAATTTTACAGACCAAGAAATCAGCGAAATCAGAGAACATGGTTTAACTACAAAACAAGTAGCCTCTCAAATAGAACTTTTTGTAAATGGTGTACCTAATGTTAAGCTGGTCTCTGCAGCAACAATATCAGACGGTATTTTTCAGCTTTCAGATCAGGAGGCGTTAACCTATCGTGATGTTTATGAACAAAAGAAGGCAGATCTAGAAATTCTAAAATTTACACCAGCCTCTGGTGCTGCCAGTCGTATGTTTAAAAGTGTATTTAAATTTCTGGAAGATTATAATGTAGAAAAAGAATCAGTTAATGCATATCTAGAACGTACCGGTAGTAAGGCTATGAAAGTCTTTTTTGATAACTATGAGAAATTTCCTTTTTATAATAGAATAATAGATCATCTAAGTGATGCAGAATTGGCTGATGAAAACTCAAAAAAGTATGCATTTGTAAAGAAAATGATGGGTGCCGAAGGTGAAGACTTTGGCAATTTGCCTAAAGGTTTAATCCCTTTTCACTATTACGGTTCTTATAGTGTAACCGCTTTTGAAGAACACCTGTACGAGGCGGCTGCTTACGCTGCAAAAAATGATCAGGCAAAATTACATTTTACTGTATCTCCAGAACATAAAGAGGCTTTTGAAGCACAATTAAAAGAGGTAGAAACTTCAGTAAGTACAAAAACAAATACCCATTTTGAGGTTGATTATTCTTTTCAAAAGCCAGAAACAGATACTATCGCAGTTACTTTAGACAATAAAATGTATCGTAAAGATGATGGTTCGTTACTTTTTAGACCAGGAGGTCACGGTGCATTAATTGAAAATTTAAATGATGTTGATGCAGATGTGATATTTATTAAAAACATAGACAATGTCCTTGTTAACGATAGAATTGAGAATTTAGCAAAAAGTAAACGCACACTTGCGGGTGTGTTACTTGCAAAGCAGGAGCAGGTTTTTAAATATGCAGGTTTACTGGCAAACGACACCATTACAGAAGCAGAGCTCGAAGCGCTCGTTACGTTTTTAGAAACCGAATTTAGTACGCGTATAAGTGATGATTATTCTAATTTTTCAATGGCTGAAAAGAAAACATATCTAGCTGAAATTTTAGATAGACCCATACGAGTTTGTGGTATGGTTAAAAATGAAGGAGAACCTGGCGGAGGTCCGTTTTGGGTTGAAGATGAAAATGGCAAGATAGCGCTGCAGATTATTGAAAGTGCACAGGTAAATACTAAAGATGCTAAGCAGGAAGAGATTTTTAAAAACTCAACTCATTTTAATCCGGTAGATATTGTAGCAGGTGTGCGTAATTATAAAGGAGAGAAATACAATTTGCTTGATTATGTAAATCCAGACCTGGCATTTATCGCATATAAAACAGATGGCGGTACAGAGATTAAAGCATTAGAGCTTCCGGGATTGTGGAATGGCGCGATGGCACGCTGGAACACTTTATTTGTTGAGGTTCCTCTAGAAACATTCAATCCTGTAAAAACGGTAAATGATTTGCTTAAACCTTCGCACCAGAGCTAGATGAATAAAGACGTACTGTTTTCAGAATGTGATTTTAAAGCAGTTCGCAGTAGCGGGCCCGGAGGTCAGCACGTAAATAAAACTTCAACTAAAGTGATGCTACACTGGAGTTTAAAAGACACAACAGTATTTGATGAGGTACAAAAAGATCGTCTGAGTGCACGTTTATCTTCAAAACTTACTACCGAGGGTTCACTGGTGCTATCATACGATCAAAGTCGCAGTCAGCACAAAAACAAAGAAGAGGTATTTAAGAACCTGGTAAGGCTCTTGGAAGCAGGATTAAAAATTCCGAAGCATAGAAAAAAAACAAAACCCTCTTTAGCTTCTAAAAAGAGGCGACTTGATACAAAGAAGTATACAGCAGATAAAAAAGCAAACCGAAGGCCGCCCAGTTTATAAATGTACCGGTCAAGATTTTAAAAGTGTGGAGAATTTCCACACTTTTTTTGTGGAATATATTCAGATTCTACAAGTTCCACACATTCCATCATTTAGTGATGTTGAGTTCAATTACCTGTTTTTCAATACAATATAGTTATAAGAGATGGCTTAGTTGTACTTGGTACAGTTTTGTTATATACCTAAATGAGTTTGAGAGTAAACAAGCTTAATTTTCAAAATACTAATAAACAAATACAGAAATGAAAAATTTAATAATGACAGTGGCAGCAGCAGCAACGTTACTTTTTGCAAGTGAAAAGGTAAATGCTCAGGATACTGAAAATAAGGATATAGCATTAAATCAAACAGAAGTTCAAGCTCCGGTAAATGATGGATTTGAAAAAATAGAAATTTCAGAATTGCCTAAAATCGTTACAGATGCTGTAGTGGTTGATAAAGCTGGGGCTACGATTAATGAGGCTTTTTTAAATGCTGAATTAAAAGTATATAAACTCACGCTAACTAATGAAGATCTAGAATCTGAAACTGCTTACATAAATGAAGTAGGAAAATGGGTTGAGGTTAAATAAAAATTCAATTAAATAATCAATATAAATTTTTGCACAAACGTGCACTTTCTAAATAACACAATTATGAAAAATCTAGTAATGACAGTAGCAGCGGCAGCAACAATGATATTTGCAGCTCAAAATATGAATGCACAAGAAACATCTCAAGATGTTGCAATGAACCAAACAGAAGCACAAGCTCCGGTACAGGATGGTTTTGAAAAAATAGAAACAGCTGCACTTCCCGAGATTGTTACAAACGCAGTAACGGCAGACAAAGCAGGTTCTGAAGTGACCGAGGCATTCTTTAATGAAGAATTAGGAGTGTATAAGTTGATGTTACAGGCAGAAGGCGCTGAAGCTGAAACAGCATATATCAACGCAGAAGGAAAATGGGTTACTTTAAAGTAATCTAAAGTAAAAAGTAAGTATTATAAATCACGACACTTAGGTGTTAATCTAAAATATCAAATTATGAAAAAGTTAGTAATGACTGTAGCAGCCGCAACAACAATGCTTTTTGCAGCTCAAAATATGACCGCACAAGAAACATCTCAAGATGTTGCAATGAACCAAACAGAAGCACAAGCTCCGGTACAGGATGGTTTTGAAAAAAT